>DDYO01000137.1:0-8455 GCA_002348045.1 Anaerolineales bacterium UBA2232
ACGCCAAAAAGTACATCGAGGATGGCGCCCACGGCGGCAAGGGGTCGGAAGCGCACAAGGCGGCCGTGGTGGGCGACACCGTTGGCGACCCCTTCAAGGACACCGCGGGGCCTTCAATGAACACCCTGATCACGGTGATGTCCCTGGTCTCGTCCCTCTTTGCGCCCATCATCGCCGCATTCCACCTGTTTAGCTAAGACCAGGCTAGGGTCTTAGCCCGGTCGGGCTAAGACCCTAGCTGCCGACAATCCTTCGTTTTTCAGTGCCCAGGGCCCGGCTATTGACGCGGTTTCAGCAACTCGCGCACCCCCAGCCGCCGCTGACGCTTCGTTTGGCGGCGCTCGATTCGCTCCCACAGGCGCCCACGCTGCCCAGGCGTCATACCCGGCTCCATGGCCTGCAAGTTAGCCTCGACTTCGTCCCGCCGGGAGTAGCACCAGTCCATCCAGGCCAGCACCGTCGTCGTCGACACCCCCACCCGCGCCGCCACATTGCTGACGCTGGCGCCCTGCCCCAACATCACGAGCGCTGGCGTGATTCGCTCCACGTTCAGGCGCTGCCTCAATGGCACTCCGGAGCTCGACGCCGTTGCCTCTCCCATGTCCCACTCTCCTTGGCATCCGTCAAGGCTGGCCGGTCCCAATCTCCTATCCTTATCCTACTCCAATCCTTCCATTCGCCAAAGCGCGCCTCGCCTCCAAGTTGACTCCCCACCCATTCGGCTGTATGATTGCCATGCGCTGCGGGCAAGTGGCGTTCGTGCAGAATCCTTTGCCGAATATGGCTGAGTAGGCCAAGAGACAGAGAATAGCCTTAGGAATGGACGCAGAAAGTAACAGTACCCATAGTGAGGCGAGTGCCTCTGATCCCAGCCAACGGGCTGGTCTTGACTCGCCTTAGCAGTCCAGATCGCGGGCTTCGGATGCCGTATTTGGCATGACCTCCCCGGGCCGCAGTCTGTGACTGCGGCCTTTTGCATGCGCTGGACCGGTTTCGCTTGAAAACTCGGGCGAGTTCAGGTCTTGGGGGGAGGTGCGGTATGACAACCTATCTGAGCGAGCTTTTGGGAAAACCCGTGTGGGACTCCCGGGGAGAGCGTATCGGCCGATGCGTGGACGTTCTCGTGGCGGAGGTGGACACGGGTTTTCCCAAGTTTCGTGCCCTGGCGACGGACACGGCTGAGGGTCGTCTGCTGGTTGGGGCGGAACACGTCGCCTGGCTAAAGCCGTCCATCATCCTCAACACGGCGCACCCCAAATTGTACCACGAGCGAGGCGACGAGCTGTGGCTTGCTCGCGATGTCCTGGACCGGCAGATTGTTGACACCGAAGGACGGCGCCTGGTTCGCGCCAACGACCTCCAGATGGCTCCTTCCTGCCCAGATGCCAACGGCGGCTATTGCCTGGCCGGCGTGGACGTCGGCACCAGGGGTCTGCTCCGCCGTATGGGCATCGAGGCTCCCGCGGCCGCCATCCTCAAAGCCCTGAAGCGGGACCTTCCCGCTGGCATCATCCCCTGGAGCGATGTCGCGCCCCTTCAGGCTGACGAACCGATTCGTCTGCGGATTTCCCACGACCGCATCGGTGAGCTGCCCCCTGCCGACATCGCCGACATCGTGGTTGAGCTGGACCGACCGATGGGCCAGGCTCTCCTGGAAACCCTGGACGACGAGACCCTGGCTGACACCATCGAGGAAGTGGATCCCGACCTGCAGGCCGCCCTCCTCGGCAGCCTGTCCCCCGAGCGCGCCGCTGATGTCCTCGAGGAGATGGATCCGGACGAGGCAGCCGACATCCTGGCCGACCTCAAGCCAGCCGAACGGGCCGAGCTCCTCGAGCTTATGGAAGATGACGATGCGTCTGACGTCGAAAAGCTTCTGGGATACCCCGAAGAATCGGCGGGAGGCATCATGACCACCGAGTACACCACCATGCCCCTGGGGCTGACAGTCCGTCAGGCCCTGGCTCACCTGCGCTCATCAGAAGAGAGCCGCGACGACGAACGCATGTACATGCTCTACGTGATTGACGCGGAAGGACGCTTAAAGGGCATGATTTCCCTTCGCGACCTCGTCCTCGCTCCGGCTCAGGACCGCGTTGATGACTTGATGGACACGGACCTCATCACCGTCGGGCTGCTCACTCCCCAGAAGGAGGTTGCCCAGGTCGTCTCCAGGTACAATCTCCTGGCCGTGCCCGTCGTGGATGACGAAGGGCTAATGCACGGCATCGTCACGGTGGACGATGCACTGGACGCGGTCTTGCCCACAGCCTGGAAGCGACGCCTGCCTCGCTTCTTCTAGCCTGCAATTTGCTCACGGAGAAACAGCATGTCCATTGCGCAGACCATCCGACGGGCAGGCCAAAGGGCGCTGCTCTTCCTAACCATCATGGGACCGGGGCTGATCACCGCCAGCGCCGACAACGATGCCGCCGGAATCGCCACCTACTCCATGGCTGGCTCAACGTACGGCTATGGTTTCCTGTGGGCTTTGCTCCTCGTCACCTTTGGTGAGGTGGTCGCTCAGGAAATGGCTGCCCGCATGGGGGCTGTAACCGGCAAGGGGCTAACCGACCTGATCCGCGAACGCCACGGCGTACGCATCACTTTTTGGGTGATGTTGGGGCTGGTCATCGCCAACCTGGGAACTACCGCCGCTCAATTCGCCGGCATCGCCGCCAGCGGCGAACTCTTTGGCATCAGCCGGCTGATCATCGTGCCCCTGTCTGCCTTGACCGTCTGGTGGCTGGTCACTCGCGAATCGTACGCCAAAGTGGAAAAAGTGCTGTTGGCGCTCACCCTCTTTGCCGTGGCCTACGTTCTGTCGGCCTTTCTCGTACGCCCCTCGTGGAGCGAGGTGCTGCGCAGTGCGGTCACGCCCACCATCCGCCTTGAATCGGGCTATATCCTCGCCCTGCTGGCCACCGTGGGAACAACCGTTACGCCCTGGGGCTGCGCCTATATGCAGGCCACCGTCGCCGACAAGGGCGTATCCATGAAGGACTATGCCTACACCAAGCTGGATGTCATGTTTGGCGCCGTGTTGGGCAACGTCGTATCGGCCTTTATCATTGTCTGCACGGCAGCAACCCTGTTTGTGCGCGGGATCTCGGTGGAAACCGCCGAGCAGGCCGCCGTCGCCCTGGCGCCCCTGGCAGGAATCTGGGCAAAGCAGCTCTTTGGCATTGGACTCTTCGGCGCTTCGCTCCTGGCCGCCGCGGTGCTGCCACTGGCAACGACGTACGTGGTATGCGAAGCCCTGGGATGGGAGCGCGGCGTGGACCGCAGCAGCGCTGAAGCGCCCCTCTTCTATGGTATTTACACCGGCATGATCGTGATCAGCGCGGCCGTGGTGCTCATCCCTGGGCTGCCCCTCTTCCCGCTCATGTGGCTGTCACAGGTTGCCAACGCCGTTCTCTTGCCGGTCATCCTGCTGTTCATGATCCGGTTGGCCAGCGACCGCACGCTCATGAAAGACTGGCGCAACTCCAGGTTCACCAATTGGGCGGCGGGAGTACTGGCCGTCCTAATCACCATCGCCACCGTCTTCCTGATCGGCCACCTCATCCGCTAGACACGGCACAACCCTGCCCAGGAAGCCAGCGAACGCCTTGATGCGCGCCCATGGTTGCGCCTCGTCGCCGCCTACCGCCGTGCCTCGCCGCGTTCGCCGTCACCCAACGCCCACCCACTCCCTACAGGGTCAGCAGAGCCTCGCGCATCCGCTCCAGGGCCTCCTGGACCCTCGCCCGCGAGCACCCAAAGTTAAAGCGCAAGAAGCCCTCACCCCCTGCTCCAAAGGCCTTTCCTTCGTTCATCGCGACACGCGACTTCTCCAGGAAGAACTCCGACGCGCTCCCTGGAATGCGGCTGTTGCGGCAGTCCAGCCAAGCCAGGAACATACCTTCGGGCGCTGTAGTTGTGATGCCCGGAAGCTGGGTGTTGACAAAGGCCACGAGATAGTCGCGATTGGCTGTCAGATAGGTCCGCAGCTCATCAAGCCATGGCTGACCGTACTTGTACGCCGCTACTCCTGCCACGAAACCCAGCACGTTGACACCGCGCACCAATCCCATCCGGGCAGCCAGGAACTTGATTCGGAGTTCGGCGTTGGTCACGATGGCGAAGGAACAGTGCAGGCCGGGGATGTTGAACGTCTTGCTGGGTGCCATAATCGTAATGGTGTTGTCAGCCACTTCTGGCGCAATGGATGCGGTGGGAATGTGGGGATGACCCTCATAGACAATATCACAGTGAATCTCGTCCGAGCAGATCGTGACGCCGTGTCTCAGGCAGATCTCTGCCATCTTCTCCAGCTCGGGGCGCGTGAACACCCGGCCCACAGGGTTCTGCGGACTGCACAGGATGAATACCCGGGTTCGCTCGTCAATAGCACCCTCGAATCGCTCCCAATCCACCTCATAGCGCCCGTCGTCCAGCCGCGTCAGCTCCATCAGGTTAGCCGAGAGCCCCAGGTTCTTGGGTACCTCCAACATCGGGTAGTAGAGAGGTGTCTGCATTAGCACGCCATCTCCTGGCTCGGTGACCGCCCGGCAGGCCAGGTTAAAGCCCACCACTACCCCTGGCAGGAACACGATGGACTCGGGCGCAACCGCCCAGCCGTAGAGCCGCTCCATCCGCTGCACGATGAGCTGCCTCAGGTCGGCCGGCTCCCGTCCGTAACCAAAAACGCCGTGTTCCACCCGCTCATGGAGCGCCTGGATGACCGGTTCCGGCGCCCGAAAGTCCATGTCGGCAACCCACATCGGCAAAACGTCAGGATCATAGCGGTGCCACTTGAGCGAGTCCGACTCCAATCGGTCCGGGCAGTCATCGAAATTGCATTGCATCACGCCTCTCCTTGCTTCGTTGTGAAGAAGCCCCCGATGGGGCCGGGCAGCCCTGCCCAGGTCCATTCTAGACCCGGATCGGGCCCTGTCAAGCGGCTGCTGTGCTTGCGCCGGGTGGAGGCTCGCGCCTCCCTCAGTCCGGCAGCTCCTCATAGATCTTGGCATAGCTGTGATACCGCGTGCCGGACGCCAAACCAGCCTCAACGGCCCTCCGGACTGCGCAGCCAGGTTCCCGCAGGTGCGTGCAATCGGCATAGGCGCATCGACCGTGACCCACCAGGTCCATGTAGTAAGCCCCCAGTTCAGCCCGGGTAATACCCTCCAGGCCAAACTCGCGGATACCCGGCGTATCAATCACACAACCGTCGGGCGTCAGGGGCCACAGCGTCACCTGGGTGGTGGTATGGCGACCGTCGCCGCTAAAGTGGCTCACATGGCCGGTCTTCAGTTGCAGGCCGGGCTCGATAGCGGTCAGCAGCGACGACTTGCCGACGCCTGACAGGCCCGTCAGGACGGTGCTCCTGCCCACCAGAAGCCCGCGCAACTCCTCCACCCCATCACCCCGTTGGGCCGAAGCCAGGATGACCGGGTGCCCCAGTGCCACGTAGGGCGCCATGGCCTCCGCGCAGGCCGACAAGCTTGGAGCTAGGTCCACTTTATTCAGGCACAGCAAGGGCTTTAGCCCGTTGCGCACCGCCGTGATCAGGTAACGATCCATCAGCTCGTGCCACAGGGGTGGAGTCGCCCACGAAGCTACTGCCAGCAGCTGCTGGGCATTGGCGGCGATGGGCTGGCGCAGGTGGGAGCGGAACACGTCTCTGCGGCAGAGCAGGCTCGTTCGGGGCAAGACCTCGTCAATGGCGCCCCCTCCCGCTCCGTCGGGGGTCACCCGCACCCGGTCCCCCACGCACACTGCCTGGGCAAAGCCGGTGACCTGAGCCTTCAGGCTTCCGCGAAGTGCGCAGACTAGGGTCTCTTCGCCCATGCGAACGCGGAACAGCCCCGAGCTCACCTGGTACACCGTGCCCACCGCACCGTCATCCAGCGTACCGTCGGTCTGTCCGGCTGCATGATCGGCGGCATAGCCCAGGCGGGCCAGGGCATCCTCAAGGTTCTTCCGCTTCCGTTCCGCTACGCCGCGGGGCGTCACCCGCTCCCGATCCGGCTCCTCACTTACGTCGTCGTCCGCGACAAGCCAGTCTTTGCGACGGACTGGCCTGTCGACGCGATCGCTCTTGATCTCCTTACGCACCAGCCTTTGCTGGCGATCCTGTTCTACATGCTGCCAGAACCGTTTGGTTCGATCAGACAATTCCGAATCCTCCAATGGACTAGGGCTCATATACACGAGCAACGGGACCATGGCAACGCTCATGGCCCCGCAAGTCCCCTTCGGAGGCGACAAAAAAAGGCCATGAGCTGTGCCGCACCGGCACCATCTCATGACCGATTGACCGAACGCCCGACAACGACCTGGCGTTGCTCAAGGCAACGCTCTATCGCACGTTAGCAGGGAAACTAGAGGACGGCAATCGCCCCGGAGAGGTGCGCGCGACAAACACGCCGTACAAGTTCAAGACGTCCGCTGTTGATTGTCATCTGACGCACCTCCCTGCCAAATCTCTTAACGGTGCAGATTCTAGTCAATATCGCGGCGCTGTCAAATCGGGCCGCCCGGCGCATCACGGGCGCACAGCCATGGTATGTGGTCTGCGCTGACCGTCGACCGTGCCGCAGCCCTCACGCCGCCGCCCTCTGACAGCCAGCCTAGGCCAGCCTCAATGCCTGACGGGAACCAGGATGCCCTGACCCGCCAGCCCTCAAAGGTCAATGACAAAGGTCGCGCCTTTGCCCAGCTCGCTGTTCACCGAAATTACGCCTCCATGAGCCTCTACCAGCGCCCGCACGATGGACAACCCCAGCCCCGAGCCTCCCCAGGACCGGGAGCGTCCCGCGTCGCCTCGATAGAAGCGGTCGAAGACGCGGGCCACGTCCTCCTTGGGAATGCCCGCCCCGCTGTCCTCCACCTCGATTCGCACGCCCTCGCTGCCTCCACCGGCTCGCAGGGTAATCACACCCCCAGCCTGGGTATAGCGCAGCGCATTGTCCAGAAGGTTGCCGACAATCTGCCGCAGCCGATCCGGGTCAGCGTGGACCTTTGGCAGTGCACCCTGCACCTCCACTAACAGTTCGATGCCCCGCTCGTGGGCTCCCGCCTGATGTACTTCTGCCACCGCCTTCAGCAGGTCCGGCACCTCCACCAGCTCCCTCTGCAGGGTCAGGTGTCCGCTCTCGGCCAACGAGAGCAGCCGCAGATCGTCCACCAGGCGCTGCAAGAGGAGGGTCTCCTCCAGGACGGGGAGCAAGTGCTCCTTGTCGGTGGGATACACATCATCCAGCATCGCCTCCACGTTGCTGCGCAGGACGCTCAACGGGTTGCGCAGCTCATGGGCAATGTCGGCCGTCATGTGCCGCCGATGCTGCTCTCCCGCTTCGATGGTGGTTGCCATGGTGTTGAGAACCTGGGTCAGCTCCCCCACTTCGTCTCGGGAGCCCACGGCAACTTCCGTCCAGTGACCATCCTTCAGCATGGTCTCCGCTGCCCGGGTAAGGCGCTGGATGGGCGCCACCAACTGCCGGGCCAGCAGCGTGCTAATCGCCAGGCTGGCCAGGAACACCGCCACCCCCGCATACGACAGCGCCCGTCTCACCGCCGCCAGGAACTGCTCCTCAGCGCTCGCAACGCCAGAAGGCAGCACATCCAGCGATAGCAGCATGCCGACCTGGACCCCATTCACATCCAGGAGCACTCCCTGCCGGCTCTCCTCGGGCAGCACGCGGCCCACCCACAATCCGGCCGAGTCTGCAGCCACCCGGCCATCAACCGTCAGGAGGATGAGCCGCTGCTCCACGGCACCGTTGGCGCCCCGCCCCCTTCCCGGAGTGCCCCCCTGCCCATCGCCAGAGGCTGCCAGATCGGCCAGCAAGACACCGACGCCGTCCCAGCCGCCTTCCTTCGCATAGTAGCTCTCCAGCACCGGAGCCAGCGCCGCCGCCCGCACCTGCATGCCCCTGCGCGCGTACACCGTGAACTCAACCGCGACGCTGCGCCCCACAGCAACCGCCACAGTGCCCACCCCGATCAAGGCCACCAGGGCCATCGCCAGCCAGAGCTTGCTCCCCAGGCTACGCATCCGCGGCCTCGGCCAAGCGGTACCCCACCCCGTAGACCGTCTGGATGTAGCGCGGCTGACGGGGATCACCCTCCATCTTTCGCCGCAGGTTCTTTACGTGGGCATCGATCGTCCGCTCATAGCCCTCGTAGGCAACCCCCTGCACGGCGTCCAAGAGCTCCATGCGCGTGAACACCCTGCCCGGCGCCCCAGTCAAGATAGCCAGCAGGTCGAACTCGGTGCTCGTCAGGTCAACGGCGCGGCCGCCAATCGAAACCATGCGCTTTGCTGGATCCATCACCAGGTCGCCAACCTGAAGGAGAGCCGCGGGTCGCTCCTCCCCGCCCATCCGCCGCAGCACCGCCCGTACCCGAGCCACCAGCTCCCGTGCTGAAAACGGTTTGGTAACATAGTCATCCGCCCCCAACTCCA
>DDYO01000137.1:8487-9422 GCA_002348045.1 Anaerolineales bacterium UBA2232
GCAGGTTCAGGTCCAGGATGACCAGATCCGGTCGCTCCTGGCGGAACTGCATCACCGCCGTTGAGCCGTCGTGGGACACCAGCACCCTGAAACCAGCTTTTTCAAGATAGTCGCGCACCACCCTCGTGATGCCCACCTCATCATCCACCACTAGTATCGTTTTCATCGTCATCCCACCTTCGTCGTACCACCCCAGTCCCATCGCAACGCGGGCCATCCAACTCCGCCCCATTATAGGCCCGCTTTCAGCCCCAACAAGCCCAGCATGGGCACCACTGTTACTGTCGGCGATCAGGGGTCGGTACACCGCCCTCACCCTAGTGGACAAAACCGTGGTCTTGTGCTACCATCAGTCATGGTGCTTGGATCCGCTGCGACCGAGACACCCTTCATAGTGCTTCGTTGAGGGGTCTTGCTGCGCAGGGCCCTATTTTGTTTGTCGTGGGGTTTCTAGTGGCGAACAACAACGAAGCTTTGATCCAGATGTCCGGCCTGCGCTTCACCTATGCGCCGGACCTGCCTGACGCACCCTGGGCACTGGATGGCATTGATCTGAGCATCGCCCAGGGTGAATACGTGGCCCTCATCGGCGCCAATGGCTCTGGCAAGTCCACTTTGCTGCGCCACCTCAACGCCCTCCTCACGCCCACCGAAGGACGCGTCAAGGTGGCCGGCCTGGATACCCGCGATCGCGGCCACTGGCGAGCCATACGCACAGCTGTTAGCATGGTCTTTCAGGTACCCGACCGGCAAATCGTCGGCACCACCGTGGAGGAGGACATCGCTTTTGGCCTGGAGAACCTGGGAATGCCACGGCCCGACCTTCTACGGCGGGTGGACGAGAGCCTCGTCGCCTGGACGCTGACCGACCTTCGCCACCGCCCTCCCCACCTCCTCTCCTCCGGTCAGAAGCAGCGGCTGGCTATCGCCTCGGC
>DDYO01000108.1 GCA_002348045.1 Anaerolineales bacterium UBA2232
GGCCGTAGTATCGCCGCGCTTCGGCCAGGAGAAAGTCCATGCCTTGCGAGCCATACATAGCCAGGGTGACGTTGGTCGCCGTGATCCCGCCGGCCAGGATGTCGCGAAACGCAAAGCCGTAGCCGCCCAGGGCGTCGATGACGATGGCCTCCTGCTGCAACTGCTGGGACGCGCCGGTGAGCTCCATAGTGCCCTCCTTTTCAGCCACTCGACTCTCAACCAGGATTGTAGGCAACGTTGCCAAGCGAGCAACTGCCTGACAATGCCATATCCGTACTATACTACAAGCGGCAGGGCCTATGTCAGCCTTTATACCTGGATGTCTCGGAAGCGCTCGAGTCGCCTCACGGAACAGGCGCGGGGGGCGCTGGACTTTTCCTGCCGACGAACTATACTTGGCTTCGTTGAGGCAGACGGCAGAACAACGGTGGGAGCGCTGATTCAAGGCATGGAACGAACTCCAAGGCTCCTCGTGGCACCAAAGGGCTTGGGCCTGCTTGGGGGCGTGCTGACCCTTGTTCTGGCAGCTTGCGCCACAGCGACTGTTGCACCGCTGGTCCCCTCACCGATTCCCCCCGTCACGCCTACCTCTGAGCCTACTTCCCTGGCCACACTTGAGCCTCAAGTGTTTGACCTCGTCGTGATGCACACCAATGACGTACTGGGCTACACCGAGCCATGTGGCTGACGGCCGCCCAGCGGGGGAGTGGCTCGGAGAGCCACCTTGGTACAGGCGGTCCGGTCTCGCAACGACCGTACCCTGCTGCTGGACGCCGGGAACGCCTTGTGGAGTCAGCAACCCCTTGCCCTGCAGACCCAAAGCCGAATTGTCATAGAAGCCATGAACCTGCTGGGCTACAGCGCCATGGCCATCGGCGACCTCGACCTGGCGCTGGGCGTGGACATTCTGCGCCACCGCATGGCTGATGCCGACTTTCCGGTACTCTCCGCCAACGTCCAGCTCAGTGCTACCGGAGAGTTGCTGGCCCGGCCCTATGCGCTGGTTGATGTCGCAGGAAAGGCGGTTGGCCTCATTGGTCTGACTGGGAGGCCGGCGCAGGACAGGGCTAACGCCAAATCTGGCATCGACTTTGCGCTCCTTCCAGCCGATGATGTGCTGCCAGCCTGTATCGCCGAGTTGCGCGCGAGCACAAGCATCATCATCGTCCTATCCACTCTGGGTCTTGAGGAGGATCAGCGCCTTTCTCAGATGCCAGGGATTACCATGATCCTAGGGGGCAGCACGCGCAGCCCAATGCCCCGCTCATGGGCGAACACCACCACCGGAACCCTGGTTGTACAAGCCGGCTCACAGGGCGAGTGGATTGGAGTCCGGCGGCTGTTCTTTGACCAGGAACACCGGCTCACGAAACACGCCGACGACCTGGTCTACTTGACCGATGACTATCCTGATGACCCGCAGATGCGGGCATTCCTGGACACCTATTCTGCCGACTGATTCTTGCACCGCAGGCGGCGACTTTGGCTGGGCCGCCAGGGTGTGCAGCCCGCCATTCCCTCGTTCAGCCGAGCAGCTGATGACCACCCCGACCCTCTTCATTTCCCCGTCAGATAGACAGGATTGGCAAAGATCCAGCCGCGCCATTGTCCCCAGACCCGCCGATAGGCCTCCGCGCGGTACACTCCGGCCTGGCTCACCACTTGGCCCAATTCCCGCCCATAGGCTTCGGCTACTGCTCGTCCGTTGCACAGCAGACGGATGCGGGCTGGTTGCGGCGTGGCCACCGACAGAGCCGCTCGGGACTGGACCTGCAGCTCCTGCCCTGAGTGGACAAGACAGCCTCCGCTTTCAGCGGTGAATCGAAAGCCCCGAGTGTCGCCTATTCCATCATATCCCACCCAGCCATGCCCTTCACGAAGGGCAGTGTAGACCAGGGATGAATCCCGCTCGACAGACCCGCCGAAAGGCTCGTGGGTGAGGATATGCATGTTCAGCGCCCGGAAAAGATGGTCGTAGGGAAGGACGACCCGGCGAAGAGGACCCAGGTGATACGTGGTTCCGTGGGCGTCCGAGGCGCAAATCGCAGGGGTTTTGTGCCGGAGCAGCAGCTCGTCCCACTTTTGCAGCGTCTCCTCAAATGGACCGCGAATCACCGTGCGCGGAAAGTATGCGGCCCACAGTCCTGAGGAGGCGCTGTGCACGTGGCTCTTGAACTCGGACATATAGTTCCACAGGCTGATGCCCGTGAAGCCAGCTACCTGCCAATCGACCCAATTGATGTCTGGCTCCCGCGCAAAGGCGGAGCTGCGTTCAAAAGGGTGCGCGATAAAACTCAGTCCGCCCCGCTCCCTCACGGCATCAATCAGCGCTTGCGGTGCCCCGGCCTGCGCTGCCATGCTCTCTCCGACGCCATAGACCAGCAAGTGGTTCACCTCTGGTCTCCGGTGCACATCATGTACTTCTTCCCCTACCAGCAAGAGGGTACGGCCAAACCAGCCGTCGAGCCCGGGGACGTAGACGTTGTGGTCCGTAGGCATGACAAAATCCAGGTCTGCGGCGGCTGCCATCTGCACGATCTGCGCGTGGGTGGCATGCCCATCGGACAAAACCGTGTGCAAGTGCAGATTTCCGCGGTATTCGTACGGCATCTCTTCGCTCCAAGTCACTGGTATCTGTCTGCCCATCATCTCGGTAGCCTGGGATTGGCATAGCAGTACGCACAGCCATTCGGGCAGCTCATGGCATATGACCCGATGTCCACACTGGGCGTACAGCCACACTCGGGGCGCTGGCCAGGGTCCTTGCATGTTGGCAAAGGAATGCGCTGGGGGTGCAGTGCCGAGAGGAGCTCGCCGTCAATGCAACGCGACGGCATTGCTCCCGCCAAGGCCAGATCCCTCTGACTGCAGGAGCGCAAGGTGATCCCCAGAGGTTGGGCCACATTAGCCAGCTGAACGATGATCTCGAGGCGGCGCTCCGGAGTGGGGTCGTGCCACTGCCAGCCCTTTCGCCGTAGAACCTTGCCATACAGCGTAGCAAACGAGACTACTACCGTAGCTACTCCTGCTTTGCTCGCTGCCGACAGCACTTCCTGAGCCAACGACAAGTTGCTCTTGATCTGGCCGTTCTCGTGCCAGTGGACAATGGGATCAAAGCGCAGCGAAAGGCGGCGCGGGTCTTGCAGCACCGCTAGAAGATCAGGCACTTGATTCATTACCTGGTGCCAGGGTGGGATGCGAGGCTCCAGACGCGTAGAGCCCAACCCGGTGATTGTCAAATGGCAGAACAACTGATCGTAGCGGCCCAAGGCGGTTCGCAGTCCATCGCAATCGTGCAGCAAAGGGGCGAAATCCTTCGACCACAAGACCATGGTATGCACGTCCTTGGGTAACAGGGAGACGCGCCGAGTTCCACGGCCGTACGGGAGCAGCACGTCCGCATAGCCCAGGCGCACCGACTGCGCCAGCCACGAGCCGAAATGCATGACCATGTCGGTGCGCCTGGAGGCGGAAATGACCTGGGGCATGACCATCCCTTCAAGCTAACGTGCTCCAACGTGCAACGAACGGGAGTATAATAGCAGCCAGGGCAGGGCGGCGCAAACGATAGGCCGTTCGCCGGGAGGTGCGCAGGTGCCCCGTGAATACCCTTCGGCTCCAACGGTGGGCGTGGGAGCGGTGGTGATAAGGGATAACCGCATCCTCCTGATCCGGCGGGGAACAGAACCCAACCGTGGTCTCTGGAGCATTCCCGGAGGTGTTGTGGAGCTGGGAGAAAGCCTGGCATTGGCTGCTGAACGGGAAGTACGCGAAGAGTGCCAGGTACAGATCAGGGCTGCAAGCATCCTGTCTACTGGCGAGCTCATCGACCGGGACGAGCAAGGCCGAGTCAGGTACCACTATATCCTGATTGACATGCTGGCGCACTGGATCAGTGGTAACGCGGTGGCAAGCAGCGACGCGATGGACGTTCTCTGGGCAAATGCCGTTGACTTGGAGAGCATCCCAATCGTTCCGCGCGTCCTGATAATCGCACGCTCGGCACTGTGGGCAGCCTGTACCACTCCAGACGGAGTGGGGCTCTGCCAGGCCGACATGAAACAATAGGAGGGCAAAATGGCGGTAGAGCTTGGAATCGTTGGACTGCCAAACGTTGGCAAGTCAACCTTGTTCAATGCGCTCACCAAGGCCAATGCGCTGGTAGCCAGTTATCCCTTCACCACCATCGAGCCCAACGCTGGGATTGTTCCTGTACCTGACCACAGGTTGGACCAGATTGCCGCGCTTTTTGAACCCGACAAGGTGGTGCCCAGTACGCTGCGTGTGGTGGATATCGCCGGTCTGGTCAAGGGTGCGAGCAAAGGCGAGGGTCTCGGCAACCAGTTCCTTGGTCACATTCGGACAGTGGACGCCATTGCGATGGTTGTGCGGACGTTCTGCAACACCGACATTCCCCATGTAACTACCGAGCTCAACCCGCTGCAGGATGTGGAGACAGTGCGTCTCGAGCTGATCTTGGCCGACTTGGCCACGGTGGAACGACGACAAGAAAAGACCCTGGCGGCTGCCAAGGCCAAACCGACGAGCGTCGAGGGTGAACTAGCCGCCCTGAATTCTTTGCGGGAGTGGCTCAATGATGGCGTGCCAGTACACTCGGCCGAGATGCAACCTGCTGCAAAGGCCCTGGCCGCAGAGATGGAGCTGCTAACCGCCAAACCGTGGCTGTATGTGGCCAATGTGGGCGAGGATCAGCTTCCGAACGGTGAAGGCGCCGTCGAATCCCTCCAGGAATTGGCGCGGAACGAAGGCACCGAGTTGATTGTAGTCTGTGCCCAGTGCGAGGCTGACCTTGCGCTGTGGCCACCGGCCGAAGCCCAGGGTTACCTTGCCGAACTGGGCGTCCAATCCTCCGGTCTAACCAAGTTCGTCCAGGCCGGCTATCGCCTGCTCAACCTGATTACCTTCTTCACCACAACTGGCGGCAAGGAGATTCGTGCTTGGCCGATCCGTGCCGGAACGTCGGTGTGGGACGCTGCGGGCAAGATCCACACTGATATGCAACGCGGCTTCATCCGGGCGGAAGTCGTTCACCATCAGGACTTGGTAGCTGCCGGATCAATCGCCGCTGCTCGCGACCGCGGAGCGGTGCACCTGGAAGGCAAGGACTATGCTGTCCAAGATGGGGATGTGATCCACATCCGCTTCAGTACGTGAGACACCGCACACCGTCACCTTGCTTTTCGTGGCCGTTTGTGCTAGAATACCCGGTGCAACATCGTTCAGGAGGAAGCACAACCAATGCCTACCTATGAGTACAAGTGCGAGACCTGTGGCATTCGGTTTGATCGAATACAGCATTTCGATGAGGCGCCGCTTAAGGAATGTCCCGAGTGTCACGGCGAGTGTCGCCGCGTCTTTTCACCGGTCGGCATCATCTTCAAGGGGTCTGGCTTCTACTCAACCGATCATCGCCAGCTTTCGTCGGGATCCACTGCCCCGCGCAAGGAGTTGGCCGCCCCCAAGGACGCAGAGAAGAAGGCCTTGCCATCAGGCGAGAGCGCTTCGCCGGCTGCCACCGAAAAGGCCAACAGCGAGTAAGATAGCAGCCAGGTGGAGTGTGGGCGGCTCTGCCTCTGTCAAACGTGGGTGGATCTAGAGCTGAAAGCCACCGCTGGCTTCCACAATCCTCCTGGAGTAGTTCTCGCCAAAGGTCGCCAATCTAGCCTCCAATTCTTGCCACTCTTTGCTAGAGAGGACCTGGCGCATCTTTTGCAGGGTCTCGGTGACGCCTCCAGCTAGAACCTGAGGACCTGACCCATAAACGGTATACCAGGCATCGGTAGGTTGCAGGCCAGCATCCACCAGCGCCTGCGCAAACTCCCTCATCATGAACTCAACATACTCGGACTCATGACCAGTCTTGATGTCCCAGGTCATCAGCAGCTTGATCATTCCCCGCATCCCCATGCAGTCTATGTCCTTTCCATCTTACTAGACGGTGCGAGGAATGACAAGTGGAGCATGTCCGCGGGGTGGCCATACAGGTGAGCCACGTTCGGTAACTGGAGGCCTCAGAGTGAAAGCGGTGGTGCAGCGTGTGAGCCAAGCCACGGTCTCCGTTGGCGGTAGAGCAGTGGGGGCCATTGACCATGGGCTCGTGGTGCTATTGGGCATCGGGCATGGGGATGGCGAGGCCGAAGCGCAATGGATGGCAAACAAAATCACCCACTTGCGTATCTTTGAGGACGACCAGGGCAAGTTCAACCGCTCCTTGCTGGACGTCGGAGGCCACGTGCTGCTCATCTCCCAGTTCACTCTCTACGGTGATGCCCACAAAGGCCGGCGCCCCAGTTTCACCGGAGCTGCCCTTCCGCATGTGGCCGAACCTCTTGTAGCGAGGGTCTCGGAACTGCTTATTCAGGGCGGCGTACCGGTAGCCTGCGGTGAATTCCAGGCGCACATGCTGGTAGAGATCCACAATGACGGGCCCGTTACTATCATCCTCGAGCGCGAATCCGTACGCCCGGCACTAGAGCTGTGACCAGTTTCAGGCCAGCGCAGGGAACTTGCGGCAGGTCTCAGCGTCTACGAGGAGAGACCGTATTCAACTCTCGCCATTCCTTGAGGTATCTAAAACATGCTCAATAGACTGAGCCGGCCTACGGCCATTTTACTATTGTCTTTGTTCGCATACGCCTGCGTTCCGCAGCTGGGAAAGACCCCAACAATACTGGCCAGCCCCGCGGATTTGGTTGCGGGCACCATCGTGCGTGTCACTGGTACTGATTGGAAAGCCGGTGAGCGTGTCGAGATCGGACTGAAGACGCCACAGCAATCGCCCCGGGAGTCGCAGACCGTGGCCAATGTTCTCACCGATGCTTCCGGCAGGTTCGTAGCGGTCTTCTCTTTCCCCGGCGACGTCACGTGGCCGGAAGACCACATCCTTACCATCGTCGCCCACAACAGCGACTGGACCCGGACCGGGCAGACAACGGTCCGGCATGCCGTCGCCGCGACCAGCGTGCCGGTGCCCACGCCGACGAGTTCATCGGCATCAACGGCTCTCTTGCAGGCTCGGGTCCTGGGCTATGTAGAGAACCTCGCGGACGGTTCGGGGATCATCAAGCTGCGCGCCGTCGAAGGCCCAACCGATGTACTGGTCATCGGCCAGCAGACTCAAGTGACGACTGGCGGCCAACCCTCGCAGCTATCGGACATCCGAATCGGCGACCTCATAGAAGCGGCCGGACAGATGGGCACGAACAACCGCCTGGTCGTGACTCACATCCGGATTATTGTGCAGAACACGGTCCTCCCGCCACCTACCGCAACGCTGGTACCTGCGGGCCCCTCTTGGCGAGGCGAGTACTACTCTAACACGACTTTTAGCGGGCGCCCCGTCCTCGTGAGGGAAGATCCGGTGATAGACTTTCAGTGGCGGGACGGAGCGCCTGCGCCGGCATTGCCATCAGATGGCTTCACCGTTCGCTGGACCGGCACGTGGCCCCTCGAAACGGGCGTCTACCGTTTCTTTGCCCAAGTGGATGATGGTGTCAGACTATGGATCGGCCAGCAATTGGTTATCGATCAATGGCACGAGAGCAGCGGTGCATTGTACAGCACGGATGCATACGTCAGCGCTGGTCCACAGATGGTAAAAGTGGAGTACCTGGAGTCACAAGCCAATGCTTTGGCCCGGGTGTGGTGGGAATTCCTCGGTCAAGACGCTACACCCATTACCCCTGAGTGGAAGGGCAGCTACTTTGCAGGCATGAGCCTGAGCGGACAGCCACTGTTCGTGCTTAACGAGCGTTTGGTCGACTTTGACTGGGGTGCAGGTTCGCCATTCAACGGCTTCCCGGCCGATCAGTTCTCAGTCCGCTGGACGCGTTCCCTATATCTAGACGGCGGAGTCTATCGCTTTTACGCCAGTGCCGACGACGGAGTGCGGGTCATCGTGAACGGCACTACCATCATCGATCGCTGGCGTGACGGCGGTGTGGAGGCCTTTGCCGGGGACCTGGTCGTCGAAAGCGACATTCACATGGTAACCGTTGAGTACTATGAGAACGGTGGACAGGCAGTGATGCGGCTGTGGTGGGAGCTCGTGCCGAGTACCGCGACACCTACACCTACCTCTAGCCCTTCAGCCACACCGGTTCTCACTCCCACTCCAGAGCCAACCGGGTCAGCCACACCAGGGCCAGCTATCCCCACGCCCTCGCCAACGGATATCTTCGGGTCCACAACTCCGACTGCTCAGCCTCAAGCGACGGAAACCCTGGTATCGCGGCCTGCCTCCAGCGCCCTTCTAGAAGCGTTTGTCCCCCAGGTCAGCAAGGGCCACAGTGAGGCTGTTGACCGCTCGTTGGTTGTGCGCCGTGTGGGTATCGTCTTCAGGCCATCAGCGGGACAAAAACACCTGGGCGGTTTCTACAAGCATTAGATCGCGTCCGCCACTGCAATGGTCATCCTCGCCGAGAGTGTGGAATAAGCTCGGGG
>DDYO01000174.1 GCA_002348045.1 Anaerolineales bacterium UBA2232
TGCAGGTCTTCCTTGACGTGGAGACCCTGCCGGAGTACCTGACGTCACTGGCGTTCGTGCAGGGCATCCCGGTGTCGATCGGCAAGCTGCGCGAGATGGAGAAGGCCGACGACGCGCGCTACGAAAAGGCTTGGGCGAATTTGCGGGAGTTCCTGATGCGCAACGGCTGGGATGGCACCACCTGCCCCGAGTTCTGCGACGACATCGAACCCAGCGACGTCAAGCTGGCCCTGCCGATCATCCTGGACGGCGAGTTCAGCACCAAGAAGCGAAAGCTGGTCGGGATCGCCTTCGACATCCGGGAGCAGTTCCCCAACAACGAGCGCGCCGAGCTGCTGGCCACCATTGTGGAGCGCAACGACGTGGAGGAGCTGAACAAGCTCGTTGCCCACTACTTTGATGGGGAGCCCAAGATCAACTTCAGCTCTCCAAAGCAGATGCAGAACCTGTTCTACAACGTGCTGGGCATCAAGCCCCGCATCCTGAACAAGATGACGCAGAAGCAGCGTGACGAGAACGAGGTCATGCGCGCCGCCTTCAAGAAGTTTCGCCAGATCAAGGAAGGCAAGGACCTGGAGTACACCGAGAAGGAGCGCGAGGCCCTGATCTCCAAGTCGTCCACGGACGACGACGCAGTGGCCTCGGCACTTGCCCTTGACGACCTGACCCCCGAGCGCAAAGAGGTGCTGACGGCGTACCAGACGGTCCGTTCCATTGGCACCCGCCGGTCACTGTTCTACAAGCCCTACAAGGTGCTCACCCACTGGCGCGACGGGCGCCTGCACCCTTCCCTGAACCAGTGCGAGGCAGCGACCCGCCGGTACAGCTCCAGCGCCCCCAACGTCCAACAGATGGAAAAGGGTGAAGGCGGCATCCGCGAGGTCATCCTGCCCCATGCTGAGGACTGCGTGGTGGTGTCACTCGACTTGTCGGGTCAGGAACTGCGCCTGCAGGCGGAACTGTCGGGCGATGAGGCGATGACGTCGTGCTACGTGGGCGACAACAAGCGCGACATGCACCACCTGACGGCCGTGGCGGCTACGGTGATCATGTGGGGGCGGGAGGTGGCGTACGGTGAGTTCGTAGACATGCTCGAGTCGGATGACAAAGAGATCAAGTCGAAGGCCAAATCGCTGCGCGCCGACGCCAAGACCACCAACTTCGCCACCGCCTACGGCGCGATGGCGCCGAAGATCGCCCTGACCCTGATGACCGATGAGGAAACCGCCCAGGCGTTCATCGACGCGAAAGAGAAAGCCTTCCCGAGGCTGCCGGAGTGGAACAAAGAGGTGCAGGAGATTGCATCGCGTCGGGGCTACTCCTTGACGATGCTGGGCGCGCGGCGCCACCTGGCTGAAGGCTTGAACGCCGAGAGCAAGTGGGACCGGATGGCCGCCGAGCGCCAGGCCGGCAACTTCGAGATTCAGGGCAGCGGGGGCGAGATGCTGAAGTTGGCCATGGCCCGAATGTGGGAGCGTGGGATTTTCGCCGGGAAGTACCGCGCGAAGTTTTACGCCCCCATCCACGATGAGGTCGTGTTCAGCTGCCACAAGGATGACCTGATCGCCGTGCTGAAGGAGGTGCACCCCTGCATGATCCAGCAGTACGCCACGATGAAGATTCCACTGGAGAGCTCGATCAGCTTCGGCCTGACGTTCGGCACCCAGCACGAGATCGGCACCACCATCGACGAAGTAAAGATCAAGGAGACCCTATCGAAACTTTTTGGAGGCCAGGCAAACCAATCAAAATAAGCGCATAATTCGATCCCGCCGACCACTACACAACTCCACAGAGGGTATGAGTGGTCGGTTTCACGCATTCAATAATAATAAGAAGAAAGCAATGCATGTACTCGACCTGTTTTCAGGGGTCGGGAACTTCTCCCTCGGGCTATCCCGAGCTGGAGGGTTCTCAACCCGGGCATTCTGCGAAATCGACAGAACCTGCCACCCAGTGCTCAACAAGCACTTCCCCACAGTCCCAGTCCACGAAGACATCACCAAGCTCATCCCTGAGCACCTCGGGTTTAACCCCGACGTCATCTGCGGCGGCTTCCCCTGCCAGGACATCAGCCTTGCTGGAGCTGGCGCAGGGATCAACGGGGGCCGTTCAGGCCTCTGGTTTGAGTACCTACGGCTCATCGAGCAGTGCTCGCCGTCGTGGGTCATCATCGAAAATGTGTCGGCCCTTCGCTCTCGCGGACTGGAAGAAGTCCTCGGGGGCCTCGCTGCGCTCCGGTACCATGCTCGATGGGACTGTATTCCCGCAAGCGCCCTTGGTGCCGACCACCAAAGGGACCGGGTCTGGGTCGTTGCCCACCGTTCGCGCGAGCGAGTTCAAGGGTTGTGGTCCGAGGGGCTCCAAGAGCCACAGTCATTGGCTTTCCCATTTCTACCTCTCCGCGATCGTGACGGACAGTGGGAAGTTGAGCCCGATGTTCGCCGAACGGCTTATGGGAATGCCTCTCGGATGGACGGACGTATGAGCAGCTGGGGCCAACGCCTGCACCAGATTGGCAACGCCGTGGTGCCACAAATCCCCGAGGCCATCGGGCGTGAAATCATGCGCTTGGAGGCCCTATGAGCAAGCTCAAGCCAGAGCCGGGCTGCCGGTACGGGCGCTGGGCGCTCATCGAAAAAATCCCTGACGTCAAACCCGCCAAGTGGCGCTGCCAGTGCGCCTGTGGCACCAAGCGCGAGGTGCTGCAGGCGGCGATGGTCTCCGGCCAGTCCCGCTCTTGCGGTTGCGCCACCAAAGAGGCTGCGGTCGCGTTCTCCCTTGCTGGAGCGCGCAAATGACCACGTTCAAAGTCAAGAATCGCTTCGCTAACCGCGGCAAGAAGTCTGAGGACGCGATGGCCAAGTTTCTCTCCGAGTGGTCGAGCCCCTTCAAAGAGGCCAACCGTCTCGTTGACTCCAAGGCGGCCGGCCGAATCATCAAGGCAGCTGCCGCCGACTTCGAGTACTTCGCACTGGACAGAGGTCACGGCCTCATCGAGGTCAAGGAGACCGAGCACGAGTACCGACTGGCGCGTGACAAAGTTCCGCAGCTTGCACGGCTGCGCAAGCGTGCCAACTGCGGCGGCGTCTGCCTAGTTGCTGTTTTTCACTCGACGCTGCAGGTGTGGCGCGTGGTCGACACCGAGTACCTCACCCGTACCGGTGACAAGGGTTCATGGAACCTCAGCGACGTGCCGGCCTACACAGTCCTGGCCACGGCCATGGAGGAGGCTTGCCCGGGGGTGTTCGGATGAAGGTGGCAAAACTTCAGGTGAAGTTTTGCCAGTACTGCCGACGAGACAAGCCCCGAGAGGGGTTTCGCCTTATCCCCCGCCTATCTGGCAGCCCGCGCGCCCAGTGCGCCGACTGCCAGGAGATTCGTAAACGGCCCCGCTCAGAGCTCGTAGAGCTTGCGGAGAAGGCCAAGAAGGAGAAGAAATGAAATACCTTGTCATCAATGACATCCACCTCGGGGTGAGCCGCACGGGCGGTACCACTGCAGAGAGCGCTGCGGCGCTGCGAGAGTACGCCCACAAGCAGTTCAGCAAGCTGCTTGACCTGGCGGAAACTGAAAACGCCCACGCAGTCATCATCAATGGCGATCTGGCCGACCAGTACAACCTCCCCCTTTCAGGGGCGCTGGAGATTTACAGCGCACTGGATGAGTGGATGGATGGGAACCCCTCCAAAGACCTCGTCATTGCCTGCGGCAACCATGATCTGTCCAAGGACAGCAGCCGACTCGGCACCGTGGAGTTCGTTGGAGCTCTGCTGAAGATGAAGTATCCGGATCGGTTCACCCTGGTCACGAAGCCTCAGGCTTTTAGTGACCGCATCTACGTCATCCCGCACGTCACCAACCAGGACGTGTTCGATCTGGAGTTGGGCCGGGTACCCGAGGGCACAAAGTACCTGTTGCTGCACTGCAACTATGACAACAAGTTCGCGGCCGACGCTGAGCATTCCCTGAACCTCGACCGGGCGGCCGCCAAGGCGTTGAAAGCCCGGGGCATCACCCTGGTCCTCGGGCATGAGCACCAGGGCCGAGAGTCGATGGGTGGCAGCGTCGTGATCACAGGCAACCAATTCCCAACCAGTGTGAGCGACTGCCTCTCCCACGGCGACGGGCAGAAAGACGGCACCAAGCGCGCGATCGTCATCGAAGACGGGGCTCACCGTTTCATCCCCACCTGGACCCCGGACGACGCCGACGGTTGGTTCGCCAAGATCGATTGGCGTGAGCTGAAGGATGTGGAAGAGGAAGGCCGCGGCTTCGTCCGTGTTGAGGGAGACGCCTCCGAGGCAGAAGCTGCCGACGTGATCAAGGCGATCAGCGCGTTCCGCCAGCGCAGCAAATCCTTCGTGGTTACCAACGCGGTCAAGGTCGAGCAGGCCGAGAGCCTTGAAGACATCGCCGCATCGATCGCTGACATCCGCAACGTGTCGGTGTTGGAGTTGCTGTTGGCTGAGCTGGACGAGCAGCAGGTGGCTGCGGTGCGCAGATTGGTGGCGCTGTCGTGAACGCCACCCAAATGCGCAACATGGCGGATGGCGAGTTGCTACTCCACCTCGATGACGCCCGGTACCACAGCCCCATCATCGGTGAGCTGTGCCGGCGCCTGGACGGCCTCATGCACGCTGAGCCCGCCCGGGCCCGTGCTGAGTGCCCTGTGTGTCAGGCGGACCTCCGGGCTGACTACGACTTTGCCAATGAAATCCTTGAACTGAAAGTGAACACATGACACAAACTGACCACACTTACGAAGGCACCCTGCTCAAGATCATGCAGCAGGGCGTGGACCGCGGCGATCGCACTGGCACCGGCACCCGGGGCCTGTTCGGGCTGCAGATAGGCTGGCACCTTGCCGACGGCTTCCCGCTGATCACCACCAAGCGGGTCTACACCCGGCCAATGGTTGAAGAATTG
>DDYO01000030.1 GCA_002348045.1 Anaerolineales bacterium UBA2232
TTGGCCCACCGGCGCACCTCAAACACAGTAATCCCATTCCCGGTTGAGTTGCCACTCCCATGTTCGTCCTCAAGCGCAGCGGCAAGAAGGAGCCGGTGGAGTTTGACAAGATCACTCGCCGCATCCGGGCTTTGTGTGAGATGGAGCCCGCGATCCCGGCCGAGGTGGTGGACCCGATCGTCATCGCGCAGCAGGTGATCCAGGGCCTCCNNGCCTCCGCAACGGCATGACGACCTCGGAGCTCGACAACCTGGCCAGCGAGACCCTGGCCTATCGCACCATCGACCACCCGGCCTTTGGCACCCTGGCGGCGCGCATCGAAGTCTCCAACCTGCACAAGACCACGGCCGGGGACTTTGGCCACATCACCGAGCTGTTGAACGCCGCCGAGCTGCTGAACCCCAACTACGTGGCCGCGGTCAGGAAGTACCACTTGGACATCTTATCCCTGATCGACTACCGCCGCGACTTTAGCCTGGACTACTTTGGGATCAAGACCCTGATGCGCGCCTACCTCGTCAACCTGGGCAAGACCATCGTCGAGAGGCCGCAGGACATGTGGATGCGGGTGGCCATTCAGGTGGTGCTCAGAGTGGGACGCTACGAGGATGATGAGTGTCGCTATCCGGACGATGATATGGTCACTTTGGATCTCGAGCATCTGAGGACGACGTACGATCTGCTGAGCAACGGATACTACACGCACGCGACCCCCACCCTGTTTGCGGCCGGCATGAAGCGCTGCCAGATGAGTTCCTGCTTCCTGCTGACCATGAAGGAGGATTCCATCGACGGCATCTTTGACACGATGAAGCAGTGCGCCCTGATCTCCAAGTACGCCGGCGGCATCGGGCTGGATGTCACCAAGGTCAGGGCGACCAATTCCCACATCCAGGGCACCAACGGGCGCAGCAACGGCATCATCCCCATGCTCCGGATCTTCAACAACATCGCTCGCTACGTGGACCAGGGCGGCGGCAAACGCAAGGGCAGCTTCGCCATGTACATCGAGCCCTGGCACGCGGACATTGAGGATTTCCTGGAGCTGAAGAAGAACCACGGCAAGGAGGAAGGCCGCGCCCGAGATCTCTTCTACGCGCTGTGGATCCCTGACCTGTTCATGAGGCGCGTGGCGGACAAGGGTTCCTGGAGTCTGTTCTGTCCCCACGAGTGCCCCGGGCTGTACGATTCCTACGGTGCCGAATTCGAGGCCCTCTACGCCCGCTACGAGGCCGAGGGGAAGGCACGCAAGACGATCCCGGCCATGGTCCTGTGGCAGCAGATCCTCACCTCCCAAGTGGAGACCGGCACTCCCTACATGCTCTACAAGGACCACATCAACCGCAAGAGCCAGCAGTCCAACATCGGCATGATCCACTCCTCCAACCTCTGCGCCGAGATCGTCGAGCACACCTCCCCCGGCGAAGTGGCCGTCTGCAATCTCGCCAGCATCAACCTGTCCAAGTTCGTCGCCCCCGACCTGCCTTACAAGTTCGACTACGCCCAGCTGAGAAAGGTCGTGCAGGTGTGCGTCCGCAATCTGAACAGCGTGATCGACTGGAACTTTTACCCGATCGAGGAGGCGAGGACCAGCAACTCGAAGCACCGGCCCATCGGGTTGGGTGTCCAGGGATTGGCGGACGTGTTTGCGATGCTGGAGCTGCCCTTTGACTCTCCAGAAGCCCGCCTCATGAACCGCCGCATCTTCGAGCACATGTACTTTGCGGCCCTGACCGAATCCTGCTCGCTGGCTTCGCGTTTCGGCCCCTACGAGACCTTCGACGGTTCCCCTGCCTCTCGGCGCGCCCTGCAGATGGATCTCTGGGAGGAGTGCGGCCATTTCGATCCTTCCACGATGGACCCCGAGCTGAGCGAGCACTGGCCTGGTCTGCGCAAGAGCATCGTTGCCGGCGCCGGGCTGAGGAACTCGTTGCTGATTGCCCTCATGCCCACGGCCTCCACGTCCCAGATCCTGGGCAACAACGAATGCTTCGAACCGTTCACCAGCAACATCTACTCGCGGAGGACNNGTGGAGAAGATCATGGCCGCCAACGGATCCGTCCAGGGCATTGCCGAGATCGAGGACGACAACCTCAAGGCCGTGTTCCGTACCGTGTGGGAGATTCCTCAGCGCAGCATCCTGGACATGGCCAAGGAAAGGGGACCCTTTATCGACCAGACCCAATCGATGAACGTCTTCATGGCGGAGCCGTCGGCAAGCAAACTCAGCTCGATGCATTTCTACGGCTGGAAGAACGGACTCAAGACCGGCAGCTACTACATCCGCACCAGACCCGCAGCAGAACCCATCAAGTTCACCATCAAGGCAACCCCCAGACCGTCGCCAGTGCCGCAGGATGAAGAAGAAGCCGAAGGACACTGTGAGAGCTGCAGTGCGTAGGCAGGAGAGAGAGAGAAAGAAGGAGTGAAGGAGAGAAAAGAGCCACTTGGGAAAACTGCCGCTTTGTGTTTTCGGGTTCAGGGATTTGGCCGCGCTCG
>DDYO01000098.1 GCA_002348045.1 Anaerolineales bacterium UBA2232
ATGCCGTGGCCGAGGTCGACCCGGAGCTGGCCCTGTTTATGGTACCAAACTGTGTGTACCGGGGAGGGCAATGTCCGGAGCCTAAACCCTGCGGGAGCTACAAGGTTAAAAGATACAACCCAGTGAGGGTTGGTGAGGAGATAGGACTGTGAGCACGCTCGCGGAAAAAAGAGCTTTGTGCTTGATATCAATTGCACATGGAGCAGCAATTTCTATCCAGCAGAATTACGACCTTGGTCCCGCGTTCGCAGACCGCGTGGCGCTTCTGTGTCGGCACCTGAACGAGGCCGGCAGACGCTGGCCGGTGATGGGTGATCGTGACGTGCTGCCGTGGGTTGAGGAAAAATTCAAGTTGTGGGCGCCGGATCCCTCGGTTACGTCGATTCTATCTCTTGCCTCACTGGCGCTTCATGCCCTGACCGACCTTGATGAGAGTATAGAGAAAAAGATGCGCCGTGTGGCTACAGATAAACTCCTGCTGCGGGCAGAACTGTTGCAACCCTGCATACCCGCGCTTGTTGCAGTCCTTGAAGAGATTGACCCGCAAGGCGCCAGGCATGATGTGTATGAAGAGACAGATGAGCTTTTGAGGCGGTTGTACAAGATAATCAACTGAAAAGGAGACTGGCGATGACAACGAGAACATCAATCATGGACGAGGGCTACAGGCTGGACCAGGAAATCAAATCAAGAAAGATCAGGCTCGACGAGATCAAGAGCGACCTCGCTGACCAGGCGCTCGCCAGCGGCGAGAAGAGGATGACAGGGTATGAAGCGTTCGCCGCCTTCTCCTTTGCGGATGTGTATGATCCGATTGATGTCGGCAAGCTGGCAGCGCTGATGAACCAGCGAGGCCTCGCTGACAAACTGTTCGACGTCCTCAAACCCGATGTCACAGCACTGCGGGCAGTACTCGGTGCCGCTGATATCAAGGACCTCCAGGGCCAGTCGGTGGCCACGAAGGTCAGTGTCTCTTTCAAACCTCTGAAGAAATGAGGTCGGCATCAAGTGACAGACAGGAACGAGCCAGAAGTCGAGTGCAAGTGCCCTAAGTGCCAGAGGCTTCACCTTATACGCATGGTGTGGACTGGCAGGGGCACTCCGAGGGTGTACTGCCGGCTTTGCCTGGAGCAGGTCGGCAAGTGCTCAACCGTGTTTTCGATAACCCGGGCGCCGCGGCGCAATGGGTTGAGGAGCGAGTGATGACATGAATGCGAAAACAGAACTACTCGAACACGTTGGAAACAGGCCCGTAAAGTACGTCCAACTCATAACCGGGGGACTGACCTTTGAGGGGTCACTGGAAAACGTGTTGCCACTGCTCAACATAGAGTACGACGAAGGTTATGGTGGCCAGGAGCTTTTTGGCAACATCTGGTATGAGGACGGCTCCTGGTCAGAGCGGGGCGAGTACGATGGTTCCGAGTGGTGGGAGCACAAGAAATGCCCGGTGCTGCCGGATAGGTGGGAGGACAAGAGATGAGCGGCAGAGCATTCAAGAGGTATGAACAGGAAGAGTCGATTCGGCATACAGAGGTGGTCGAGGAGGACTTGGAGTATCTGCGCCATACCGAAGAAGAAATCAAACGGCACGACGACCTGTACTGGAACAAAAATGAACCCGAGATCAGCGACGAGGATTATGACGCTCTGGTCCAGCAGTTGCCAGTCGATCACCCGTTGCGTAACAAACTCCATGATCATGTCATGCTGAGTCTGGCGAAATGTTACACAGGCGAGGAGTTGCACGCATGGTGCAAGAAGGTGGCCCGCACTCGTCGAGAGCTTTTCCTGGTCGAGAGAAAGGCGGACGGTTTGACTGCAGTTGTTGAGGACAACGCAATCTGGACAAAGAAGGAGAACCGGAACGACAAGCGCCAGTTCATCACAGGGTTGAAGCTCGGCCCGGGCGAGATCGTTGTGCTGAAGTCAGCGCTGGGCCTGGCCGCACGTTCTGGAGGCGAACCGTACAAGACGTGTCGCAGCGCGGCGGCCGGCCTCGTCAATACCGTGGACCGGCCCGGGCTGTTGCACTTCATGCCCTTCGGCGAGGACATTCTGGCGGAGTTCACCTTTGCCGAGTTCGAGGGTGGAGACTTTCTGGAGCTGATGAAGGAGCAGGAGGCGGGGGATATCCCGATCGATGGGCTCGTCGTTTCGCTCGCAGACAAGGCGTACGCGGCGGTTCTGCCTGTAACCGAGCACCACCCGCTGCACAGCATCGCCTTCAAGGTCCGGAACCCGAGCACAACCGCCAAGGTCCTGGACGTAGTTTGGCAAAACGGCAAGGCCTCGATCACGCCTGTCGCGATCCTGGAGCCCACCGAGCTCGACGGGGTCACGATCGAGAGGGCCACACTGCACAACTGGGGCTACCTACAGACCCTTCAACCAATCCTCGGTGCGAGGGTCACCTTAGAGCGGGCCGGCAGCGTGATCCCTCAGATCACGAAAGTTGTCACCCCGGGTAAGCAACATGCAATGACTCCTGGTGAGTGCCCCGCATGTGGTTCACTGCCCTACGGTGATGATATCCACCTGACCTGTACCAACCCCCGCTGCGGCGGCGCCGCGGCCAAGAAGTTGCGGGACGCAATGGTGCGCGTTGGAATTGAGAGCTTGGGGCCAGCTACCTGTTCCGGTCTTGTGGCCGCGGGCGTCCGCGACCTCGTGGGGTTGTTCAAGATGTGGCCGGAACAGTGGCAGAAGTTACCGGGGTTCGCGGAGAAGTCGGCGATGGCGGCGTACCACCATGTGCAATCGGTCCTCGGCCGACCGTTGCAAGATTACAAGCTGTTGGCCGCGCTTAATATCCCGGGCATCGGCATCAGCCTTGCTAAGAAAATTTGTGATAAGGTTGGTGTTGATGAGTTCGCCACTGCCGCGTTCGAGGAGATCGAGGGCATCGGTGCAGCCCGGGCGGCGGAGATTCGTGAGGCGCTGGGCAGCATGGAGTGGGTTGACTACGTGACTACCTTCAAAATTGTGGGCATGAAGGGGTCGCTGTCTCGGCCGGTCATAGTAATGACCGGCGCCGGGCCCCAGCCCAGAGGCGAGTTGGAAAAGATTGCAACTGAGCGGGGCTACGCGATCGGGCGCTCTGTCACAAAAAATACAGCTTTGTTGGTCTGCGCGTCGCTTGATAGCGGTTCGTCTAAGTTGAAGAAAGCTGCTGCCTACGGGATTGAGATCAAAACTTACGAAGGGTGGCTGGTATGACTGAAACAGAATTCAAACAACTGAAGTACG
>DDYO01000034.1:0-3984 GCA_002348045.1 Anaerolineales bacterium UBA2232
TCAGGCCCTGAGGCAGCAGCATATAGCAAACGCCCTCGCGAACGATCGAGCAGGCCAGAACATATGTTCCCCGGATCGAGCCGGCAGGAACCCCGGAGGAGCCCCCAGCCGCAATTGCGCAGATCGTGGGCACCTCAGAAATAGGCGCACGCCGCTCAACGATGGGTATACGCGACTTTCCCGCGTACTGGGCCGGAGGCATCGGCAGCTCCAGCCGGCTGGCCTCAGCGGTAACGCAACCACCAAGGCCAGCGCAAATCAAAATCCACGCGGCTCGCACCACTCACTCGCCGAATGGATGTAATCGATCAACTCACCCATATCAGGAAACAGGTCGATTGCCGCTTCCAGGTTGTCGATCGCCTCCTGGGACATCTGCCCCTTCTTGCTATCCCTCAGCCCCTCGGGCAGGTTCTCCAGCGCCTCCTCTTCATCGCTCTTGACCTCCTCCAGGCGGTCCTTGAGGTCTTCCAGCAAGGTTGATACCTCGGCCAGACCGGCGACGATCTTGGTAAGTTCAGCGCGACGTTTGTTGTTCATCTTCATTCTCCATTTCTCAGCCCGTCTCAGGCGCCCAGCTTCACAATAAAGTTCTGGTAGGTTCCGAAAGTCTCCAGGTCAATTTCGAACCCGGCTTTCTCCAGATCGGCCACCAGCCGCGCCCCATAAGAATTCCAAATTTCCAAACGCTTCTCTTGGGGAAGGCGGTAGTCCACGCCGCACCCGATCCGATACCGACCGTTTGATTTATCGAAAGAAGCCACCTCAGCCGTAGCAACCTCGCCGCCGCCCCAATCCTTAGACCCAGCAGCAAACTTATAGCCCGCAGCGACGATAAAGGGCTTCAGGACCTTACGGGCGGTTTTCAGGTCGGTCGTCATCGTCGTTCTCCATTTCTCAGCCCGTCTCAGCGGGTATAACTACAACTTAATGTCAGTTATCCCCGGAGTCAAGCCCCTCCCGACAATTATTTTTACACCTCCTCCCAGGTGCCGTCCTTCAGGTCGACAAGAGCGGTTCGCGCACCCAGGTGAGCGCGACACGACCAGCAAGCCGCTTCCTCCTTCCAGGCAACCGTCACAAATAATCCCCCAACATCCCCACACAGACAGAAGTCTGTGTGACCTATCTTGACTTTCCATTCCTGTCTGGACAATTCGCTCATCGGTTTAAGCTCCCCCGCGAGGAACGCCTTGATGACTTCATCAACGTCCAGATCTTCCAGGCGCGTGATTACTTGGAATTTCTGCTCAAACTCATCCTGAGTAAGAGCCCAACATACGCCGGCCTCGTCCGTCAATATGTAACCAGCAAATATCCCAGACCGTGTCGACAAGTATGCTTCAGAATTAACCAATGTATATCGTCGGTTAGTGTTCTTGTGGATATGAGTAGCCACGAAGTCCATCACGCGTCTCCCGGCTTCTGCGGCTTGGGTCCGCCGCGCTTCACGTGATTCTCAAAGGCATTGTAGAGATCACGCCAAGCCGGCCCACCTCGCTTCATCAGCCCCCGCAACTGGCTCTCCTCCCGGCTCCCGCGTCCCCACACGCTAGGGTCCTCGCTCATCGAGTACCACCAATCATGTCGCTCCAGCTGGTGATAGAACGCGAGCAAAGCCTCATTGTCCGCGTCCGACGCAAGCCGGTTCACACCGGTCATAACGCCCTTCAGGTCCGGCGGTACATAGTTCGGTCCCTTGACGATCCGGCCCGCGCTGGAGGTGATCGGCTTCCCATTATCCCCGATTTTGGACATGTTGGAGCGGTGAACCTCCGCCAGGGCAGCGAGCTTGTAGTGACCGAGGCCCAGAGTCAGATAGGTGCCGTCGCACACATAGGTCATATCGGTCAGTGCGTCCAGACAGTCGACAATATCGCGCCGCACCATCCCATCGGCCAGCTCGGCAAGCTCCTCCTGGCAGAGCTGGAGCCGGATCAGCAAGAGCGATCCGCCGTCGTCTCCCTCTTGAGCCGCGTCCTGAGCCATGGACTTGAGCTGCTCTCCCCACCAGGCCGCCACCCCAGCGTACACCTTCAGCCGCTTCCAACTTTCCTCGCTCACTTTCGGGAGAGAGGGTTCAGAGGCAAGGTGAGCCGTAAACTTGGCGTGGAACTCAGCCACGCAATCCAGGCCGGCGTCGTGGTAGTGACCGTTGGCCTCCCGAAGCTCCAGCCGCGTCCCATGCGACGCCACCCGATAGCCGGGAAGGCGCGCCAGCATCTCGTTTAGCGAGCACACCAGCAATTTTGCTGCCTCAATATCAACATGATCCGTCACGTCTCATTCTCCATTTCTTGACAACCTCGATCAACCTTATCCCCGACAACCCAGACCAGTCAAACGGTCTGGGTTGTCGTTCACCTAGAACGGCATGTCGCCTGTTCCTTCCAGCTCCCCCTCACCCTCCATCGCATCAACATCCGGCCACGGGTAGGGTCCGCCGAACCGATCATCAAAATTCTCACGTGCGTCAGCGAGGCACGGGAACTCATAGAACCAAACCTTGGCGCGCCGTAGGTGCTCGTGTCCGTATCTATCCATGCTGGACACGTCGGCCATTTTCTGGTACGTGCGGGGCCACCCTTTGCCCAGAGCCTTCTTGAGGAATTTGCCCAGGGCGGTAGGGGAGACGCGGCGCATGATACGCTGGCGTTCAGTGTATGAGATGTAATCCCGTTGGAGGTCGGACTTCGCCACCTGCCCGGTCCAACCCTCGCCAGTCAGGTTGCCGTCGTTCAACTTCTCAAACCACCACTGTTCCTCCGGGGTCATGGAGAGCACTTTTTGCTCACGTAGAGCATCGGTCTTCGGGAAGTTACGCACCTCAAAGGCGCTGAGGTCGCGGGTCATCAGGAAGTGAAGTAGAGCTTCCCGGCCACCATTGTCCATCTCCCGCTGAATAGACGCAAAGTATGCGCCATTCTGCATCTTGCTGTCGCCTACGTCCACGATGAAATAGCGGCGTTCGTCCGCTCCAGCGGGCACCACCCAGTCATCGTTTGAGGCCATCCCGAGATGGACAAAGTTGGGGGCGGCTTCCGCGTCCACGCCCTTCGCTTCCACCATCAGGAAGTCCTCGGTGACCAGCGTCTTCATAATGCTTTCATGCTTTTTGTCACCCGCATAAAACGCCTCATCACCGAACAACACGACGCAGTCACGCAAGTGGGCGTTGAAGGAGCCGACCAGGTGCTTGGGGTCGGACACGTGGAGGTAATGCCGCCCCCAGAGCGAGCCGAAATGCTTGAACACCACACCCTTGCCCGTCCCCATCCGTCCCCGGAGCACCACAGCTACCTGCCCAGGGGAATCAGGCTGTTGGACCGCGCGGGCCATCCAGTTGATCAGGTACTCGCTGTGAACCTCGTTACCGCGACAGACGTTGTCGCGGACATGGGTGAGGAACAGGTCGCAGTTTCCCGGCTTGGCCTCGCAGGCGAACCCCTGCCATAGATTGTAGGCGTCCCCCACCTCGCGCCCAGGGGCGAAAACGATCGTGCGGTACTGGCGGCGGTTGGGGTTGAGCAACCACCACTTCCCCACCGGCATCTTGACCTCATTCCCGTCCTTGTCGGTTCCGACCACCACGGTCATATGCATGTAGCGGTTGCGGAAGTCGTCAAAGCTCTGACGGGACAGGCGCGGACGTTTCAGCGCGAAGTCCATCACCTCGCTCACCACCCGGCACTTGCCGCCGATATCCTCAATGACGGCGTGCTCCTCGTTGAGCTTGCGCAGCCAAGGATCAATCGCGTCTTCCTTGGCACGCTGTATCTGGCGCGCCGCGTACTGCTGGGGCCTGGGCTGGTCCAGAACGTGGCCGCTGATCCCATAGTCCGGGTCCAGGATGATAGCCGCCACCTGGTCATCGTCGCAGCCGGCTCGGACCAGCTCGCACAGCACATGCCAGAGCGCTTCCGAACGGGAGCCGAACTTGGTGGGATCATCCGGGTCATCGCCGTTGACGATGAGGGCCTTGGT
>DDYO01000034.1:3992-4245 GCA_002348045.1 Anaerolineales bacterium UBA2232
TGAAGTCCTTCAGGCTATAGGTCCGGTCCCAGTCCACTTCCACGACAGCTGCCAGAGCCGGCTCCCGCCCTTTCTTGCGCTTCTTCGCGTTGGGGACGTTGACCGTTCCCGGCAGCCGCATAATCCGGTCGATGTTGTGACAGGCGTCCGCCTGCATCAACACCTCAAGCTGAAGGTTATACGCCTCCAGTTCAACCGCTCGATCCTCGTTGCCGTCCGTCCGCTGCTCCTCATTCAGCAGCCAGAAACCCTG
>DDYO01000304.1 GCA_002348045.1 Anaerolineales bacterium UBA2232
GTCTGCTTTTCAACTTTGAATGACATATGGAGCTCCGTGCCTTGACAACCCAGCGCTTCTATGGGACAATACCCCCAACCTGTACAGAGTGGATTTGGGATTGATGGGGGGATGGACGTGACTGCAGCGATAGATATACAGGAAGACATGCTGGTTCGCTTGAGGCGCATCGAGGGGCAAGTCCGTGGCTTGCAGAGGATGATCGAAGAGCGGCGCCAGTGTGAAGAGGTTATCACTCAGATAATGGCGGCTCGCGCCGCTTTGGACAAGGTCGGTCTCATGGCACTGCAGCAATACGTGGAAGAGTGTATTCCTACCTGTTCCGACGCTGAGCGCATGAGGCTGAAGCGCGCGATGGGCCTCGGATTCAAGCTGCCTTCGCAACCCGGTTCCTAATCCCAAGGCCCAGTGTAAGATCTGCTGGCCTAGTCCTCACCTCGACGCAGAGGAGCGCGTGTGTTCACCGTTACACTCGATGGAGAGTCCCTCACCTCAAAGACTGTGGTCCTGGTCAGCAACGCCGGGCTGAATGCCAATGGACCGCAGGTACATTTAGCTGAACGCGCTGCTGAACGAGTGACGGCCAGTCGCGCTGCCGTGGACAGGTTGGTGGCAGCACAGCAGGTCGTTTACGGCGTAACCACCGGTTTCGGAGCCCTCAAGGATCACCTGATCCCTGTTGATCAGCAGAAGCAGTTGCAGCGCAACCTTGTGATGAGCCATGCGGTCGGGGTTGGCCCCCCTCTGCCTGAAGCTGTGGTGCGGGCGATGATGATCGTTCGCGCCAATGCCCTGGCCAAGGGATACTCTGGCATCCGGTTGAGCGTTCTCGAGGCGTTGTTGGCCCTGCTCAACCACGGGGTGCACCCCGTGGTACCTGCACAGGGCTCCGTTGGCGCCAGCGGGGACCTTGCGCCCCTGGCGCACATGGCTGCCGTATTGATCGGCTGTGGCGAGGCGTTTTGGTGCGGTGAAAGGATGGCCGCCCAGGACGCCCTGCGTCGCTCTGGACTGTCGCCGATCGAGCTGGAGGCGAAGGAGGGCGTTGCGCTCGTCAACGGCACCAGTCTCATGGCCGCGCTGGGATGTCTAGCGGTGGAGCGGGCCAAGGTCTTGCTTCGGACAGCCAATGCTGTGGCTGCGCTCAGCGTGGAGGCTTTGCAGGGCAGTCCCACGGCTTTTGATAGCCGATTGCACGTAGTACGGCCGCACCCGGGCCAGATGGCTTGTGCAGAGCACCTGCGCAGTTTGCTGCAGGGCAGTGAGCTCTTACGCGCCGACGACCGGGAGAACGTGCAGGATGCATACACGCTGCGTTGCATCCCACAGGTGCACGGCGCGGTGCGAGATGTGATCTCGTATGTGCACGACGTCATACAGATCGAGATCAACTCGGCCACCGATAATCCCCTCGTGTTTTCGGAGGTGGGCCAAGACATCGTTCTGTCGGGTGGCAACTTTCACGGTGAGCCGGTGGCCCTGGCCATGGACCACCTGGGCCTTGCGATCGCCGACCTGGGTAACATGGCCGAGCGGCGCATCGCTCGTTTGTTGGACACGGCCTCCAACGGAGGAGTGCTCCCTCCTTTCCTGGCAGAGCAGAGCGGAGTCAACTCGGGGTTCATGCTGGTTCAATATACGGCCGCTGCCCTGGCATCAGAGAACAAAGTGCTGGCCCATCCCGCGTCCGCCGACACGATCCCTACGTCAGCCAATGTGGAGGATCACGTCAGCATGGGGCCGATCGCGGCGCGTCAGGCTGGAATGATCATCGAGCATGTGGAGACCATCGTCGCCCTTGAGCTTTTCTGTGCGGCACAGGGTATTGACTTTCGCCGTAAGGTTCGTCCCCACCTGCGCCTGGGGAAGGGAACCCGTGCAGCATACGACTGTGTGCGTGGAGTGGTGCCCCCTCTGTGGAGCGATGAGCTGATGTATCCGCATATCGAAGGCGTCAAGCGGCTGGTTCAGGAGGGAGAGATCGATCGGGCGGTCGCGGCCGCACTTGCTGAGCGCACCTGCGAGGAGAAGTAGGCAGCCAATCCGACGATGAAATCGCACTTTCGTTTTGACCTGAAGAAATCGGATCTGGGCAGCGCAGCCCGAGCCAGCTTCTTCCACACCCCTCATGGGACGATACCGCTTCCTGCTTTCGCTCCGGTGGGAACCCAGGCCACGGTCAAGACCATTTCCCCCGATGAACTTGTGGGCATGGATGCTTCCATAATCCTGGCCAACACCTATCACCTGTACTTGAGGCCTGGGGCAGAGGTGATCGCGAGCTTGGGTGGACTGCATCGCTTCATGGGCTGGTCAGGGCCTATCCTCACAGATAGCGGTGGGTTTCAAGTCTTTAGCCTTGAAGGCCTCCGCAAGGTCAGTGATGAGGGAGTGGTCTTCCGGTCGCACATCGACGGCTCGGAGCATCTGTTTTCGCCCGAGAAGGTTATCGACATCCAAGAGCGAATCGGCGCGGACATCATTATGGTATTGGATGAATGCACGGTGCCGATGGACTATGAGTATAATCGTGCAGCCTTGAGGAGGACGCATCTTTGGGCTGAGCGGTGCCGACACGCTCAGAAGAGGCAAGACCAGGCGCTCTTCGGAATTGTACAAGGAGGCGTCTTTCCTGACCTTCGCCAAGAGAGCGCACGCTATCTGTCGTCCCTGGACTTTCCGGGCTATGCCATCGGGGGACTCAGTGTTGGCGAAACCAAGGCGCAGATGTGGGAAATGGTGGACGTGACGGTAACCTTGCTGCCTGCCGATCGGCCCCGTTACCTCATGGGGGTGGGGTCTCCCGAGGATCTTCTGGAGGGCGTTGAGCGCGGGATTGATCTGTTCGATTGCGTCCTGCCGACGCGGCTAGCCCGCAACGGGGCCCTGTTCACGGCGCAGGGACGCATCAACATCCGCAAGGCCGAGTACCGTTGCGATCCCGGTCCGATTCAGGAAGGTTGCGAGTGTTATACCTGTCGCCGCTTTTCGCGGGCGTATCTGCACCACCTCTACAGGGCAGAGGAGATCTTGGGCCTGCGACTGAACACCATACACAACCTGCACTTTCTCCTGGATCTCATGAGAGGCGTGCAAACCGCCATCCTGGAGGACCGCTTCAGGCACTTCAAGGCCGAGTTCCTCGCCGCGTATGTCCCGATCGTGGATCGGGTTCGTTTGATGGAGCGCACGCGCTCCCGTCGCCGCACTGTGTCGTAAGGAGGTCAAGTCAATCATGAGCGTTGGGCAAGCGCTGATCCTCGGCATCGTGCAAGGCCTGACCGAGTTCATTCCTGTTAGCAGTTCGGGACATTTGGTGCTGCTGCCGGCTGCACTGGGCTGGCAACCGCCCAGCCTTGCGTTTGACGTAGTGTTACACCTGGGCACCGCGGCAGCGATGCTGGCTGTCTTTGGTTCTGATCTGATCGTTCTGGGCATAGCGTGGCTGCGCAGCGTGCTGCGCAAGAGCGCGGATCAGGCGCACGCGAGGGTCGCATGGTACATCCTCCTGGCGACAGTGCCGGCGGGGATTCTTTACGTGCTATTGGACGACTGGTTCGAGAGCCTGTTTGGCAATCCCCTGTGGGTCGCCGTGTTCTTGCTGTTCACCGGCGGGTGGCTATGGTTCACGGAGCGCCTCGGCCGTTCTACGCGGCAGATCGAAACCCTCCGTGGTTGGGAAGCACTGGGAATTGGGCTTGCCCAAGGCCTCGCCCTGGCGCCAGGAGTATCTCGCTCCGGCGCTACCATGGGCACCGGCCTTCTCCTGGGTTTGCGGCGTGAAGCTGCTGCGCGCTTTGCCTTCCTGCTGGCCATGCCTGCAATCCTGGGCGCGGGACTGGTCAAGTTGGTTGGCCTGGCCGATGCGCCAGTTGGGTTGGGCCTAGTGCCTGGCGCAGTGGGCTTTGTGGCAGCAGCTGTCTCTGGGTACCTGTGCATTCGCTTTCTGCTCTCCTATCTGCGGACCAGAACCCTGATCCCATTTGCTGTGTATTGCTGGATGATCGGGCTGGTGTCCATTGTATGGCTGATCGCGCGCTAGGCAGCCGAGCACCTCATATCAGTGGGTGGCGTGGGTGGCGGTTGACCACGGCTCTGGTGGCGGCCGCGCTCCTGACGTTCCAATGCGGCCAGCCGCGCCGGGAGACATCCCAGGAATCGGTCTTGGTGCGCATCGCCGGGTCGACCTCCATGGCACCGCTGTTGGGCGAACTCGCTCGCACGTACTCACAGCAGCTGCCGAACGTCCAGTTCGAAATCATTCCGGTGGGCTCTTCTGCGGGCCTTGAACTCTTGCGGAGGGGAGCTGTTGATATGGCTGCGGTCTCTCGGGAGCTGCTCCAGGAGGAGGAGTTTGATCGTGAAAGCGGCCAGCGCTTGCTTCGCTCGGTGACGGTGGCAAGGGACGCCATTGCGGTCGTGGTTCACCCGAGCAACGCGATTGACGAGATGAGCCTTCATGTGCTTCAGCAGGTTTTTGAGGGGCGGGTCTTGGATTGGTCTCAGCTGCGGGGGACGACCACCGAAGTGATGGTTGTGAGCCGTGAGGATGGATCGGCGACTAGACAGGCGTTTGAGGAGCTGGTCATGAGCGGCCACAAGGTCACGCCCGCTGCCATAGTCCGGCCGGCGAGCAACAGCGTGCTCGATCATGTGGCCCAATCTCCCGGAGCCATCGGGTACGTTTCCATGGGCCTGGTGGGGACGACGGTCAAGGTGCTTGCCGTGGGCGGATGCCTGCCGAGCCCTGAAGCAGTGGACAAGGGGCTTTACCCTCTCTCTCGCCCCTTTGTGCTGGTTACCCTTTCTGCCGCCAGCTCCGTCGCGGCCGAGTTTTCTCGTTGGATGGCGAGCCCAGCCGGACAAGCGATTGTGGCGCAGAATCACGGTCTTGCGGCGAGCCCGCTGCTCTAAGCTGCGGCGCAGCCCGTCACGTGACAAACTCGCCGATGACGATGCGGCCACCAACTTCCTCTGCGGTGAGTCCCCTCGCCCTCTGTACAGTGACGCAAGTGTCCTTAAAGTAGCGAAGCATATCTGCTGGTGTTGGCTGCTCGTTTCGGCGGCCGTACTGGGTGGGGCAAGTACTGAGGACTTCGACAAACGCAAAGCCCGGGTGGAGGAGAGCCCGTTTCAGTGATGAGACGAGCGGGCGGATGTGCCAGACGGAGTACCGGGCGACGTAGGTCGCACCAGCGGCTGCCACCAACTTGACCAGGTCAAAGGATCGGTCAGGGTTCCCTTGCGGGGTGGTCGCCGTTCTGGCGCCAGACGGGGTAGTGGGCGTTACCTGACCTCCCGTCATGCCGTAGGTGAGGTTATTGGCGCAAACGACGGTCAAGTTGATGTTCCGACGTGCGGCATGGACAAGGTGGTTGCCGCCGATCGATGCCAGGTCGCCATCGCCCCCAATTACGACTACTTTGAGAGCGGGGTTGAAAAGCTTGGCTCCAGTGGCAAAGGCGATGGCGCGTCCGTGGGTCACGTGCAAGGTGTCGGTATTGTAGTGGGGGCTTGGAATCCAACCGGCGCAACCTATGCCTGAGACAAACAGCATCTGGTCAAAGTCCATTTCCAGTTCATCGACGGCACGCAGTATGGCGTTCATCAGGATGCCGTGCCCACAGCCAGGACAGAAGGGTGTAGGCAAACTGCGGGGTCGCACGTATCGTAGTATGGAAGCTGTGGTTCCTCGCTTCATCGCAAGAGATCCTCCTGGATGGCTCGCGACAGCTCTCCCGCACTGATAACCTCGCCGTCCGTCCGTTGGTATCCCGTGGCATGCGGAGCCAGACGGCGGACCTCACGCAGCACCTGGCCTCGGTTCATTTCTGCAACGATGATGCGTCGCGCTAGTTGAAGCGATGCCGCGACTTGTTCTTCGGGAAAGGGCCATAGGCTAGCAAGGCGGAGGAGTCCAACCTTGATACCGGCGGCGCGGGCCATACGAACGGCTCCCAACGCGCTGCGAGCTGAAAAGCCATAGGCCACCAGCAGCACGTCCAACGGGGCATCTTGACACTCGTAGTGGAACACTTGGGCAATCTCGGAGCGATGGTTCGAGATCTTGTTGGACAGCCTGGCGACCAGCGAAGCCTGAGCCTCGCTGCTGGATGTGCGGCGGTATCCCCATTCATCATGGGTGGAGCCCGTTACCAGAAGCCTTGCCTGCTCACCAAAGGAGGGCATGGATGGAACCTCGGCACCTCCAAAGGCTGGCTGCCCGCGATCCTTCCTACGTGGGTAGAAGGGAATCTCAGCCTGCACTAACAGATTCTCGCGCAGATGGCCAATGGCTTCATCCATGAGCACAAAGACCGGAACACGGAAGCGGTCAGCCAGGTTAAAGGCGCGGATCGTGTGCTCATACGTTTCCTGCACCGACCAGGGCGCCAGGGCAATGATCTCATAGTCGCCGCTGGCGCCCCAGCGCACCTGCATGACGTCGCCCTGAGCCGGCCGTGTTGCTTGGCCGGTGCTTGGCCCCGCCCGTTGCACGTCAACGATCACGCAAGGAGTCTCGGTGATGATGGCGTAGCCGATGCTCTCCAACATGAGGCTCAGTCCCGGTCCTGAGGTGGCTGTCATTGCCCGGGCGCCCGCCCATGATGCGCCGATTACCGACGCGATGGATGCAATCTCGTCCTCCATCTGGACAAATACGCGCCCCTCTAGGTGGGCAAAGCGATCGTTGATACGCTCCATGATTTCGCTGGCGGGAGTGATGGGATAACCTGCATAGTAGTCGCACCCGGCGGCAATGGCTCCTTCGGCGCAGGCTTCATCGCCCTGCACAAAGTATCGCCCAGCAGGCAAGCTGCTGCACACCGTTGTCCAGCGGTTATCGTGGGTCACGTGCTCTTCTCCGTCAGCGCGGGCGTAGGGCCAGGGAAGTGATGGCCCGATGCCTGGGCGATCAGTACTGACCGCCCGTTCTGGCCGCTAAGGTTCGTCAATTACCTGAATGGCAAGATCAGGGCACAGCAGTTCGCACTGGCGACAGCCAGTGCACTCTTGTGGTCGGGCAACCACAACTGGATGGATGCCTCGCACAAAGGTCATTCGGTCGACATCCAGGACCTGGCGTGGACACATTTCTATGCAGAGATAGCATCCCTTGCACCATTCGTGGTTCACCTGGATAATGGTCATGCTCGTGCGATCCCATCTGCAGAGATTTGGTCGACACTACTGCCTTGATTCTAGCCTCCGCGCCGTCAAAGGCAAAAAGGCGCGGCCTTGACCGGCGAGGCCGATGCGCTTAACATGGCGCGAGGAGCTGCTGAGATGAAACCCCTACATTGGTCCGCGGCGCCCGATGGCCTCCAACCTGTTCAGAGAGCGAACTTCTTGAACGTGCAGCTGGATGCATTGGGTGTGGGACTGGCGGCTGGAGCAGCACCGTTCCTGGCGGTCTTCCTGGTTCGGCTGGGTGCCAGCAACACGCAGGTAGGCCTTATCACGGCGATGCCGGCCGTGACTGGGTTCCTGCTGGCCATCATAGCTGGCCAGTACCTGAATCGTCAGCGGAACATTGTCCGGTGGTTGAGTGCGTCCCGCCTGATTGCCCTATTGGCCTACACCGTGATCGGACTAGTGCCGTTCATATCGCCTCCGTCGATCTGGATACCCTCTATCTTGGCGATCTGGGCGGCCTCTACCTTGCCCTCTCTGCTGGTCAATATCTCGTTCAATGTAGTGATGAATGCGGTGGCTGGGCCAAGGCTTCGCTACGAACTGCTGAGCCGCCGCTGGTCAGTGGTGGGACTGACTACAGCGGTGGCGGTAGCCTTCGCCGGGCAGATGCTGGATATCATTCCTTTCCCCGTGAACTACCAGTCAGTGTTTGTCCTGTTCTCGTTGGGAGGCGTGATCAGCTACGTCTATGCCAGGCGAATACGACTCCCGGAGCAAGCGCCGGCCGGTGCAGGGGACAAGGATGTCCCGGGCATGCGGTTGGGGCCGATTGTTCAAGAGGTCCGTGCCAATCCTGCATTCTCTAGCTTTGTCGCCATCCGATTCGTTTACTTCCTTGGATCTACTCTGTCGCTGCCGATCTTTCCCCTGTTCTATGTTCGAGTGGCAGGCATCACGGACGCGTGGATCGGACTCATCACGACGGTACAGACCGCGACGATGTTGGTAGGCTACAGGCTGTGGACGCAGGAGTCGCGTGCGCGAGGCTCCCGGTTCGTCTTACTCAGTACGACGCTGGGCCTCTCTTTGTACCCGTTGCTGGTTTCGCTGACGCGCAGTGCTCCCGTGATCGCTACGGTGGTGGGAGTGGCGGGGGTGTTCCAGGCTGGTTTGGACCTGGTGTTCTTTGACGAGTTGATGAAGACGATACCCGAGGGACAGAGCGCAATGCTGGTCTCGATCGCCCTGAGTGTGCAGTACCTGGCAACGATTGTGGCACCTCTGGTGGGAACCCTTCTGGCGGGTAGAATAGGGATCGCGACCACCCTGGTCATCAGCAGCCTGTTGCGCTTCACGGCCTTTCTCCTCTTTGCGCTGACCTCGAGGCAGCTGTCTCGCAGATTCAGGTCATCCTAGTCCTCACAGCCTGGGACTCTGACTGTTCTTGCTGCAGATGCTGGACGCCTTGTGTCACTACTGCTATAATGCTCGGACCACCGTGGGGCAAGGAGTGTAGCGTGCCAAATCTCCAGCTCGTCTCTGATCTTCAGCCAACCGGCGACCAGCCCGAGGCGATCTCCAAACTTGTGGCAGGCCTGCGTCAGGGCATGGAACACCAGACTCTGCTCGGAGTCACCGGATCCGGCAAGACCTTTGTTGTGGCCAACGTCATTGCCCAGGTGCAGCGTCCAACCCTGGTGCTGTCGCACAACAAGACCCTTGCGGCGCAGTTATACAGCGAGTTCCGGGAGTTCTTTCCCCAGAATGCGGTGGAGTACTTTGTGAGCTACTATGACTATTACCAGCCCGAGGCCTACCTGCCACAGACGGACACCTACATAGAGAAAGACTCTGACATCAACGAGGAGATCGATCGGCTGCGCCTGGCTGCCACATCATCCATTCTCTCCCGAAAGGATGTGATCGTCGTGGCCAGCGTGTCCTGCATCTACAACATCGGGTCACCGGAGGAGTATGGACAGGACGTGGTCAAGCTGAAAAAGGGTGAGACACAGCGTCGGGAGAAAGTTCTGCGACACCTGACCGAGATCTACTATGAGCGAAACGATGTCGACTTTTGCCGAGGCAAGTTTCGTGTCCGTGGGGATACCGTGGACATCTACCCCGCCTACCGCGAGACTGCACTGCGGGTCCAGTTCTGGGGGGACGCTATCGAGCGGATCACCGAGATCGATCCCCTGACGGGCGAAATCATCGCGGACCATGACAGCGTCCAGGTCTTTCCAGCCAAGCACTTTGTTACCAGTAAGGAAAAGCTGCTGGCGGCCTTGCAGGTTATCGAAGCCGAATTGGCCGAACACCTCGAGGTCTTGCGCAGCCAGGGCAAGTACCTGGAAGCACAGCGACTGGAACAGCGCACCAAGTACGACATGGAGATGATGCGGGAGGTAGGCTATTGCTCTGGAATCGAGAACTATTCACGTCACCTATCCGGGCGCGGGCCGGGTCAACAACCCTGGACTTTGCTCGACTATTTCCCTGACGATTACTTGGTGATTATTGACGAGTCACACATGACCCTGCCGCAGGTTCACGGCATGTACAACGGTGATCGCGCTCGCAAGCAAGTATTGATCGACTTTGGGTTCCGACTACCGTCCGCCCTGGACAACCGCCCTCTTCGCTTCGACGAGTTTGAGGGACACATCAACCAGGTAATCTACACATCGGCAACTCCGGGGCCTTACGAGTTGCAGCATTCTCAGCAAGTGGTGGAGCAGATCGTGCGACCAACGGGCTTGGTGGACCCGGAAGTAGTCGTGCGTCCCACCAAGGGCCAGATTGATGACCTGTTGACCGAAATCAGGCAGCGGGTGGCCAGGGGAGAGCGAACGCTGGTCACTACCTTGACCAAGCGTATGGCGGAAGACCTTGCCGACTACTTGTTGGAGGCAGGGATCAAGGTCCATTACCTCCATTCGGAGGTGCAGACGCTCGAGAGGGTGGAAATCCTCAGGGACCTTCGCCTGGGCGTCTACGATGTAGTGGTTGGGATCAACCTGCTGCGCGAAGGCCTCGACCTGCCAGAGGTCTCACTGGTGGCCATTCTGGATGCAGACAAAGAGGGCTTCCTGCGCAGCAAGAACTCGCTCATCCAAACAATGGGGCGTGCTGCAAGGCATGTCAATGGACAGGTAATCCTGTACGCTGATGTGATGACGGAATCGATGCGCGCGGCGATGGATGAGACCAATCGTCGCCGTCAGATACAGACACAGTACAACACTGAGCACGGCATTGTGCCCGCGAGCATCATCAAGGAAATCCGCGACCTGACGGACCGCGTCAAGGTCCTGGCGGAGAAGCCCACCGAGTATGCGGTGGGGAAGGACATTCCCAAACCAGAGCTCCACCGGCTGATCGGAGAGCTGGAGAAGCAAATGAAGTTGGCGGCTGCTCAATTAGAGTTCGAGAAGGCTGCTCTCCTGCGCGACCAGATCTATGAGCTGCGGCGTGCCTTGGAGGACGACAAGCTGCCGGAGTGGGAGCGGGTGCGGCAGGCTTCGGCACCTCGCCGTCGGTAGGAAGCGGGCATGGGCACCGGGCTGGCGCAGAACGGGCGGTTGGAGGAAAGTCCGCCGTCCTACATCGGGCTCTATAGCTCTGGTGAGCTGCAACGCCGCACTGAGCGGGCGGTCGCAATGCTTCGGCGCTGCACCGTTTGCCCGCGTGCCTGCGGTGTGAACCGAACGGCTGGCGAATTGGGATTCTGCCGTGCAGGGCTGGATCCGGTGGTCGCAAGTTGGAATGCCCACTTGTGGGAGGAACCTCCTATCACCGGAACCCTTGGCTCAGGGACGGTGTTCTTTACCTTCTGCACAGCTCGGTGCTTGTTCTGCCAGAACTATCCCATCAGCCAGCTGGGTGTAGGACAACGCACTAGCGTACGGCGTTTGGCAGCGATGATGCTGGAGCTTCAGGGCCGGGGTTGTCACAATATCAACCTTGTTACTCCGACGCATTTTGTGCCTCAGATCCTGTCCGCTCTTATCCATGCCGTGGAAGGCGGACTGCATCTGCCTTTGGTATACAACAGCAGCGGCTATGAGTCGGTGGAAACCCTGCAACTCCTGGAGGGCGTGGTGGACATCTACCTTCCTGACGCCAAGTACGCCGACGATGGCATTGCGGAACGGCTTTCCGGATTCCAGAACTATGTCGAGGCGAACCGGGCCGGCCTGCGCGAGATGTATCGGCAAGTGGGGCCCGATCTGATATTGAACCGACAGGGACTGGCGATCCGCGGTATGATCATTCGACACATGGTACTGCCAGCCGGGTTGGCGGGAACCCGCCAGGTGCTCGGCTGGATCGCCCGAGAGCTATCGCCTCTCATCCATGTCAGTCTGATGGCGCAGTACTTTCCGGCCCACCGCGCGGTGGGTGATGCCGTTTTGGGACGCAAGATCAACAGCGAGGAGTATCTGAGCGCTCTGGAGGCATTTGACACCGTGGGTATGGAGAGGGGGTGGCGGCAGGAATATGATGAGCAGTGCACCTAAGCTCTCGGCCCTAACGAACCGGTGCGTAACTAGAACCGTGCCCTTCCTTTGGGTCAGCACGCTGTGCTGGGCAATCCTGCTAGCTAGTTGTGAAGCGCCCCGGCCAACGCCTACTGTGGCGCAGCCTGTAGGGTCTGCCACCGTGCCTCCGACACCCCTTGCCTCACCTGCCGTGACGCCCAGTCTGATCAGACTGGCCAGCGCCACCACAGCGCCATCGGTGCCTCTTGGGACATCGCAGCCCGTTGCCAGTGCTACGGTACAGCCATGGGTCCCCAGTAGTACACCGCAACCCGCTGCGAGCGCAAGCCGCACGCCAATGATGGTGCGCGACTGTGTGGTGTCGCGCGCTCGGTACTACTCACAGAACCCTACTACCTACCGCTCTGGCGCTACTGGGCCCGACCAGTTTGACTGCACCGGCCTGGTGTATCGCGTCTTTGCCGATTGTGCCGCGAGCGGCCTGGTGGGCGCAACAGGAGAACAACCCGTGCGCAGCTACTATGACTGGTTCTGTGCGCGAGGGCGCGCTGACGCTCTTCCTCCGGCGGAGGGCGATCTGATCATCTACGGAGCGGACTGGTCCCACATTGGCATCTATGTTGGCGAGGGCCGTGCCATCAGTACGCTCTCAGATGGGGTGCGGGAGCACGATGCCCGACAACTGCGGGATGCCCGAGGAGACCCTATGCCCGTCAAAGCCTATCTCCACATTGAGGGTCAGTGAGCATCATCTGGAGGAGCTGACGTGGCGCAGAATCAAGCCAAGTCGCTGGCAGAACCCATGGCTGAGCTCTTGCATCGCCTCGCAGATCTCGAATCGCGGCTTAAGGACATGCAGGCTCGCCTGCCGGCGCACTCCATGTCGCCGGCCATGTATGCTGCTTTGGAAGCGCTGGAGGAGGAGACGAGCGAACTGCGCCACCGCATAGAGAACGGCGGCGCCTGAGGACGCTGGACACGCTTGGCGGAGGATCACACGTGGGGCCGGCGTTTCCAGGAGCCTCGATTTGTAGGAGCGTTCTTGGTTTGATAGAATGCTAATTGGAGAGAGAGCCGCTGACCACAGACCGCTGGAGGTGCTCATGATCACCATCGAAGATCTGCGCCAATGCGAAGTCTTCTCTGGCCTGACGGATGATGAGCTGACAGAGATCCTTGCCTTTTGCCGGGAAGAGACGTATGCGAAGGAGACGCGCATCTTTAACGAAGGCGACGTGGCGGACACGTTCTATATTTTGCTGGACGGGAAGGTGCGGCTAGAGTACGAGATCTGTCCGCAACCGGACTATTGTCAGGATGCCAGGATCCTGCTGGACAAGCCCGGGGATTTTATGGGCTGGTCGTCTTTGGTCAAGCCTCGGCGCTTGACGGCTTACGGCGTTTGTGTTACTGATATCCGGGTGGTGACCATCGACGGCAAGCGGTTGAACGAGCTGATGGAGCGTGACAGCCACATTGGCTTTGTCATCGTCAAGGAACTTGCAGGTCTCATTAACAACCGTTTGAAGGAGGCGAAGGGGCTTTCGCTGCGCCGGCTGATGGGTTCGCTCTAGGCACGCCGGACATCTCCTATGTGCTGAGGTTTGCAGAGTTATGACTTGGGCAAGGCGAAGCTGAACTTGCTGCCCTTGCCTTTCTCTGACTCCACCCAGATGCGACCTCCGTAGGACTCGATGATGCGTTTGACGATGGAAAGACCCAGCCCCGTGCCCTGACGCTCCATGGCTTTGGCCTCTTCGGTCCGATAGAACTCCTCAAACAGGTGGGTGAGCTGTTCCGGCGACATTCCAATGCCTGTATCACGCACTGTTCCCACTAGATGGTTGGCATTCTGTCCCAGGCTCACAACCACGATACCACCCGCTTCTGTGTACTTGATGCCGTTGCTGATCAGATTGGTCCACACTTGCTTGATGTGGTCGGGGTTGGCTTGAATTGCCGGGAGATCAGGTTCGATCTGGACACTAAACAGCAAATCCTTGTCCTCGGCCCGGGCCTCCATCAACTCTGCGACGCCCCGCAAGACGTGAGCAACATCCACTGGCTCTGTCCTGACGATGTCGCGCCGTTCTTGGACGCGAGCCAAGTCCAACAGATCGCTGATCAGCGCAAGCTGCTCGACTGCCCGCCGCTCTGACTTTTCAATGATCTCTGTCTGCTTGTCGACGGGTACGTACCCATCGAGAATCAAGCGAAGGTAGCTCTGGATGGCGGCGACTGGAGCGCGCAGCTCATGGGTGACCAAGCGAATGAACTGTGAGCGGGCCTTGTCCAACTCAGCGAGGCGGGTATTGAGCCTGGCAAGCTCCCCGGCGCGCACCTCGCAGGACAGGTTGGAGTGAAGCAGCTCTTGCTCCCTTCGTCCAAGCGCTTCGGCGATGGCTGATGTAAGATAGGCAACCAGGAAGAGCGTCAGCCCGAATGAGATGAGCACAACCATAACGTACAGACCGCGTACATAGCGCTCAGGAGACACAAAGCCCTGTAGGTGAATATGCGGGATGATCTTCCAGTACTCGAGAGCAACCAGGCAGGCATAGAAGGCTAGTGCCAGACCTGCAAACAGCAGACCGAGCCGGCGCGAGAGCAGAACGCTGGCGAGGGTGACGTGCAGCAAGTAAAGAACATAGAAGGGGTTCTCCAGCCCTCCTGAGAAGTGCAGTAGCAGGGTCAGAGCGATGAGGTCAGCCAGGAGCTGGATGCTTACCAGGACCTGGCAGCGCCGGCTCAGTTCGAAACCCGGACATCTCCTGAACTCGGGAAGGTACCATTGGAACGCCGCATTGTATGCCGCCATGGCGAGGGTAACGGTGATGAGCGCTGGCATAGGCAGCGCTCCGGGAAATGACAGATTACCTGCGGCGATAGCGAGCAGCACACCAGCGATGAACGCCCAACGCATAGATACGAGCCACTCGGTACGTTCCAGAAGGTGGGACCCAGCGCTGGGCTCTCCATGTTGGCTCACGACTCCTCCTTGTCTGGCAAGCGCCGACAGAGCGAGCCGCTGGTTCGACTAGGCTCTGATCATGGCAGGTCGAAATGCTCCCTCAAGGCAATGAGAGCATCCTCAACGCGGCTCCCATCAATGAGGCACGACACGGTTGAGATCGATGTGCTGATGGCCATGATGTTGATGCCTACCGAGGCCAGCGCTTCAAAGACGGCGGCGGCGATGGCGGGCCGCTCCCGAAAGTCGGGCCCAAACACAGACACAATGGCAACGTTGGCCTGGCTGGTGATAGTCTGTGCACCGATCTGATCCCTGACGGTCTGCAATGCCTGAAGCGCCGTTTCGGCGACGTCCTCAGCGACGCACAGAATGACATGGCTGTGGTCGGTCGGGTCAACGAGCTGCACGATGAACTGGACGTTGATTGACTTGCCAGCCAGGGCGTGCAGAACCGCCGAAGCCAGCCCTGGGCGGTCAGGCGCGCTCAGTACCCCAATCCGAGCCAGTCGTTCGTTGCGGATGATGCCTCCAGCTTTGACTTTTGGCACGATCATATTCAACCTCCCCAATGCGCTCTCGCGGCTTGCAGATTTGGCTCACCCGCGACACGCGTCTCGCGGGGCAAAACCGGTACATGATAGTGCTGGCGCGGCATCGGAGCAAATCGCAGGTCAGCGCGCCAGTATTTCCTCCAACCGCTGCAAGAGCAGCTGTGGGGCAACCGGCTTGGAAAGGAAGCCATCAATAGCCACGTACTCATCGGTAGGAAACAGTGCAGCATAGTCCGTATTGGCAATGGAGGTGACCATGAGGATGGGCACCTTTTTGTGCTCTGGGTTCTCCTGCATGCGCCGGCTCATCTGGAGGCCGTCCAGCACAGATGTCATGATGACATCTAGGATAACCAAGTCGGGCTTTTCCTTGGTCAACATGGCGATGCCCTCATCGCCACTGGCCGCGCTGACCACCTGATAGCCGTGGGGCTCCAGGGTAATCCGCGTAGCTTCTACAAAGTCTGGATCATCATCAACCACCAGGATTTTGGACATGGCATTCTCCTCTCGAACTGGGGGATAGCAATCAGACCGCTACCGGGCAGCGTTTGTTGCGGATGTGATACGTGTATTCATCACGGAACAGCTTGAGGCTGCTGATGACAGGGCTGGCAGCAGCGTCGCCCATGGGGCAGAACGTGTGGCCAAGGATGCCGTGCGCAAGCGTCTCCAGCTGGACATCGTCACCACGACGCCCTCGCCCGCTTTCCAGGCGCTCCAGGATATCCAACATGCGCTCGGTGCCTATTCGGCACGGAACGCACCGCCCGCAGGACTCGTGGGCAAAGAACCTCATCATGCGGCGCGCCACATCGACCATGCAGGTATCTTCGTTGATGACGATGATGGCGCCTGTCCCCAGAGCCGATCCTGCTGTCTCGAGAGACTCAAAAGCCATCGGCGTGTCCAACTGATCCGCAGTCAACATGGGAGTCGATGCCCCTCCAGGAATCACCGCCTTGATCTTTTTGTTGAACGGAATTCCTCCAGCGTGGTCATAGATGATCTCTCGCAGTACAGTGCCAAGGGGGAGCTCGTAGATGCCGCGTCTGTTCACGTGCCCGCTGATGCAAAAGATTTTGGGACCCGAGCTCTTGGCCGTCCCCATGCCAGCGTACCATTCGGCGCCGTGGTTCACGATATGAGGGACGTTGGCCAGGGTTTCTACGTTGTGCACCAGGGTAGGCTGGCCCCACAGTCCGATGCTGGCGGGATAGGGAGGCTTCTTGCGCGGCTCTCCGCGCTTTCCCTCCAAAGACTCGATGAGGGCGGTCTCTTCACCGCAGATGTAAGCGCCGGCGCCTCGATGTACCGATAGGTCAAGGGAAAAATCGCTGCCAAGGATGTTCTTTCCCAGGAAGCCTTTGGCATAGGCATCGTCAATTGCCTTGATCCAACGCTTGACACCCAGGAAGAACTCGCCACGGATGTAGACAAAAGCGCGGCTCGCACCAACGGCGTAGCTAGCGATAATCACCCCTTCGATGATCTGGTGCGGGTCCTTCTCCACCAGCTCGCGGTCCTTAAAAGTGCCAGGCTCTCCCTCATCGGTGTTCACACAAACGTACTTGGTCTGGCCATTCTTGGGCATAAAGCTCCACTTTCGGCCAGCGGGAAACCCCGCCCCGCCGCGACCTCGCAGGTTCGAAGCCGTGACCATGGAGATCAACTCTTCAGGCGAGTGGTCGCGCAGGGCCTTGGCGAGGGCCCGATAGCCACCGTTGGCCATGTACACATCGATTGACTCGGAACGCTGAAGTGAAAAGTTACGGGATAGGATGGGCTCAAACATGGTACCCCCTCAGTGTCTCCAGCAGTTCATCTACCTTCTCAGTCGATACGTTCTCGTAAAGGGCGTCATTCACCCGCATGGCCGGGGAGGAGCCGCACGATGCCAGACACTGCACGGTCTCCAGAGTAAAGAGACCGTCTTTGGTGGTTTCGCCCGGTTTGACCGAAAGCTTTTCCTGAAGGTAGTCCAACAGGTGATCGGCGCCGCCCGCCAGATGACAGGACAATCCTTCGCAAACCTGCAGCACGTAACGTCCTGTCGGCTTGGTGCGGTACAGTGAGTAGAAGGTGGCCATGGAGTACACTTCGGATACCGGCAGGCCTAGTCTCTCTGCGACCCGGCCGAAGGCCTCCTCGCTCAAATACCCGTATTGCTCTTGAGCAATGTAAAGAGCGGTGAGAAGCATGGAGCGTTTCGCTGGATCCCTGATGGTCGTCTGCATCGTACCTCCTTATCCTTGATCTGTGCTTTTGCGCAGCAGTCGTGCCACTTGCTGTAGCAAGTCAGCGGGGTCAACCGGCTTGCTCATGAAGGCGTCCACGGCCAGGTACTCGTTGGTCGGGAAGAACCCCGCTTCCTCACGGCTCACGATAGCCGAGATCATGATCACTGGGATGTCCTTCAGGTCTGGATCGTCGCGCAACTGCCGACTGATATTGATCCCATCGAGGACGTAAGACATCATCACATCCAGGAGCACAAGGTCGGGTTTGTCTTCGCGAATCATGTTCATGGCTGCGTCGGTGTTCGCTGCCGTCCGCACCTGGTATCCCTGGGATTCCAGGACAATACGCGTGTATTCCAGAAAGTCGGGGTCGTCATCTACGACCACGATTTTGGCTGCTTCGGTCATGATGATCCCTCCTCTGCTATGGTCTCTTGCTGAGGAGTTTGGCTACCTTTGTTAGTAAGTCATCGGCTCGCACCGGCTTGGAAATCCACATATCGATAGGAATGTACTCATCGGTAGGGAACATGCCGGCCGAGGGGCTGTCTGCGATGGACGAAATCATGATGATCGGCACCCGTTTCAGCGCAGGGTCTTCACTGATGGCGTGGCTGAGGTTAAGCCCGTCCAGCACGTTGGACATCATCACATCCAACAAGACCAGGTCAGGAGCCTGGGCTTGCATGGCCTTGAGGCCTTGATCGCCATTCGCTGCAGTATCTACCTCGTACCCGTCGGACTCGAGAATCGTGCGGATAATCTCTACAAAGTCCGGGTCATCATCTACCACCAGAATGCGTGCCATGTGGCCTCCTTTTATCTGTCCTCGACACCCTACGATGCCAGCAGACGCTTGACCTCAGCCACGAGTTGTGCTGGGTTTACAGGCTTGGACATAAAGTTGTCTACGGGTAGATCTTCATCAGTTGGGAACATCGCTGCATAGTCCGAGGTGGTAATGGACGAAACCATGAGCACCGGGGTGCGTTTTAGATGCTGATCGGACCGCATGTGGCGGCTGGCATTGACCCCATCCAGGATACCGCTCATCATGACGTCCAAAACCACCAGGTCTGGCTGTTCTCGCTTCATGATGGTTACGGCCTGTTCGCCGTTCACGGCGGATATGACTTGCAGCCCTGTGCTCTGGAGAATCAGACGTGTTGCCTCTACAAAGTCCGGGTCGTCGTCAACGACCAAGATGGTGGGAGGCCCAACGCGGGGAACGATCCACTCCCAGCTATGCTTGATGCTGCGCAGGATGTGGGACGTTACGGTTTCACGAACGCCCGGTATGGCGGCGAGCCTTGTGGCTAGAAACTCCAGCAGCGCGTCATCCGAGCCGAACACTGCCTCCACAATGATATCGTACTGACCTGTGGCATAGCGTACCGAACGCACCTCCTTTATGGCGGCCAATTGCTCGCCCACCCTGCTCACCCTGCTGAGCTCGACTTTCAGCATGATGACGGTCTCGACCTCGAGTCCAAAGCGGTCGGTTGAGGGGATGGCCACGATGTGGATCACCTCGTCGCTTATCAACCGGTCGATGCGTTTGCGTACAGTCGCTTCGGCCAGGCCGAGGTTGCGAGCAATGTCCACGTTGGATGCCCGGCCGTCTAACTGCAACAGAGTGACGATCTTGCGGTCAATTGAGTCAATTTCGGACGCCACTGACTACTCCTTCTCGCATCTCAGCATAGCATACTATGCGATTTTCGTCAAGTACTAGTTTCGTCACAACGAATATCGCACCCACAGCTGCCTTGGGCTAGTGTCGGGAGCACGGCAGGTTAGGGCGTTAGCAGCTCAAGATGGTCTGGATTGTCTTGTCTGCTGCGGATTCCTCACTACAATGGGGCATATCACGTCGCAGTAAGGGGCAAGGAGGAGGCATTCCACTTGAGACTGACCAAAGGCACAGACTATGGAATCCTGGGCATCCTCTATCTGGCGATGCAGCCATTTGAGCAGGTGACCTTGTTGCGCGAAGTGGCGGAGCATCAGGAAGTGCCCGAGAGCTATCTGGCCAAGATCTTTCAGGATCTGGCCAGGGGAGGCTTGGTGCGGTCTCACCGCGGCGCGCGAGGCGGTTTTTCGCTGGCACGCCCGGCGGTCCAGGTCAACCTGCGACAGATCATCGAGGCGTTGCAGGGCCCGATCTCGCTGAATCAGTGCCTGGACATCCGGGAGGGATGCGCGCGGTTCGCAACCTGCGCCGTGGGCCAGGTTTTGCGCCGAGCACAGGACCAACTGCTTTCCACGCTGGAGGCCACCACACTGGATGAGCTGGTGCGACAAACGGCGCTCCTTGAACAGGCGACCGACGGCGTTAGGGAGCGGGGTTTTGACAACTATGCCAACATCGTATAGAATACGCTTGCCGTGAGAGCCGAGGTAGCTCAGATGGTAGAGCACTTGACTGAAAATCAAGGTGTCCCCAGTTCAATTCTGGGCCTCGGCANNCGGGTTCGAATCCCGTCTTCCGCTTCTGTTCGCGGACTTGTCCGGGCGACGTAGCCAAGTGGTTAAGGCAGGGGTCTGCAAAATCCCGATCGTCGGTTCAATTCCGACCGTCGCCTCCAGACCAAGGTCGATAGCAGTCAGGCTATCGACCTTTTCTATTTTGACGAACTGCCCCATGGGCCAGGTGCGCCCACTGCCCCTGCTTCTGGACACGCATGACGACAGTGGCTTTTCTCAGTACCTCGTCAGCGCAGCGCTGAATGCCATGCTGAGAGAATTGGCCCAATCCCAGTAAACCAGGTAATCTATGGACCGGTGGGCGGTGCGGAGTCTACCGGTGGTCCGAGGCTCCGGCCTGGTGGCGGCCAAGCAACCTTCAGTGAAGTTGTACCCACTGGGCGTCGAAGCGCGGGTGGGATCGGGACATTTCGCTGCCTCACACTGACAGAAAGGAAGGAGTCATGGAAGGGAAACCATTGACAGGGAAGGTAGCCATAGTTACTGGAGGAGGGAGTGGCATCGGCAAGGCCATTGCTCTGACCCTGGGAGGGAGCGGGGCGTCAGTGGCTGTGGCCGGTCGGACCGAGTCGCGCCTCCGCGCTACCAAGGCGGAGATCGAGGCCATGGGCGGCACCGCAGAGGTCTTTCGGACGGACATTGGCAACGTTGCCCAGTGCCAAGCGCTGGTGAAAGGCGCTGTAGAACGCTTCGGCCGACTGGATGTCTTGGTGAACAACGCCGTCTATCAGGCCGCCAATGCCACCAGAGGGGAAGGGTCGAACCCACTGGCTCTGGAGGAAGTCACGCCTGAGGAATGGGACAGAGCTTTCGCGGTGACGGTGCGGGGCACGTTCACTATGTGTCGTGAGGCCATCCCCCACATGCGCAAGCTGGATCGGGCGTTTATCGTGAACATCGGCACCGTGGCGACCAAAACGTGCCTCAAGAAATCGGGCGTGTATGTGGCCTGCAAGAGCGCAATCCGCGGCCTGAGCATCGTGCTTTCCAAAGAATTGCGCGAGACTTCGGGCATTCGTGTGCACCTTATCCATCCCGGTGGCACGGGGTCGGAGCACTTTGCTGGCATGATTCAGGCGGGCGCACGACCGGACCTGGTTGGGGTTAAACTCATGCCCCCGCAGGAGATTGCTGATGTCGTGCTGTTCCTGGTCACTCGCACCGGCCACGGCACGATCGATGAGGTGTACGTCCGCCGCGAGGCGGCCGGGTATTGGTGCTTCCCGTGATGGGATCCCAGATACCATCCTTGGGCTAACCATTACGTTGCAGGGGTCGCAGCGTTTGACAACCTGGTAGCTGTGCAAGAAGGTGTGCGGGGCAGCACGTGGCGCTGCCCCCTTAGTTCGGCGCTGCGGCTTGACCTGGTTACCGCGTTGCCGCCTGGTTAGTCCAACCTTGCGCCATCGGTGGCTGTGCCGACGAGCCGGCGATATCGCTCCAGGAGCGTTCCCTTCTTGAGCTCTGTGTGCGCCGGCGGTCGCCAGGCCCTTTTTCGGGCATCTAGTACGTCAGTGGGTACCTGTAGATCTACTCGGCTGCGGTGGATATCGATATGGATGGTGTCGCCGTCTTCGACCAAGGCAATCGGCCCGCCAACGTAAGCTTCTGGCGTTACGTGCCCGATGCAGGCGCCCTGAGTAGCGCCGGAAAAGCGACCGTCGGTGATCAGCGCTACTGACTTGCCCAGTCCCATCCCGATTATTGCTGAGGTCGGCAAGAGCTGCTCCCTCATGCCTGGTCCTCCCTGTGGGCCTTCGTACCGTATTATGACCACGTCACCGGGGTGAATGTGGCCGCCGAAGATGGCTTGGAGGGCGGTTTCTTCACGGTCAAAAACGCGCGCCGGCCCCGAGTGGACCATCATCTCGGGAGCTACGGCTGCACTCTTTACCACTGCTCCTTCCGGCGCCAGACTCCCATGCAGGATAGTCAGCCCCCCTTTGGGGTGGATGGGATTGGCCACCCGGCGGATGACGTCCTCGTTGGTGATATCGCGCCCGGTGACATTCTCGGCGATGCTTGTGCCGCTCACCGTTCTGCAGCGGGTGTTGATCAATCCGTGCCGGCCCATCTCGTTCATGAGTGCGGGAATACCACCGGCCTCGTACATATCCTGAGCAAAGTACTGGCCCGCTGGCTTCAGCAGGACAAGGTGAGGCGTTCTTTCGGATATCTCTGCGAACCAATCCAGGGTCACCTCGATGCCGACTTGGTGAGCGATGGCCGGCAGATGCAAGCACGTATTGGTGGATCCGCCAATGGCCATGTCCACGGCGATGGCATTCCGAAAGGCCTCCGCGGTCATGATTTCCCGGGGCAACACGCCATCACGATGCAATTCGATAATCCGGTTACCCGCCCGTCGCGCCAGGGCAATCCGAGCGCCATAGGTCGCCGGAATAAGGGCCCCATCCGTCAGGGTCATGCCCAAGGCTTCGGTGAGCATGTTCATGGTATTGGCGGTACCCATCATGGCGCAGGAGCCGGCGCCTGGATTCGCCGTCCGCTCAAAACCGGATAGTTCCTCCGCCGTCATCGCCCCCTTCTGAGCCGAAGCCTCGGCCTCGATCAAGTCTGTGTAGCACACTTCCCTGCCCTGAAAGCAGCCGGTATCCATGGGGCCGCCACTGACCAGGATCGCAGGGATGTCCAGGCGTCCAGCAGCCATGAGCATTCCCGGCGTTACCTTGTCACAATTGGTCAACAGCACCATGGCGTCCAGAGCGTGAGCGGTGATCATCAACTCGATGGAATCAGCGATCATCTCGCGGCTCACCATGGGCATCCGCATCCCCGCGTGACCGGTGGCCAGGCCGTCGCAGATCGCGATCGAAGGAAACTCGAGGGGCGTGCCTCCGGCCTCTGCGATGCCCATTTTGATGGCCTGGCACAGCGGCTGCAAGTGCACATGGCCAGGCACTAGCTCGTTGAAGGAATTGACTACGGCAATCAGGGGTTTCCTCAGGTGCTTAGCATCCCACCCCATTGAGTAGAGCAGGGACCGGTGGGTTGCTCGGTCTATGCCCTCCGTCATGATCGAACTACGAAGCGGTCCCCGTGTGGCCTCATGGTGAGACATGGGCTACCTCCGTTTGTTCAGGGTGGTCTATGGGACAGGGAAGGACACAGCAACACGGCGCGCGGTATGACGGCGCGCCGTGTTGCATCAGTGGTGAACTGACTACGGCGTTGGTGCGCCGAACTGCACGAGGGTTTGGACGGAGGCTACATCCAGTTGTTCAGAGAACCACGTCTGCAGGGCGGCTTGCTGCTGCTCCTCCAGGAACATCGCATCCAAGGGACGAACGGCCTTTTCCAGCATCCTGATGATATGATAGCCGAACTGGCTCTGCACCAAACCACTGGTCTCGCCGGGCTCCAGGGCAAATGCCACGTCCTCAAACTCGGGCACCATGGCACCGCGTGGGAACCAGCCAATATCTCCGCCCTCTGCGGCGCTGCCTGTGTCGATGGAGAACTCCTGGGCAAGATCGGCGAATGTGCTACCCGACGCCAGCTTGTCCAGCACCTGCTTACCAGCTTCCTCGGTCTCAACCAGGATGTGCAGTGCGTGGACCTGTTCTGCGTCAGTGGGTCCGCCATGGGCCTGCAACAGCCCCTGGTAGACCAGGTACTGGTCGATTTCGTCCTCGAGCTCTTCCTGGGTAGAGCCATAGGCAATCAAGAACTCTTCCCAGGAACCGTACTGCCCGCCTTGTAGGACGCTTTCTTTAGCTCGGTCCAGTTCCGCTTGTCGGGCGGCCGCATCGATGACGATACCCTCGGCTGCTGCCAGCTGCCGGGCCAGCTCCTCATTGATAAGCAACTGCAGTACCTGGTCCTGGAAGGTGGGCAGATAGGAGGCGGTGTCCTCGTCGTACCAGTCGAGGCCATAGCTCTCGGTAACGCTCGTCAGTTGCCGCCGCAGCTTGTCCAGGTAGGCTTGCTTGCTGATCGGCTTGCCGTTCACTACGGCAACCACGTCCTCCGGTGGCTGGACCACCTTCTCCCATGCCACATCGACCCCCCCTATGGGCTGCGGTGGCACCAGGGTTGTGCTGGGCAGAGCGCTGGTCACGGGCGTCGCTGTGGGCATGGGTACAGGTGTGGGTGTAGCGGTGGGACTGCAGGCGGCCAAACAAATGGCACCCACAAGCGTTAGGGTAAGCAAAGGCCGAATACGTTCGTTCATGCAGAACTGACCTCCGGTTTCAGCCGAAGAGAGCGTGTTCAGCCGGTCGGCCAGGTTCCACTGGGAGCGCTGTCGTCTGCCCTCGCTGGAAGCCGCCGATGGTGAGTCTCTGATCGGTCTGTCAGTGAATATGCTAATTTAGCGCACTTCTCGGGAATGGGCAAACCGGCCGAACACAAGAGTCGCGTGGTCAGGCGCTGTGACACGTTGTCCGTGGCAACATGCACCTTGATCCCAGTCCCAATAGACTGCTGCTAGCAGAAAGGCGGGCCTCAACCAACGGGTTAGCCTACCGCTAGCTCTTGCTCACCATCGGCCCCAGGCGCACAGCCAAGACGGCGACGACAGGATGCGCCCAGCACAAAGACCAGACTGACGGACAGCCTGCAATTGGCCAGATGGAAGCGCCCTCCTTGCGATAGGTGATAAACGGAGACCTTGCCGTGGTTGAGGACTCGATCTGACCATCGCCACCGGAGTGGCCAAGAATCCGCGTCCACTGACGGCAACGCTGGTCAAGATCGGGTGTAAGCCGGCTGGCCAGTGCTGCGCAGGTGCCTTATTGACAGAGACCGCGTTTGCCTCACACGCTGTCAGGGCGGATTCCGAGGCCAGCCAGCACGATGCGAACCAGCCAGTACACCAACACTGTTGCGATGCTGGAGGCGGCCAGAACTAGAGCCACGCGACTGCGGGTTCGCCGATAGAGAAAAGCCCACACAGCTAGAACAGGTAGGGAAAACACAAACCAAAAGTGCCAATAGACATAGTAGGCGGCGGGTATGGCGGTCCGTATCAGAGCATCCGGTATCCATGCCGTTGCCCAGTTGGCGTGACCCAGGTTCAGCCAGCCCAGCAGAGGGACCAGTGGGAAATAGATCGANNCGCACACAGAAGCAGATTGAGCACGGTTGCAGCAGCAGCAACCAACTGGAGCGCGTTGTATCTGCCCCTAGAGTCTTCCATCGAGCCCCTCCGTTGGCAATCACAGAATGGGCGCACGTGCGGGCTTGTTCTTTTTCATGACAGTGCTGGACTAGCGTTACATCACCGCGTTTGGGGCGCGGGGTTGTCGCCCACCGTTCTGTGTTTGGCTGACAATAGCATACCGAGAAGGATCTGTCGAATAGCCGCAGGGAGGGTGTCGAATAAGGTCACAGA
>DDYO01000107.1 GCA_002348045.1 Anaerolineales bacterium UBA2232
CAGGTCCGCTGGCGCCAGGGCAGAAGGAAGGTCCTGTTTGTTGCATTGCAGGACGATGGGAAGCTTTCCCGTCGCAAGCCCGCCCTTCCCCAGGTACTGCTCCAATCCTGCTAGGCTCCACAGATTCTCGGCCATGCGGTCAGCGCGGGAGTCGGCGACAAAGACTACGCCATCTGCCCCCTGCAACACCAGGCGGCGGGTGGCTGCGTACCGCACCTGACCCGGCACGGTGTACAGGCTAAAGCGCGGCTTGAGCCCTTTGACCTCTCCGAACTCGAGCTGCATAAAGTCAAAGAACAGCGTTCGGTCCTCTCGAGTCTTCAGGGACACCAAATCACCGCGTGTCGTCGGGTTCATCCTGGCATGGATATATTGCAGATTGGTGGTCTTTCCGGCCAGCCCGGGGCCGTAGTAGACGATCTTTAGGTTCACTTCCCGCAAGCCGGCGTTGATAAACACACTGCCCCCCAGTCCTATGGGCCATCGGCGGCGAAGAGATCGTCGAAACCCTGATCGACAGCCTCCGCCAAGCCAGATGTGGGCAACGCCGTCGAGGGCAAGGGCAGCACATTGGCGAGCTCGGCCGCTGCCCGCCGGGCGAAAAGCCATACGGCGCCGGGCGCGCTCTGAGTGTCAAAGACCACCGCTAGAAGTAGGTTGTCGGCAGCTTCGTACGTGTAGATGCTGCAGTTGGGCCCCGTGTGGTGGCTGGCACGAAACTCGGTCTCATTGCCCAACTGACGTGACAGCTCGGCCGCCGCGGCGAAATTCGCTGCGGTGAGAGCGCCCAGTGTCGGAATATGCAGTCCACGTAGCTGGCCTTTGGCAGCCACTGAATGGCCTTCCATCGTCAGCAAAAGCACGACTCGTGCGCCTGCCGATTCCAGCAAACGTTCCAGTACGCCCGTCACCGACGGTAAAGCGGTGCGAGGGTCCGGATCCTTGGGGAGTTGTCGAAGAGCAGGGGCGGGCCGGAATCGACGGCTCGCTGGCGCATCTCTCTCCTCGGCTGGCTCGGCCGCACGTTCCACGATTTCCCGCATGTGTTCCAGGGTGAAGGGTTTGTGTACGCACCCATCCACGCCCAGACGTGCTGCCACCTCCGCCAGATGGGCATCAAAAAAGTCTCCCGTAAGAAAGATCTGCGCCTCAGGCGCCTGCTCCCGAAGGGCAGCCACGGCGGCGTCTCGATCCTCCCCCAGGAGGCTCACCTCTGCCAAGATGAGGATGGTGCCATCCCGCTGCACCTTGTGCAGCGCCACATCGATGCTTTCAGCCGGCTCCACCAAAATACTCGTTTCAAGCCCCTGCAGGCTCTCGGCGACCGACAGCCGGGTGACTAGTGCATCGTCTACGACCAGCACACGCTTCGAGTGATTGTCCATCGTCCCAGCACCCGCCTATTTGCAGAATGACCGTTAGCCAGCTAGGCGCCCATCGATTCCGCCTAATTTAGTATACAGTATGTATCCGGTTGTGTCAAGCTTGTGACCTTACACTTTGCCACCGCGTATGGTCAGCGCCTCTTAGGATAGTCAGGCGGACCGGGCATGAGCGCCATTTGACGATCTCCAGGTTGCGGTCGTATGATGTATACCGGTATGCATCAATCGCGCCGATCAAGGAGTGACTATCCATGGAAAAGCACCCTCTGCACGGCAAGATCATCACCGCCATTCAGCGGCCAGACAGGCAGTTGATCGAAGGCTTTGCCCGCCATGACACCTGCAAGATTGGCGATGCCATGGCCGCCCACGGCCTCATGCACTACAGCATCAAACCCATCGCCCCCGGGATGCGGGTGTGCGGCCCCGCGGTCACAGTCCTGACCCGCCCCGGCGACGCTCTGTACGTACAGGCTGTCATCGACTACTTGCAGCCAGGTGATGTGGTGGTTATCGACGCCGGTGACGTGCGGGATGTGGCGTGCATCGGTGAGCGCCTCGCCTACTACATGAAACTGCGGGGAGCCGCGGGCATCGTGGTGGACGGCGCCATCCGCGATTCCCGGGGCATCATCGACATGGGGTTTCCGTGCTTTGCCAAGTCGGTGTGCATGAAAATCTTTGGCTCCACCGGACCGGGCGCCATCAACGTTCCCCTTCAGTGCGGCGGCGTGCCGGTCAGGCCGGGTGATGTCATCGTCGGCGACGACGATGGCGTGGTCTGCGTCCCGGCCGAAGCCGCAGGGCATGTCTTGCTTGCCGCTGACGCTCACCTGGCCGCTGAACTAGAGCGGCTGAAACTCGTCGAGGGGGGCAAGACGGTTACCGAGGCCTTTGGCCTGGACGAAAAGCTCAAGCGCTGGCGCTAGCACATCGACAGCAGCCGCACGTCCGCCCCCCAACACACCCCACGCTCCGCTGCTGCGAACATCGGGAGGCAGTAGACAGTGTCCACACCGCATGTCAAGTCCGAGCTCTGCCGCATGACCTGGACGGAGGTCCAGGAGGCCTTTCGCCACAATCCGGTGATCCTGCTTCCCATGGGCTCCATCGAGCAGCATGGACCGCAGACGCCGGTGGGCGACTACCGCTACATGATCGAGGTGTCGAGGCGGATTGCCGAGGGTTCGGGAGCCCTCTGCGCTCCGACGGTCCCCTGGGGCTACTCCGAATACTTTAGACACTTTCCCGGTTGCCTCACCCTGCAGCCCGAGACGCTCAAAGCGGTCCTTCTCGACACTTTGGATGGGTTCTTGCGTTTTGGCCTTGACCATCTGGTTTTCGTCTGCGGTCATCACGGCAACATGCCCATCCTGGAGCAGGTTGCCCGTGGGGTGAAAGAGGACTATGGCATCCGGATGGCCACCATTGAACCCCTGAGCTGGCTGGGCCAGCCCTTCCTGCGCCAGCTCTATGGCGTCCCCGACGCAGTGACCGGCCACGGCAGCGACCCCATGACCTCCCTGGCCCTTCACCTGTTCCCCGACGACGTGCGGATGGATCTGGCCCAGCCCGGGCATCTTGCCGCTTACCAGGACCTGCCACTAGCAGGGATGTCCACCCTCAGCCTCAACGGCGTCCCCGTGAATCTGTACTTGGACACAGAGGAGATTGCCCCCAACGGAGTCCTGGGTGATGTGCGCCACGCCAGCGCCGAAGTCGGCCGTCTCTGTTTCGAGCGCATGGTAGAGCTCGGCACTCGATTCATCGCATGGTTTGCGACTCTGGACACTCGTGCCCAGAGCACCGCCCTCGATCAGTAATACTGGACCGCCCCGAGAAGCACTTTCCCCCGACGCACCAGCAATATGAACAAACTGTTATGTACAAGAGGCCGTATGTTCATGTATTGTTCACAATGATGCTGTATACTGGTCTTTGTAACGATATTGCTACTACAACGTAGCGACCTGCTAACTTGGCAGGAGTGAGGGTAGGGAACTGGTAGGTTCAGTTCGATTCGCAAATCCGAGGGACGTGGCGACTGGTTACAGGTTTGGTCGTAGGCGTACCCGTATCTATTCAGAGACTCTAGCGTCACCAAGTACAGAATAAGAAAAAGGAGAGTAAAATGTTGCTGTTAAGACTGAAGATGTGGTTGAATCGTGAGGAAGGGCAGGACCTGACCGAGTACGCGTTGATCATCGCTCTCATTGTGATTGGCGCAGTAGTCGCGGTAACGGCCCTGGGCGGAAGCATTCGGGGTGTTCTCGAGCAAATCGCGACCACTCTCGGCGGCGTGCTGGGCGCGGGCGGCGGTAGTTAGAAACCTACGCACGGATAGCTTCGAAGCATGGGGCAGAGTCCAGGACAGTAGGAGGGCTCTGCCCCTGTCTTTGTCGGGCGTTAGGAGGGGCCAGCCACTGCCGGTTCCGAACGATTACTGGCCGGCGGTCTTGGTTTGAGCCCCAGTTCGTTGTTGACAGCAGGGGACAGTGGCTGTATAGTGCAGTCCATGCGTTAGCATGTAACGCCATCCAATGCCCCTTCAATGCCTGGGGGTCACACGTGGTCATTGTGCAGCAAACGGAGGTGGTCGGTATGGAGTGGATGCGAGTCCGTCGCTACTTGCGATGCGAAGAGGGGCAGGACCTTACCGAATATGCCCTGGTCATTGCCCTTGTTGTCATTGCCGCAGTCACTGCGACCCAGTTGCTCGGCGTGAACATTTCGAACATTCTGAACGCAATCACCACGACTCTGTCCTCAGTTCTTGGAGGCGGGGGCACTTAGACAGTATAGGTAACCCATGAAAGCATCTGACAAGGGCAGGGCACGGGGTCGTTCTGGCGCTCTGTCCTTTTTCTATAATCGCTACTTGCCGTCTGAGTCGGTCTCCACAGGCCAGGCTCTGGTCGAGTTCGCGATTATCTTGCCGGTGCTGGTCCTGTTGTTGTTGGGCGTGCTAGACCTGGGCCGCTCCTTCAACGCCTATATCATCATCACCAACGCAGCCAGGGAAGGGGCAAGCTATGGCAGCATGCATCCCAACGATACGACTGGCATCATCCAGCGCACCCTGACCGAAGCTCAGTCGTCGGGCATCGTTCTCAACGCGAGCAACGTCACCATTACGACAACCCGGGTATCGGGCACGCCGATGCAGGTCACGGTAATCTACAACTTTCAGCTCTTCTGGTTGTCGCTCCTGGGCCGGCCCACCCTGAGCCTGCGGAGCGCAGCACAGATGGTCATCTACTGAGCATACCATGTTTAAAGCGCGCTCCCGCACATCCGATGAACGAGGCCAAGGCCTGGTCGAGTTTGCCCTGATCATCCCAATCCTGATGCTGATGATCATGGGCATCTTGGACCTGGGTCGAGCTCTGTACGCCTACAGCGTGGTTGCCAACAGTGCTCGAGAAGGCGCTCGCTATGGCTCCACTGCGCCCACCGATGACAGTGGTGTGATTGCCGTTGCCCGGGCTGCCGCGGTGGGCCTCGATCCGGCGCAACTCAACGTCACCGTTTCTCACCCTGGTGGAAACAGCGTTCACGTGCAGGTGGCCTACACGTTTCGCCTTGTCACCCCGTTGGTTGGGCAGGTCCTGGGTGGCGGCGCGATTCTCCTGTCCAGCGCCTCGACTATGTACACCGGTTACTGATGATGGCCGTACCATCCCGAATCAGGAGCCCGTCGCTCCCGTGGTGGCCCTACGCGCTGGCCTTGGTGTTGACCCTCACCGTTCGTTCAGCGACCGCCAAGCAGGTTGCCGGGCCAGAGAACCTGGATGCCGAGTACTACTTGCTGGTTGCGCAGAACCTGGTGCACGGCAAAGGGTTTGCCGTGGACGCTCTGTGGCACGGCCTGCGCAGGACAGCTGAGGGCATCGGCGGTCGCCTTCGAGCCCGCTCCCGCGGCGTGGTCAGCCTCTTGGTCCCGTGTCTGGCTGTCATCTTCGCCTTCTCCTGGGGCCAGGCCATCGCTCGGGCCGAGATCGCGAGCAACCACCGCTGGCACCGCCAGCGCGGAGCCATAGCTACGTGGGTCGAGGCCCACGCCGCACCACAAGAGGTGCTGATGTGCAACGTGGGCATCGGTGTCACCTGGCTGACGGGGCGGCCCACGGTGACCATCCCCTTCGGGGGCATGGAGGAGGTGTTGGCCGCTGCCTCTCAATTCAACGCCCAGGTCCTGATCGTTTCCGAACTGCGGCCCCAAGCTTTGTCAACTCACACCT
>DDYO01000028.1 GCA_002348045.1 Anaerolineales bacterium UBA2232
CTGATTCCGTACATGCTACCGGGCGGCACCGACGGACCATTCGTCGCTGAATTGGGCGCCAAGGTCTATGGCTTTTGTCCCCTGCGCCCGGAGCCCGGCTGGCCCATCATGGAGCTGGCCCACGCCCATGATGAGCGCATCTCGGTGGCCAACTTGAGCTTTGCCGCTGCCGTGTTGTATGACATAGTCAGCACGTTCTGCTCGCAGCAGCGGGGCTGACAGGCAGATTCCGCCGCCTACTCTGCAGCGGTTCCAGACAAACTGGTCTGACAAGGGGGACCATCACCGTGACGGCTCACCGTCGGCAGTCGCTGAGGTCACTCAGGAGCGCCTTGGCCCGTTCGACGACATGGTCAACGGTGAATCCGAATTGTGCGAGCAACACCGACCCTGGCGCCGATGCTCCGAAGTGGTCCAGGCAGACCACGCTGCCGCCGCCCACGTACTTGTGCCACCCCTGAGACACGCCTGCTTCCACTGCCAGCCGAGCCGGCACAGAGGGCAGCAGTACCGCATCGCGATAGTCCTTTGGCTGCGCGTCAAAGAGCTCCCAGCTCGGCATGGACACTGTGCGCGCCGCAATCCCTTCGGCTCTTAGCACGTGCTGAGCTGCTACAATCAGGTGGACTTCGGAGCCACTGGCGATCAGGATAAGGTCCGGACGGCCCTCGGGCGGATCAGAGAGCACGTACGCTCCCTGCCTCAGCCCCTCAGCCAGTGCAGCAATCGAGCGATCCAACACCGGAACCGCCTGGCGCGTCAGCACCAGCGCCACAGGCCCCTTTGACTCCATAGCCACCGCCCACGCCACGCTGACTTCGTTGGCATCACACGGGCGGATAGTGACCAACCCTGGGATCGCGCGGAGCGAAGCGAGGTGTTCCACAGGCTGGTGTGTCGGGCCATCCTCGCCCACCGCGACGCTATCGTGGCTGAACACAAAGATGACGTGTGCACTCATCACCGCGGCCAGTCGCATGGCCGGGCGCATATAGTCAGCGAATGTGAAAAACGTCCCTGTGAAAGGGATGAGCCCTCCGTGCACGGCGATACCAGTGCTGATGGAGCCCATGGCATGCTCACGGACGCCAAAGTGTACGTTGCGTCCCGCATAGCTCCACCCGCCACCGACCGCACCCTGTAGATCCCCAACAGCCGTGGATGGGTGCTGAAAATCGCCGCCATCCTTGATGACCGTCTGGGTCGAGGGGTTCAGGTCGGCTGAGCCGCCAATCATGTTTGGGACCCGTTGTGCGATGGCATTGAGGATCCGAGCTGAAGCCACCCGTGTGGCTATTCCTTTGGCGTCCGCAGGGAATACCGGAACGTCAGCTTGCCATCCGCTGGGCAGCTCATCGCGCATGATCTGCTGCAACTCCTCAGCCAGGTCAGGATAGGCGGCGGCATAGGACGCGATACTCCGGCGCCACTCGTCCTCAGCCCTTTGACCTTTGTCCACTGCCTGTCGGAAATGGTCGAGCGCGTCATGGGGTACGTAAAAGGGCGGCTCGACAGGCCAGCCCAGGTTCTCCTTTGCGGCCGTGACCTCCTCGGCGCCCAACGGCGCCCCGTGTGCCTCAAAGCTCCCCTGCTTGTTGGGCGCACCGTAACCAATCGTGGTGCGTACCAAGATCAGCGATGGCCGATCGGCCTCCTCTTGGGCAGCGTGCAGGCTTGTCTCGATCGCCGCAAGATCGTTGCCGTCCTCCACCGTCACAGTATGCCAGCCCTGCGATCGAAAGCGTTGCGCCCGGTCTTCGGTGAAACACAACCCCGTTGAGCCGGCCAACGAGATGCGGTTGTCATCGTAAAGGCAGATCAGCTTCCCCAGCCTGAGGTGCCCTGCCAGGGCGGCAGCCTCCGCCGAAAGCCCTTCCATCAGGTCCCCATCGCTCACGAGGCAATAGGTATAATGATCGATGACTGAATGCCCTGGACGATTGTAGCGCGACGCTAGAAACCGCTCGGCGATCGCCAGGCCCACGGCATTCGCAAACCCCTGGCCTAATGGACCGGTAGTGGCCTCCACCCCAGGCGTGTGACCACGCTCAGGGTGGCCGGGCGTCCGGCTGCCCCACTGGCGGAATTGAACAAGCTCCTCCATGGGCAGGTCATAGCCCGTAAGGTGCAGCAGGCTGTACAGCAGCATGGAGCCATGGCCGCCGGACAGCACGAAGCGGTCCCGGTCAAACCAGGTCGGATTGATCGGATTGTGCTTGAGGAAGCGGGTCCAAAGAACATATGCCATCGGCGCAGCGCCCATTGGCAGCCCGGGATGGCCACTGTTGGCCTTTTGCACTGCGTCGGCTGAGAGGAAACGCACCGTGTTGATACACAACTGGTCCAGGGATTTGATCATGGCTTTCCCATTCTGATCACGCCTCCGTGATCACATTCGATCGCTTTGACGCAGTAGCCAAAATGCTCGGTCATCGCCCGAGGAGATCGATTCAGGCGGCCTCGGGCGGCATAAGTCTTGGCAGGAGTGGCATGCCAGCGGTCGCTGCGCAAGGCCGAAATTGGAGGTGCACGGAGTTGCCCTGCAGGCTTGCCTCCGCATGGCCTTCGGCAACCAACACCGCCGCGATGAAAGACGCATGACGAGGACTCAGGCGGGTCTCGTTGAGAAGCCGGGAGTATATGCCTACCCACTCCCCCACCCCACCCGGGGTAGGCTTGTTCTGGCTGAACCCACCGGGGACTGCTCGCCCAGAAAAGTGTTGCATCAGCGC
>DDYO01000119.1 GCA_002348045.1 Anaerolineales bacterium UBA2232
TGGACCCTGTGCCTATCTTGGTGCCGGAGAGAGAGGCAGCACCACGCCCCGAAACCGCGACCGGGAGGGCAAGATGGCGACCATCCAGCTGCCGCGCAACGTCCACTTCATCTACGAGCACTCGCTGGCTCATCTAGAGCTCACGCAAGGGTACCGCCTGAGCCCGAAATGGGACATGGCGGATCCGTGGAAGATGACGGCCCCACTGAACGGGGAGGCCGCAGAGATCCTCGAGCGGGCTGCATACGTTGGGAGCATCGACGGCCAAGAGAGCGTCTACAGCCAACTGGTGCGGCCATCGTACCGGGGTGGCGAGTTCAACAGGACCCGATCTGAGAACCAGTACCTCACCCACTGGATCTACCCGTACAAGGGCAAGTTCCATCCCCAGATGGTGCGGGCCATCCTCAACATCCTGGGAGCGCGCCCAGGATGGACGGTTCTGGATCCGTTCAGTGGCTCCGGGACGACCGTGCTCGAGTGTCAGTTGCTGGGCGTGGACGCCATCGGGGTCGAGATCTCGCCGCTGTGCGCGATGTTGGCCCGGGTCAAGACGCAATCGTGGTGCCATGCGCAGGCTATCGCCGCCGCCGTCCAAGCCCTGACGAGGGAGGAGGCGGCGGACCCAGAGCGCGTCAGTGCCTCCCAGTGGCAGCCGCGGGAGGTTGCCGACTTCGTCGAGATTGCCCGGATGGTGACCTTCAGCGACGTTAGCCGCCGGCGCCGCCGCGCGGACGTGTACTTTGGGCGCAACCTCCGCGCCATGCTGCAGTCCGTCGAGGACATGGCACGAGCCATTGAGCGCTTCCAGGTGACCCCAGGGCGGGTCGACGTACACGATGGTGACTGCCGCGACCTGGCATCGCTCGGGATCGGTCCCGGGAGCATCGACGCGGTTGTTACGTCACCCCCCTACAGCATTGCGCTCGATTACGTCGAGAACGATGAGCATGCCCTGCGTGCGATGGGCCTGGACACCGACAGGATCAGGGAGCGGTTCATTGGTGTGCGCGGCACTGGAGCGACTCAGAAGGCGGCCCTATACCAGGATGATATGCGACACGTCCTGAGCGAGTTGGCCCGGGTGCTGCGGCCTGCCGGCCACGCAGTGGTGGTGATTGGCAATGCCACTATCCAACACAGGGAGTGCTTGACCACAGAGCACTTGATCGAGTGGGCCGAGCGGGTGGGACTGCGTTTGGTCCGGCAGATGCCCAAGATCGTGTGGGGGCTGTACAACCTGGTGAAGGATGAGAAGATCCTCTTCTTCAGACGGGACTAATAGCTATGGACAGCATCACGATCGCGGTCACGGACGACGAGATCGGGGTGATCCGGCGTGCGGACAAAGAGGGTGGGGGTTTCCAGGCGCTGTTCGGCAGGCTGGAAGCGGGCATCAGTGGCAACCAGCTCACCCTGACGCGGACTGACGCCCAGCGGGTGATGCGCTACGCCGAGGACTACGGCGGCGGGGGTTGGCAGCAGCATCTGGGCCCTCTCGCCGACAGGATCAGGGAAGCCCTGTAGGCCGCTGTGGATAGGGAGTTCGCCGAGCGTCCAGGGCGAGCGGTGCGCCTCCCCTGGCCCTCGGGTTCTGGTCCGGCTCCCGAGGTGTGATCCGGTGCCATCGGAGGTCATGCTGGAGCTGGCCGCCGCCGCACGACAGACGACGAGGAGGACACCAAAACGATGTGCGAGATAACGACCCCAGCCGGCTACCTAGGGCAGTTCCAAGAACCGAGTCAGCCAGACCCCAAGGTCCACGAGGCGCTCCGCGTTGCCCTGGAGACGCGCAGGTTCGAGATCGAGCTCTACTGGAAGCGGACCACGTATTTCTGGGCACTGATTGGCGCATCCCTAGCAGGGTATGTCGCGATCGGCCGGGCTGAGCACCAGCAGACGCTGCAGCTCCTCTTCGCCTGTCTTGGGCTCGTGTTGTCTGCGGGCTGGTATCTGGCCAACCGCGGCAGCAAGTACTGGCAGGAGAACTGGGAGCGCCATGTAGACCTGTTGGAGGACGAGATCCTTGGACCGCTGTTCAAGACCACCATTTCGGCCAGCCAATACCGGTTCCGGTGGCTCTGTGGCGGCTACCGGTACTCGGTCTCCGGAATCAACCAGATCATCAGCATCTACGTGATGGTCCTGTGGTTCGGGTTGGCCGCCATAGAGGTGGCCAACCTACTCAGCGCCGGGGGGTGTCAGGCCTTTTCTGCGGGCTGTGGCTTGACCTCGCGGGCATGTTCCTTAGCGCTGGTGTTTCTGACAGTGGGGTTCGTGGTCATGCTCTTCGCGTGCGGCAAGAGCCATGACCAGGGCGATGGGCGTGTGGTGCACTTCCATAGGAGCGAGCTCAAGCTACCTGATGGCACATCTGCCAAGCGCGACTAGCCCATGAACACCCTCTACTACGGCGACAACCTGAAGATCCTCCGCGAGTACCTCGCCGACGAGTCGGTAGACCTCGTCTACCTCGACCCCCCGTTCAACTCGAACGCCAACTACAACGTCCTCTTCGCCGAGCACTCGGGCGAGAAGGCGGCCAGCCAGATCCGCGCCTTCGAGGACACGTGGACGTGGAGCGTCGAGGCCGAGCTCGCGCTCGAAGAGATGATCGTCGCCGGCGGCCAGGTGTCGCTCGCCATGCAGGCCTTCCGCAAGCTCCTCAGCACGAGCAACATGATGGCCTACCTGGCGATGATGGCGCCGCGCCTGGTGGAGCTGCGTCGGGTGCTCAAGCCGACGGGGAGCATCTACCTGCACTGCGACCCGACGGCGAGCCACTACCTGAAGATACTCATGGATGCGGCATTCCGGCCGGAGAACTTCCGGAACGAAATCGTCTGGTGCTATGCCGGTGGGGGCATTCCTCGAAATGACTTTCCCCGTAAGCACGACACAATCCTCAGATATAGTAAAACCGACAAGTATTTCTTCCAGCCTATCTACCGACCTTATAGTCCCGGCACAATTCAACGGGGCAGAACAGCCGTCAAGGGCAAATATGCTGAGGCTGGCCTCCGCAAGGAAGGTACGCCTGTGAATGACTGGTGGCCTGATGTTCCCAAAATTACTAGTCCTACGGACCCAGAGAAGTTAGGCTATCCGACACAGAAATCTGAGGCTCTATTGGAGCGAATCATCAAGTCCAGCAGTAATGAAGGTGACGTGGTACTCGATCCATTCTGCGGCTGCGGAACGACGGTGGCTGTAAGTGAACGCCTGCATCGCAATTGGGTAGGGATCGATATAAGCATGCAATCTGTAAATGTGATCAGAGAGCGTATGATCAACCACTTTCCAGGGATCAAGGTCA
>DDYO01000275.1 GCA_002348045.1 Anaerolineales bacterium UBA2232
ATTGTTCTGCCCAAAGTGCGGCACCCGAAACGAAGACACGGCCCGCTTTTGCCTGAAGTGTGGGCAGCCCCTCGGACTACGCGAGCGAGAGCGCCGACGATGGAGCTGGCGCTGGACGCAGACGGCACTCCTGGTTGGCCTGATCATGGTTCTTGCCCTGGGCTCCGCGCTGGCCTGGCGTTACTGGAGCGACAGATACCCGGGCGATTCCGAACCGGTCGCTTACGAGGCAGCTTTGTGGCCTACCGAAGCCATCGGGGCGCAGGAGAGCGCAGAACCAGCGGAGGGGCTCGCTCCAGCTGCGGCTGACACGGGGTCCATCCCGGCTGCTGTAGCCACACAGACCGATCTCCCCGCGGCCACCAGCCCGGCGCCCACGACCACGCCGTTTCTGGCAACGGCTGTCCCTCCCACCATGACGCCTCCGCCCACCGCTACGTTACCGCCGACGTCCACACCACCCCCCACTGCCACACCACTGCCTACCGCTAGCCCGACGAGCACTCCGATTCCTCCCGCGCCTCGACCGCGCGGTCGCATAGTCTTTGCCACCAGCAGCTTTGGTTATTCCGAGATCTGCTTGATCAACACAGACGGCAGCAATCTGACCCGGATCACTTCCAACCAGGTCTACGACTGGCATCCCAACTGGTCGCCTGACGGCAAGAGGATCGTCTTTGTTACGAACCGAGATGGGTCTGGCTCGGACGAAATCTATACCATGAACCCCGATGGATCTGGAGCCGTGAGGCTGACGTACACCGGGGCCAAAGAGAATACCCCCGTCTGGCATCCTGACGGCCGTCGCATCTTTTTCTCCTCAGAGCGCGATGGCAATTGGGAGCTGTATTCGATGCGGTCTGACGGCTCCGACGTGCAACGCCTAACGAACCATCCGGCGCTCGACGACTTTCCGGCGATCGCGCCCGATGGCCAGCAGATGGCATTTGCCTCGCCNNTTCGGAGCGCGATGGCAACCGCGAGATCTATGTAGCCAGTATCGACGGCTCGAACGTGCGCCGTCTGACGAATCGGCTGGAGCAGGACTGGGCACCGGCCTGGTCGCCTCTCGGGAACTGGATTGCCTTTGCATCAAAGGTGGGTGAAAGCGAGTGGGCGTTGTTCCTCGTGCGGCCGGATGGCAGCGACTTGACCCGTCTGACATACAACGGCGGCGAGTACCCCGCCTGGTCACCGGATGGAACCAAGATCGTGTTTCTGGCTTACCGCAACAAGATCGGCCGGCTGTACATCATCAACGCCGATGGCAGCAGCGAGCGTCAACTTACCCAGGCCTCGACGATCGACTGGTCACCGGCTTGGTCCTGGTGAACGAGACCGGAGGCAACATGTTCTGTCCCAGGTGTGGAGCACAACACGACGACAAGGCTCGCTTCTGCCCCAAGTGTGGACAGCCCACTGGAAGAGGGGCAGCAGCTGACCTCCCGCCAGCCCGGCAGCGTGGAACGTGGGTGTTACTGGCATTCCTGTGCACGTTGGCGCTTGCTGGATTGGTGGCCTTTAACTGGTTTGATTGGCCCGGGCCGCAGCTAAGAAGTGAGGATCAGGCCACTGTGACCCCGGCGGTGCGTGTCCTGCCAGCTGGCACGGAGGTCGCTGGCTCCGCAGTGACAGCTGAAGCTACTGCGCCCGAGCTGACGGCTACAGTCGCAATTACGGCTGTGACTCCGAGCGCCACCGCCACGTCAGCTCCAAGTGCCACGCCCAGCCGAGAACCTACGGCCACGCAAACGCCAACGACCACGCCGTTGCCGACGGCGACGCCACCACCCACCCAAACTCCAACACCGACAAAGCCTCCGAGCCCAACGCCTCTGCCGGCGTGCACCAGGGCGGCGAGCGGAGACTTCGCGACCATCTGGCAGTCGGTCCGGGTTCGCCTGGGTTGCCCAACAAATGACCGCCATACAACCTGGAGCGCTATCGAGCCATTTCAGTACGGTTGGATGTACTGGAGACAAGATGCAGATCGCATCTACGCCATGCAGGACAATGGCAACTGGCGGGATTTCGCTGACATCTGGGAGGAGGGCGAGCCCGAGTCCGCCGGTCTCACGCCGCCGCCTGGCCTGCTCGAGCCCAAACGGGGCTTTGGCAAAGTCTGGCGGGAGAAACTGGGTGGACCCCAGGCAGCCATCGGCTGGGCCGAGCAGGAGGAGCGAGGTGTTGACAGCCAGATACAGGACTTTGAGCACGGAGTGATGCTCTCCGTTGAGGGCCGGATCTATGTGTTCTACCGGGACAACGGTTCCTGGGCACAGCACTAGACCTCCGGACCGCAAGGAATTGATACGCCGAGTTTGCCGGCAACAGCAAGACATGCGGTAAAAAGTCAAGTGGCACTTTGACATTGAAATAGGCTTTCTTTGGCTGCCGGACCGGGTCGAGGCAATACACATCTATCCCAACAGGATTTGCGATTTTTCCTGCGGGTACAGGCTGTTTATGCAGATGTTACAGACTGCGCTGGGGCGCTATCTACTGAAGTCCATCATCCTCCTGTCCAGGGTCAGTCATCCGGGGCCTCACGTAGGGTACATTCTTCGTGAGCAGGGCATGCACCAGACGCACGAGCTTGCGAGCCGTCAGAACGAGGGCACGTTTGTGTTGGTACTTGGAGACTTCTTGATACTTGCGCCAGTAGTAGGCCTTGTACTCCAGGTTGTGCTGGCGGAGCAGATTGGCTCCCTGGATGAAGTAGTAGCGCAGATAGACGTTGCCGACTTTGGTCATGCGGGTGTTCTGGGAGACAAAGCCGCCAGAGGAACTCTTGCGCCAGGTCAAGCCCATGTACTGAGCAAGGTGCTTCTGCTCCTTGAAACGAAGGACGACGACGATCTCGGCCAGGATGCCGGCGGTGATGACCGCCCCCAAGCCCTTGATGGTGATGATAGGATTGGGAATGGGGTCGATGTAGCGGGCGATCGTTTTGTCGAGACGTTTCATGGAACGGTCAAGATAGCGGATGTGGTCCCAAATCGCCGCCAAGGAGTCGGTGACCATCTGGTCCATCCGCGGGTCGATGGTGTAGGAAGTGCGCAATGCCTGGCGAACATCACGTGCCGTGGCGGTCGGATCTGTAAATCGCCCCCGGCCGCGGCGGGTGATCAGGTCGACGAGCTGGTCATGAGTCATGTCTTGCAGCTCGGCAACGGTGAACTCGGTGAGCAAGGCTGCGCTGGTGGCGCCCAAGACGTTGGAGAAGGGCTTGACCCGTTTCCAGTCGCTGGCTTTGAGGAAGGCGTAGGATTGGAAGCGCATCTTCTCTTGAGACAGGGCCTTGGAGAGACGGTAGCGGTAACGGGTCAACCGGCGCAGCCCTTGCCAGAAATCGCCGGGCACGTAAGTGACCGGCAACTCACCGAAACGGATCCGGGCGGCGACGTCGAAGGCATCCCGATCATCGTTCTTGGGACAGCGCAGCACCAGGCCGTCCTTGAACTTGGCGACGAGCTTGGGATTGAAGCAGATCAATTCCAGCTCGAAGGGATGCAAGAGGGGCTCGGTGCTCAGGTAGCGGTGGAAGGGGATCCACAGCATACCGGTCGCTTCCCAGCCGATCTCGATGCGGGTGTAGCCATGTTCCGCAGCCAACTGGGCGATGGTGGCTGCGGCCGATTGGGCGCCCGGCTGGTTGTTGGTCACGCGGAAACGTTCGAGCACCTCGTGACCCTGGGCCTTGTCCACAGCGCGCAGGACGATCTCGTCCAGGTGGACATCGGCGCCAACACAGAGGGTTGGCTTGTACTTTGGTTCGTTCATCACACAACTCCTTTGGGCAATGTCACCCAGAGGCCGGAGTGGGTATCCCAGGGAACCGAGCAGGGCAACAACCTCGTGTATCAGAACTCTGGCGGCAGCCCTGCGCCGCACGGGAACAGCATGCGAGTTTGAAGTGCCGCTCGGCGTGGGCAACAGTCTTGGTTTTGAAGTCACCTTGCGGTGCAACACGGAGAAGCAGAACTGCCCACATGACCGGCT
>DDYO01000145.1:0-4500 GCA_002348045.1 Anaerolineales bacterium UBA2232
CTGCCCGCCAATACCGGCCCGCACCGGGTCATCACCCAACTGGGCGTGTACGGCTTTGAGGATACGTCCAGGCGCATTCAGTTGCTGGCTATACATCCGGGGATCAGCCTCGAGCAGATACGCGAGAACAGCAACTGCGAGATACTGACTCCCCAACATCTGGATGTCACCGAGCCGCCAACCCCTGAGCAGCGCCGATTGTTGCGAGAGATCGACCCCACGGGTATGGTCATCGGCAAGTGAGGCACGGCCAACCCCGTGCTGGAGGAGGGTCCAATGGACTTTGAGCTCAGCCCAGAGCAACACATGATGCGCAAGATGGTGCGCGACGTGGCCGAGAAAGAACTAGGCCCACTTGCCAGGGAGATCGATGAGAAGGGTGATTTCCCCTGGGAGGCCATTCGAATTCTGGGTGGTCTCGGACTGATGGGGCTTACGGTGCCCGAGGAGTGGGGTGGATCAGGCGCGGATACCATCAGCTATGCCATCACCATTGAGGAGATCTCGCGGGTCTCTGGATCCGTGGGGATTACCGTGGCGGCGCACAACTCCCTGGGAATCTATCCCCTCTATCGCTTTGGCAACGATGAACAGAAACGCCACTTCCTGCCGAGTCTGGCTGCCGGGCAGGGTCTGGCTGCATTTGGGCTGACCGAGCCCGATGCCGGCTCCGATGCGGGGGCGATCAAGACGAATGCAGTGCTGGATGGCGACCACTGGGTTATCAACGGCCAGAAGGTCTTTATCACGTCGGGGTCCATTGCGGACGTTGTGGTCATCACAGCTGTGACGGACCGGACCGCTGGTACCCGAGGAATCAGCAATTTCATCGTGGAGAAGGGAACTCCGGGATTCCGGGTCGGTCGAGACGAAGACAAGATGGGGCTCAAAGGATCGGTCACCTCGGAGCTCTTTTTTGAGGATTGCCGTGTGTCACGCGGCAACCTGCTGGGCCAGCCAGGCGAGGGCTACAAGCAGTTCCTGACCGCGCTGGATGGTGGGCGCATCAGCATTGGGGCGATGGCCGTCGGTCTGGCCCAGGCGGCATTCGAGGCGGCGGCCAAGTACGCCAAACAGCGAGTGCAGTTTGGGCAGCCAATAGCCAGCTTCCAGGCAATTCAGTGGATGCTGGCGGACATGGCGACGGAGATCGAGGCCGCTCGGCTGATGATCTATCGGGCGGCGTGGCTGAAGGACAAGGGCGAACGCTACACCAAGCAGGCGGCCATGGCCAAGCTGTTTGCCTCCGAAGCCGCTGAGCGGGCCTGCTTCAAGGCAATTCAGATCCACGGCGGCTACGGCTACATGCGGGAATACGACGTGGAGCGATTTTACCGGGATAACCGTTTAACGGCGATTGGCGAGGGAACCAGCGAGATCCAGCGTCTGGTCATCGCTCGTCATGTGCTGAGTGAATTCTAGAGTACCCTCTCACTGGGGTTTGTGGGCAACCAGGCCCAGCATCAGGGGCATGCTGGGGATGTTCTCCGGCGGGATCATTCGCTTGCCCGGCAATTTCCGCATGTCGGGCAGAAGCTTGTCACCGTTGCAGTAGGGGTACTCACGCAGAGCGGTGAGGGTCATTCCGGCATCCAGAAAGGCAGTGACCAGGTCACTAACCGTCCACTGGAATTCGTGACAGTGATATGGGTTCCGGAACTCTTGGATTCCTTCCACCCAGCCCGATGGCGTGAGGGCGTCTCCCGACTGGGCCACATAGTCGCCAATCCCATCCTTCCACGTGTACACTTTGCCTTCGCCAAAGTAGGGATACGTGATCGTCCAACTCTCGTCGTCAAAGATCATCGCCATGGGGTGAAACTCGACGAGGACAAACTTGCCTCCCGGCTTGAGCACGCTGGCAATGCCTCGAGCCCAGGCGCGGATATCCGAGAGCCAGCAAATGGCGCCGTAGGAGGAGAAGGCAACATCGAATCGCTGCCCGGCCTGACCGGCACGTTCAAACCAGTCGTAAATGTCCGTCCGCTCGAACGTGGCCGGGATGCCCGAATCGGCTGAAAGTCGGCGTGCAAAGTCAATGGCCTCATCGCTGATGTCCACGCCCGTGACGATCGCTCCCCGCCTGGCCAGGCACAGCGAGTCCTGCCCCGCGTTACACTGTAAGTGGACCAGGGTCAGGCCGTCCAGCTCCCCCAGTAGCTCAAGCTCCTCGGGATAGAGGGTATCGCCGCTGTCGCGCAGGAACTGCGCCTGGTTCCGTTTGTGGCTGTTGTGGGCCTTGGTGGCTTCATTCCACGAACGCCGATTCTCTTCGTGTAGGTCTTTGCGCAAGGGCACTCACCGTCCTCACTGGTATGAGAGGTCATATCAGGCCGTGTCGATCAGGGCAGCCATGTGGCAACTAGTGGGAGTTCAGAGGCTCCAGAGCATGTGCCAGCGGCTGCGCGGCTTTCAGCAGGTACTCGTCTGCGCCGAAGGTTGCTATGGCTTGCAGGCCCAGTGGCAGCCCATTGGCCGCGCGTCCCGCCGGAATGCTGACCGAGGGCATTCCGGCATGGGTCCAAGGCATCTGCATGGCAGGCTGTCCGGTGGCGTGGATGCCATGGGGAGCCGGACCGGGAGCCCCGGGCGTCACCCACAGGTCAATGCCACTCGCGGCCATGATGCTTTGAAGCTGGAGCCGAAGCTCGGTACGTCCGCGCCGGGCGGCATCAAGCTCGGTGGTCGTGACCTGTTGTCCTTCGCGGATGAGCTGCGCTGTTCTCAAGCGGTACAGGGCTTCGAACTGGGGAAACCACTCCCGGTGAACGCGGGCCATCTCGGCACCTGCCATGCGCCAGTGACGGTGCGTGATGGACTCGATGTCCTGGAGGGCCTCCACCCGCTTGACCGAAAAGCCAGCACTGGCCAAGAGCTGGAGCTGTTTTTCGAAAGCAGCCAGTGCCTCGGGCTCGGCCTGAGTCAGGTACGGGCCCTCGGGCACGCCCAATACGGGCAATGATTGACCAGAAGTTGGGGCTGTCCTCCAATCGCTGAGCAGGACCTGGGCTGCCAGCGCCATCCCCTCCACATCCGCCGTGAACAATCCCACGTGATCGGCAGATTGGGAAAAGGGAATCACGCCTTCGGTAGAGATGCGTCCAAAGCTCGGCTTGAAGCCCACGATGCCACAAAACGCTGCCGGGCGGATGGTCGAGCCCACGGTTTGGGTGCCCAGGGACAGGTCGCACAAGCCTGCCGCCACCGCGGCTGCTGACCCACTGCTGGAGCCTCCAGGGGTATGCTCCAGGTGGTGGGGATTGCGGGTTGGCCCCGGTTCGAAATAGGCAAACTCGGTGGTGACCGTCTTGCCTAGCAGCAGCGCGCCGGCCTGCCGGAGTTGGGTGACGACCACTGCCTCCCTGCCCGAGAATAGCTCCGAGGGCAGTGCGGTACCCGCCCGGGTGATGAATCCTTCGGCATGAAAGATATCCTTGACCCCGACGAGGATGCCGTAGAGGAGCGGACGTTGGGCGGGATCGGGATAACGCGCAGCCAAATTCTTGGCCTCCCGCAGCAAACGAGCACGTCGGCCGCGCTCGGGCAGCAAGGCATGAACCTGCGACTCGCTGTGCTCGATGCGTTTCAGGGTCTCCAGGATGTGCCTGCGCAGGTCCAATTGACCGGAGCGCAGCGCTTGGCTCGTGGCAGCCAGGGGGATCGGATTGGCGAGCATCTTTCCCTCCAGTGATTGAACATACAGGATTGTGGGGCACTCATTCTAGTGCAGAAGCTGACAGGCGCCAACCGGAGGCAGCAGTGGTTTGGCAGCCACGCAGCCAGAGGTTAGAATCGCCTCATCACCGTTCCGAGGAGGAACAGAATGCCCACGGGCTATTGGGGCAAGATCCTTGTGGTGGACCTTACGACGGGTACCTGTGAGGTGGAGGCGATACCTGATGAGATCTATCGCCAGTTCGTGGGCGGCTACGGGCTGGCCGCCCGCCTGCTCTACGAGCGAATTCCACCGGGTGCCGATGCCTTGGGACCGGAAAACGTGCTGGCTTTCATGCCTGGTCTCCTCACCGGAACCGGTGCTCCCTTCAGCGGGCGCTTTATGGTGGCGGCCAAGTCGCCGCTGACTGGCGGATGGGGAGATGCCAATGCGGGCGGCAGTTTTGGCCCGGCACTACCGGGCGCAGGGTACGATGGCGTGCTGGTGCGAGGAACGGCGCCGGAACCCGTTTACCTCTACGTGGATGCTGAGCACACTGAGCTGCGCGATGCGAGAGGATTGTGGGGAAGGGACACCGCCGATACGGAACAGGCAATCATCGGCCAGACCTTGCCCGATGTGCGGGTTGCGTGCATTGGGCCTGCGGGTGAGCGGCTATCCCTCATATCAGGGGTGGTGAACGATGGGGGTCGGATCGCTGCTCGCTGCGGGTTGGGTGCGGTCATGGGCGCCAAGAGGCTCAAAGCGGTGGCCGCCAGGGGTAAACAGTCAGCTCCGTTGGCCGACAAGCCCGCCTATGCTGCCGCCGGAGCCGAGTACCGGCA
>DDYO01000145.1:4572-6683 GCA_002348045.1 Anaerolineales bacterium UBA2232
ACGGCGTCAGCGACGGCGCTGTTGGTGGCGATGGGAGATACACCCATAAGAAACTGGGGTGGACAGTATCCGGACGACTATTCGGTGGACCAGGCCGCGTGCCTCAGTGACGAGGCGGTGATCCGTGACAATATCAGAGCCTACGCGTGTCACAGCTGCCCGGTTGCCTGTGGCGCCATGATCCGCCTGCCTGATGGTGGCTCCGGACACCGTCCCGAATATGAGACCCTGGCCGTCTTCGGACCCACGCTCCTCAACGCAGATCTGCCCACGGTGGTGGCGTGTAACGAAATCTGCAATCTGGCTGGCCTGGACACCATCGCGACGGGTGTTGCCATCGCATTTGCGATGGACTGCCAGGAGCACGGCTGGCTGCCTGCCGACCTGGCCGGTGAGATGAAACTGTCCTGGGGGCATGGCCCGGCCATCGTGGAACTGACACGCCGCATTGCTGAAAGGCGCGCGGGGTTGGGTGAGTGGCTGGCCGATGGGGTGCACAGGGCAGCATCGCGGCTGGCGCCCGAGGCACAGGCGGTGGCCATGCATGCGGGCGGACAGGCGCTGCCCATGCACCGCTCGTTGCATGATCCCTCGTTGGGCGTGGCGTACCTGACTGACCCGGCACCCGGGCGACATACGGCCATCCCGTTGATGCCGGGCTCTGTCATGGCGCCGTACCTTCGCGCAGCCGGACAGACACGCGCCGGTCGCTATGACTGGAGCGCCAAGGGAGCCGAAGCAGCCGTCACGATGCCGATATTGAGGGTTATTGACTCGCTGGGACTCTGTCAGTTCTGCTTGACCATGGGCAGCCCGCCCTTCTTGGCCTGGCTGAATGCGGCTACGGGTTGGGGCTGGGACGAAGCGGAGCTGTTACGTGCCGGGCGCAGTATCCAAGTCATGCGCCATGCGTTCAATGCGCGCCACGGCGTTGTACCAGCCTCGGTGACGCTGCCCGGCCGGGAGCGAGGGGAGCCGCCATACCAGAAGGGCCCCACCGCCGGCATTACACTGGACACGACGGCCATGACGACCAGTTACTATGCCACCCTTGGGGTGGATCCCATGACCAACTGGCCCCGGCCGGAGACCGCGCGGGAACTGAATCTGGGGACCTTGTTCGAACCGTTGGAAGGAGTCTAGTTTGGCCTCGATTTGGTTTGGGAAAGGCTTGGCGTGAGAGCTGTTCAGCTTGTCAAAATCAAGGAGCCACTTGCGCTGGCAGAGGTTGATGAGCCAGTCGTGGGTGCGGGGGATGTCCTGGTTAGGGTCAAGGCGGCGGGCATTTGTCATTCGGACGTTCACTACCGCGCCGGGGTGTCATCAGTCAAACCGCTGCCCGTGACCCTCGGGCACGAAATCGCGGGAATTGTTGAGCGGGTGGGCGCATACGTCCTGAACGTGCGAGTTGGCGACCGTGTGTGCCTGCATTACCTGGTCACGTGTGGTAGCTGCTACTACTGCAGTGCGGGCAATGAACAATTCTGTCCCTCTGGTCAGATGCTGGGCAAGCACAGGGATGGCGGGTTTGCTGAGTACATCGCGGTACCAGCCCGCAACGCGGTGTTGCTGCCCGACACGATCCCTTTTGAGCAGGGGGCAATCATGATGTGCTCCTCGGCCACCTCGCTCCATGCACTGCGCAAGGGCCGCTTTCGAGCTGGAGAGACGGTTGCGGTCTTTGGCGTTGGCGGGCTGGGCATGTCGGCTGTGCAACTCGCCAGGGCTTTGGGGGCCCTTGATGTGTATGCGGTGGACCTTCACGAGACAAAACTCCAGCAAGCTGAAGGATACGGAGCCATTCCGGTATCAAGTGCCCAGGGCAACCCTGCCCAGCAAATTCGTAGGCTCACGAGAGGGCGTGGTGTGGACGTTGCGCTGGAGGTGATCGGCCTGCCCGAAACGATGCGCCAGGCGGTTCAGGTCCTCGCCCCTCTGGGTCGGGCAGTTCTAGTGGGCATTGCCGATCGTCCCCTCGTGCTGGATACGTATCACGAGGTGTTGGGCTCTGAGGCGGAAGTCATCGGCTCCAACGATCACCTGCTCCATGAGTTGCCCCTGCTCATAGAGCTCGCCTGCCGTGGGCAGCTCGATCTGTCCCGTGTGGTTCA
>DDYO01000195.1 GCA_002348045.1 Anaerolineales bacterium UBA2232
AAGAGATGGATTAGCAGAGAGCGGACGAGGAGACCATGCTCATTCTTGCCTCTGCGTCCTCCATGTCCCGGTGGTGGGTCGTCCTGCCTTTTCCAGGAGCGCCAGGACGCCCAGCTCGACGGATTTGATCTCGCCGAGGAACTCGCCGGTGATCTCTTCGCTGGGGAGCCAGATGGTCTGCGAGCCGGGGATGGGCCCGTCAGGGATCGCCACCAAGCCCCCCAGCGGCTTGTAGTCGTAGGGCAGCTCCGGGGCCAGCTCGCTGAGAGGGTAGTGCATGCATGACCAGCCGCCGTGGGGCAACTGGTTGTCCATGAAGGTGAAAACGGCGGTCTTGCGCGCCGCCTGATAGGCCATCTCGACCTGTGCCGCGCTGCCGAGGCCGTACCGGACCAGCACCCGCAGCAGCTCGCCCGCGCCCCAGGCCACCTTGCACTTGGAGGGCCACAGGTAGGTCTCCAGCGGCATGGTCGCCTCGAAATCCAACAGGAGCAGCGCGCTGTCCAGGTAGGGCTGCGCGGCCTCAGCGCTGTGACCCCACTCCTGCCGCATGTGATCGTAGAGCACGGCCAAGTAGGCCATGGTCGTGCCCACCTGCCAGAACTCTTGCTTGGGCGCGCGGTTGTCCACCATCCCGGCCATCCTGGCGCCGAGGACCAGGTTGGTCACCAGCGCGCCGGCGGGGGTCATGCTGCTATATAACACCCCATCCTCGGCCATGTGCGCTGCGTTGGCCTGCACCCAGCGACGGAGCCAATCTCCGGCGCGGAGGGCCTCCTCCCGCCGGCCCAGCGCCAGCATCAGGTGGCCGAAAAAGCTGGTGTTCAGCGTGCCGAGGGTGGGCTGCTCCTGCACCTCTGGCCCGTCCCCGATATAGTTGAAACAGCCGCCAGAGGCGTGCTGGTACTGCAGCAGCCTCCCCACCACCCGCTCGTCGCGGATCAGCGGGTGGCCGATCCAGGCCGCCACCTTGCCAAAGGTGAGGGGGCGATAGGCGCGCTGCATGTCCTTGTACTCGAGCCCCTCGCCGGGGAGATAAAAGTCGCCATTGGGCTGCAGGGCGTGGTCCACCCCGCCGGCGTACATGCCCCAGGCGGCCTTGTGGATGTAGCTCAGGTTCGGCTCGCGCATGATGGGGCCGTGGGGGGCGCAGCGGCTGACCAGGTAGCGCCCGCCTTGGGCGAGGCAGAGGCGGACGGCGGACAACAGGTGCTCCAGCTCGGTGGTGCGATGGTTCATGGCTCATCTCCAGGCTTGTGGATGGGCTGTAGTATAGGCCGGACCGCGCCGGGGGCCAAGCGAGATTTGGCGGATCGCTGGAACGCGCCTATACTGCCGCATCCCGGCGATCCAGGCGTGATTACAGGAGGAGGCGCATGTCCACCCAACGTGGTTACCTGCTGATCATCGCGTGTGGCCCACTGCTGATCCTTTCGTTGCTGGGATCGGCAGCGGCAGCCCCGCCCCCCGAAGCGACGTCGGCCTGGCGCCCTCTGTTTCTGCCGCTCCTGGCCAGGTCGCGCGAGGCCACGGCGACCTCGACCGCCACAGTCACACGGTCGGCGACGGCTACGCGGACGGCGACGACCACGCCGACGGGGACGCGGTCGGCGACGCCGGTGCGAGGCGACGTGCGCATCGCCCCCGAGTGCAGCCAGGTGGACGCCCCCGGCAACGACAACGACAACTTGACGGAGGAGTACATCTGCTTGGAGAACCGTGGCGCGATGGCGGCGGACCTGGCCGGCTGGCGCGTGCGCGACGCTGCGGGGGCCGAGTACACCTTTCCCGGCTTTATCCTGGCGTCGCTGGGCCGGGCCCGGCTGCGCACCGGCTCGGGCACGGACACCGCCACCGACCTCTATTGGGGCCGCGGGTCGGCGGTGTGGAACAACGACCATGACACGGCCTACCTGTTCGATGCGACAGGGCGGCTGATGGACGAGTGGGGGTATTAGGGGAACATCCCCCAAGAGAGGAGGCCCCGGTTCGTTCTCGGACCTGTCTCTTTCTCTATCGCTCCTTGCCCTCCAGCGCCAGCACCCAGTCGTTCCCGGGCCCTTGGGTGGGCGGGAGGTAGGTCTGCCAGCCGGCGTTGTCGGTGACGTGGAAGGGATACGTGACGCCGTAGCGGGGATCGTACCAGCTCTCCTGCACCCGCGGGGCGCGGATGGCGCTCTTGTCAAGGGTGAAGCGCTCGCCGCGAGGGGTGTAGGCCACCAGGAAGGAGCCGTCCGTCGCCAGCGCCACGCGCACCTTGGCCCCGCCCTGGGTCGGCCCGTCGGCCAGCACCTGGGGCGCGGGGGCCAGCTTGTGGAAGGGACATGCCTCGAAGAGCCGCCGCAAGTGGCCCATCTGGAAAGCGCCGGGATGGTCCAGCGCCTCGCGCCAATGGACGTTGGCCGCGATCGCCGGCTCGCGCCCGGGCGCCCACATCTGCCAGACATTGTTGTTGCCATAGGTAAAGCCGCAGGCCCCCGCCAGCACCGACCAATAGGCCGCCTGCCGGATGTCGTCGTCGGTGAAGCGGTCGAGGCGGTTGACGTGCGCCCAGTAAAAGCCGACGGGGATGCCCTCGTAGCGCGGCTCGCCGTCCACCGTGGGCTTGACCGGCTGTCGGGCATAGTCGCGCTCCACAAAGAGGCCATTGTCGTGGTCGCGCGCGCCGTGGGAGGACTGGATCATGTTGAAATCCAGCCAGGCGGCGTCATGCAGCGCGTCCGACGACAGCCCCGGCCCGCGGGGGTGGAAGGTCATCAGGTGCTCGCCGCCGTCGCCCTCGTCCAGTCCCTCGGCCATGGCGTCGATGATGGCCCGCTCCTCGGCGCTCTCCACGTTGGCGTCGCCGCCCAACACCCAGATGATCGGCTGGCCGCGGTAGCGCTGGCCCAGGAAGCGGCCGTAGGGCCGGGCGTTGGCGGGGGTAAAGATGGCCCGCCCCTCATGGCCGACACGCTTCCAGTGGCGGCCCCAGGTGGGCAGCAACCCCACTACCAGCCCCAGCGCCGCGGCCCGCTCCACGATGTAATCCACGTGCCGGAAATAGGGCTCGTTGGGCCGCAGCGGGTCCTGGTCCGCTAGCGGCAGGTGTCCGTAGGGGTTGGGGACCTCCAGCCCGCCCAGCTCGGCGAGGGCTACCGCCTGGATCACGGTGAAGCCCTTGGCGGCGCGGTTCGCGAGGTAGAGGTCAGCCTCTTCGCAGTTGAGGCGGTGAAAGAGCTGCCAGGCGGTGTCGCCCAGGTAAAAGAAGGGCGTCCCGTCGGCGTATTGCAGGGTGCGGCCGGTGGGCGCCACTTGCAGACGGCGCGCGGCGGATGCGGTGGTGGGCATGGTGACCTCCCTATGGGGTCGGCGCTCAAGATGCGGAATCGGTAAGAGGGGGGAGAGTTCTGTAGTGACGACTTTAGTCGTTCCTAGGCCGGACAGGAGCGACTGAAGTCGCCACTACATGGTCGTCACCTTGGCGCCCGTTCAGAGCGACACGATCTTGTGCCTGATCGCGTACGCGGTGGCCTCCGCCCTGCTGGAGACCCCCAGCTTGGAGAGGATATTGCTGATGTGGGCCTTGACGGTGGCGACGCTGATCACCAGCGCCTCGGCGATCTGCTGATTGCTTTGGCCCTGCACGACCTGGCTCAACACCTCCCGCTCGCGCTCCGTCAGGTCCACCAGCGGGTCTTTCGTGGGGCGCGTCGACTGGACGAGCACGCTGGCGGCTTCCGGGGAGAGCGTCGACCTCCCCGAGGCCGCGTCCCTGATCGCCTTGGCCAGCTCGTCGGCGGTGACGTTCTTGAGCAAATAGCTGATCGCCCCCGCCGCCAGCACCCCATGGACCAGCTCCTTGTCGTCAAAGCTGGTCATGGCGATGACCTTGATCTCCGGGTGCTCGGCCAGGATCGCCCGGGTGGCCGCGATGCCGTCCATCTCGGGCATCATCAGGTCCATCAGGATCAGGTCATAATGGTCACGATCCAGCGCAGCCAGTGCCTCAATGCCATTAGCCGCCAGGTTGGCCTGGTAGCCGAGTTGTTGAAGTTGGCGCGCCGCTACTTTCTGGTTTATCACATTGTCGTCGCAAATCAACACCTGCAGAGGCAGGGTCACCGCCAGTTTGGTTGCTGCGGGGGAAGCCGCCGGCGTGAGTTGGGCAGGGGGGTGGCAATCGGCCAGCGCGCGCAACACGGCTTCGCGCAAATGGGACAGTTTCACCGGCTTGACCAACTGACAGGAAACCCCTGCTCTAGCAAGCGCTCCAGGTGCAAACTGTGTGCCGACGGGAGTCATCAGGAGGATGGGTAGGGGCCCACGTCTGGCCAGTGTGCTTAAGGTCGTGGCAACCTTGAGCCCGTCGTTCTCGGGGTCTGTGGAATCGACGATTCCCAGGTCAAAATGGGGCCCTTGTTGGAGCCATTCCACCGCCTGTTTTGCATCCGTGGTTGCATGTGGGCGGAGCCCCAGGGTAGTGGTAGTCTCCGCAAGCACACGACAGAGATTCTTGTTGGGCACGAGTATCAGAACGTTTTTCGGGTGGGGCAGGGTATGGCTCTGAATGTTCGAATCGCCGTCGGCGGTTGCAGCCTTCAGAGGCAGCGTAAAATGAAAAGTGGAGCCCTTGCCCGGGACGCTCTCGACCCACATCTTACCTTGCATCAATTCAACCAGACGTCGGCTGATAACCAGTCCGAGTCCCGTCCCGCCAAACTGCCGTGAGGTAGAGGCGTCGGCCTGACCAAAAGGCTTAAAAAGGCGCGCCAGACGATCTGCCGGAATGCCAATACCGGTGTCTTGCACGGAGAAATGCAAATGCCAAGGATCAATCAGTTCGCGTCCACGGGGCGGCCCGGCGAGAGCCCGGACTCGGACAAAGATCTCTCCTTTCTTCGTAAATTTTACTCCGTTGCTCAGAAGATTGAGCAAGACCTGACGGAGTCTGGTGATATCACCCAAGACCGCTGGTGGAAGACCGGTCTCTACCTCCAGCACCAATTCCAGGCCCTTTTCCGCAGCCCTTGCCGCGACGGTGTCCATCGCCTCCTCCAGGCAAGTGCGAAGCGACAACGGCAGCGCTTCCAGTTCCAGTCTTTCCGAATCTATTTTTGAGAAATCCAAAATGTCGTTGATTATTGCCAGCAGCGATTCGCTACTGGTCTGTATAGTCTCCGCATAACTGTGCTGGTCTGGTGAAAGACTCGTTTGGAACAGCAATCCGGCCATACCGACGATTCCATTGAGCGGGGTCCGAATCTCGTGACTCATGTGCGCCAGTATTTCGCCCCTGGCTCGAGCTGAGGATTCAGCTGAAATCCGGGCTGCCATCAGCTCCCGGTTTGCCTGGCTCAGGGCATCCTGAAGCTGTTTGGCTTTAAGGGTTGCACGGAGTCGAGCCAATAATTCGGCAGCCTGGAAAGGTTTGGTGAGGTAATCGGAAGCACCTAACTCGAAGCCTTTGATTTTGTCTGCCGTTCCGTTCGACGCGGTAAGCACGATAACGGGAATGGACTCCGTGTTGGGGGCAAATTTCAATTCTTTAAGGACATCGAAGCCACTCATTCGGGGCAACCCCAAATCCAATAGTATTAGGTCCGGTTTGGTTTCCTCCGCCAAGTTCAGGCCGCTCTCACCATCTTTGGCAATGACCAAGTCAAGATCCTCCTGCTCCAGAAGCGCCTCCAGTAGAGTCGGGACTTCGGGGTCATCCTCGATCAATAGCAAATTGGTTCTGCGTGGATTCATTCGAAATCCGAAGATCGAACTTTGTAATTCGTAATTCGCGGCTTGCTATATTTCAGTAACACCATGTCGACCTGAGATTAAGCACTTTCGAAACCAACCTCGGGTATCTTGTCGCAGGAACGAAGTTTTGCTGTGGAGATAATGAAAACCAGCATGGGCTTAGGGCTTGTTGATGGCCATGGACCTGAGTTTTACACCTTTAAAGCGTAGGGGCTGTCCTATTATTGGACACTCGAGAGGCTGAAAAACAAAGAAACATTGCGAGAAAAGCCTATGCCTAGGTAGATTCACGGCCATGGCTTATCGTTTGGTCGAACCGCAGCCGAAGGACGAGGTCTCGCCGGGCAAGAATGCCTGTCTCGAGGCCTACAGGTATATTCTGTTGGCAAGGGTTTTGGACGATAAGTTTGCCAGCCTCTATCGGATGGGGAAGATTCATGGCGGGGTTTTTCTGGGGCGAGGACAGGAGGCGTTAAGCGTTGCGGCAGGACTCGCGTTAAGGAAAGGCGATGTCTTTGCACCTTTGATTCGTGATGCCGCCGGCCGAATCGCCTTCGGCGAGCCGATTGTCGATGCTGTCCGGACCTATCTCGGGTCGCCACTGGGACCTATGCGAGCGCGTGACGGCAACGTGCACCGTGGGCGGCCGGAATCAGGGATTCTACCTATGATTAGTCATTTGGGTGCAATGATTTCCGTAGTAAATGGTGTATTACTTGCCAATCGCATGAAGGGCATTTCTGGGACCGTGGGTCTGGCGAGTATCGGTGAGGGTGGCACTTCCACGGGGGCTTTTCATGAGGCGCTGAATCAGGCCGGAGTTGAGAGGTTCCCCCTAGTGGTGGTCGTGGCGAACAATGGATATGCATATTCCACCCCGAATGAGCGTCAACTTGCTTGCCAAACCTTGGAGTTGAAGGCGCCAGGGTATGGGTTTAGGAGCCACACTGTCGACGGCACGGACTTGAGCGCATGCCTCTCAGTGATGAACGTGGCCGTGAGCGAGGCAAGGGCAGGTGGTGGACCGCAACTAGTCATTGCCCGATTGCTCCGGCTCTGCGGGCATGGGGAGCATGATGATGCCGGCTATGTGGACCCGCGGCTAAAAGAATCGACGCTGGGCAGAGACTGCCTGAAAGTGGCTGAGCATCACCTCATGGCCAGAGGGTGGGCAAGCACTCAGGATCTGGCGGTTTGGCGTGAGGCGGCGGTTGAGGAAGTGGAAGGGGTCGTGGCCCAAGTGCAACGCGAAGATGGACCCGATCCCTATGCGGAGGAATGGCGTGCCTTGGCCTCCAAGCATTTGGTTGACGAGCCTCCGATCACTGCCTGAGAAAGCCGGTATGAGTCTAACCTATCTGGATGCAATTCGGGAAGCGCAGGCGCGGGCCCTCGAGGAAGACCCGCGAGTCTTCATTTACGGCCAGGACGTCGGGCCTTTTGGAGGTGCCTTCAAAGCCACAAAGAGCCTTGCGGAGCGCTTCCCAGGAAGGGTGATGGACGCTCCGATTAGTGAAGACGCGATGCTTGGGTTGGCGGTAGGAGCCGCGATTTCCGGAATGCGGCCGATTATTGAGGTGCAGTTTGCGGATTTCTCGACGGTGGCTTTGAATCAAATAGTCAACCAGGCTGCGACTCTTTATTGGCGGACCAAGGTGCCCTGTCCCGTGACCATCAGACTGCCAGCTGGCGGCACTTCTGGAAGCGGGCCTTTCCACAGCCAGTGTCCGGAAGCACTATACGCACACTATCCGGGTCTGGTCGTGCTGACTCCTGCAACAGTGGAGGACGCTTACAGCATGCTACTGGAGGCGGTGGCGATTGATGACCCGGTTATTTTCTGCGAGCACAAATACCTTTATTACCATCTTAAGGCTGAGAGGTTGCCTGATGAAGCAATGCCTGTGGGTAAGGCGCGAATCGCACGAGCAGGGCGTGACCTTACAGTTGTTGCTTATAGCGCCATGGTGCATGAGGCGCTGGCTGTCGCGGACGAGTTGGCCAGCGAAGGCACTGAAATCGAGGTGGTCGATCTGCGTTCTGTCAAGCCACTCGATACCGACACCATTATGGCTTCGGTCGCGCGGACGGGCCGGTTGTTGTGCGTAGGCGAAGCGTGGCCTTGGGGCGGGGTTACCGCCGAGGTTGTGGCGCGTGTGGCCAGCGAAGGCTTCGGCCTGTTGGATGCGCCACCCCAGAGGCTCAACGCGAAAGACACTCCGGTGCCGTACCATCCCAACCTTTGGGCTGCCCATCGACCCACTGCCCGCAGAATCGCGATGGCAGCCCGCAACCTGCTTCGGTCATGACGCACACTGTCGAACTATTATGAGTTTCGCCGATTTGCTCCAAAACCCAGAACCTCAGCATTCCACCGGAGCCTGACCCATGCCAGCTATACCGATCATCATGCCGCAACTAGGGGAGTCTATCGCCGAAGCAACTGTGGTAAACTTGTTGGTTAAAGTGGGTGACCAGATTCAGGCGAATCAAGATCTCATGGAGGTGGAGACGAGCAAGGCAACCATGACCGTTGCCGCTCCATGCCCGGGACAGTTGGCAAGCCTCGAGGTGCAGGTCGGTGTCAGCTATCCGGTTGGGGCGACCTTGGGCTATTTGAAAACGAGCCAGGAGGATACCGTCCGCTATGGGCTTGACATCGGTCCAGGCTCAGAAGAAGCAAGAGCCGCGCAAAATCACTTGGACGGCCCAGAAAAGACGCCTCGCAAAGTGCAACCCACGGTCCGGGGACTTCCGGTCCCGGCCAATGCTTCGGGGGCGACTTATATGTCCCCGCGAATGAAAGCGCGGATGATCGAACTGGGTCTCCACGCAGCGGATCTGGCGGGAGTTGCCGGGAGCGGGGCGGCAGGTCGGGTTACCATCAAGGATTTTGAGAGTTTTATTGAGAGGTTGGAGCGACTAAGGCATAGTCCCGCTTCGTCCATGAGAGTTGCGGTGGCGGATGCGATGCGCCGGAGTTGGACGCGGCCGTTAGCGACAGTGGCGCTGCCGGTGTGCTTTGATCCGATGCTTGCACACCGCAAAACCTGCGAGGCAAAGCCGGGTCCCGCGCTTTATGCGCTTCGCGCTTTGGCCGTGGCCCTGGCTGAAAACAGCGCTCCGGCCGGTCGCTTGATAGGCAACAAGATTTTTCACCCGGCCTCACTGGATGTAGGATTTGCGGTTGAGGTTGATGAGGGGGTGCTGGTGCCGGTTCTTCGTGGTGCCGATAAGCGAGCTCTTAGCGAGTTGGTCCAGCCCTATGACGAACTGATTGCGCTCGCTCGACAGAGACGCCTGCCAGCAGACGCCACCGGTGGTTCGATTGCTACCGTGACGAATTTCGGCACCTTCGGTTTAACCTGGGCGACGCCGATCCCGTTGCCGGAACAAACCCTGGTCCTGGGAATGGGAGCAGCCCGCCGAGTGCCGTCGTGGGATGAAGCGCAAGGCCGGTTCGTTCCAGTGTTTGAGGGGAATCTCACGTTGAGTTTTGATCATCGGGTGCTGGATGGAGGCGCTGCAGGGCGCTTGCTGGCCAGAATCGCCGACCTTATGCGCAAACCCGAACAGCTTTAGCTGCCGCGCCAGTGAAGTTCGGGGCACACATGTCCACGGTTGGCGGGGTTTCCAAAGCTTTGCAGCGGGGGCGTAGTATTGCCTGCGAAGTCGTGCAAATATTCGTCAAGAATAACATGCAGTGGTTCGGCAAGCCGCCATCCAGCGAAGAAGTGTTGCGGTTTAACGCGGAACTGGGCGCGGGTGACATTTCTTGCGTATTTGGCCACACCGGGTACCTGATCAACCTGGGAGCTCCGCCATCAGAAAACCGCGCACGCTCCATACGGTCTCTCATCGAGGAAATCCAATACGCCTCGGCCTTAAACATACCTTTTCTTGTTCTGCATCCGGGAGCTCACTTAGGCGCGGGGGAAACCGAAGGCTTAAAACAAATTGTGCGGGGGCTCGACGAAGTCTTTGCGGAGACTTGTTCTGCGAGGGTGCGAATTGCCTTGGAGAACACCGCGGGGCAGGGCACATGTCTCGGAGCCCAGATCAGCCACCTCGCAGCGATCTTTGATGGCGTGAAGCATCCAGCTCGGCTTGGGGTATGCCTCGACACGGCTCACTTCTTTGCAGCGGGGTATAATATTCGCCAACCCGCCGGTTGGGATAAGGCGATCGGGGAAGTGGAATCCATGATCGGCCTCAATCAGATATTGGCGTTTCATCTGAACGATTCGAAGACGGACCTAGGCTCTCGGGTTGATCGCCACGCCCATATCGGTGCCGGAAAAATCGGCGCTGAAGGATTTCGGCATATTGTCCGCGATGCGAGGTTCAAAGGACACCCGGGCTGTCTCGAGACCCCAAAGTCTCAAGACCTGCACGAAGATGTCGAGAACCTCGCGCGCCTCCGAAAGCTGGCTCAGACCAAGTGAGTCCGGTCAGAGCAGGAAAACTAGGGTGAAGACCCCATTGTCTTTGCCTCGACTTGAATTAGCGTTTTTAGGTTCCTTGTAATGGTGGTTAGTTAGGTTCAAGGCGACCCTGGGTGGGGTCGCCTGTTCTTCATCTGCGGGGGCAGGAAACATCGTTTGGCACGAGGTCACAGGCTGTTGCCCGCCATCCGTGGCTTTGCAGTACCCATTACCTCCGGTCTTCGGGTGGCAGGAACACACATATTGGGCTCGAATTGCACCCTCAATGCCACTCATCGGCACCGTGGTTCTGATACGCTGCTATTGAGTCTTGCGAATCTCGGTCACTCTGGCCGACGCAGCCTGTGAAACCAGCAGCGGTGCTCTAAAGTTCCAAGTGCCGTTCGGCATCAGGTCGCGCGTTGAGTCCTCTGTAACACCGAGTTTTTGACCCGCCGTATCCAGGATGTCCAGCACGACCGTCACTGAACGCAATTGGTCTTTGGTGCGATTCACGAGTTGCCCTGTTGCGTAAGCCATACCTCCTCCTCGGGGCTTTTCGACGGAAAGCGCAGTCACCTGAATGCCGTTGAGTTCGAAAAGCACCCGTTGGCCAGGTTCTGACACCGCTTTCGCGGTAGGTAACGTTGCGGGAGGTCTCCGATTTTCAACCCAACTGCGAGCCTGTTTCAAGGCCACAAGTGATCCGGCTAAACCTGCGCCTAGAATGACTACCGCGATGACCGTCCAGACAATGATGCGGGGCGGAAGTGCGGATTCAATCGGCTCAGGGGTTGCCAGCAGTAATTCGGTTTCCTTGCCGCAAAGGGGACATCGGCTATTCGTACCGATCATCTGGGCCGGGCATGGGAAGAAACCTCCACACTCCGTACACTGGCCTTTCAAGTTTCTGGTCCCGTTCATCGCAATGCGGAACCTGCCCGGGGACCCCACGTCTGTCAAATGACTTCCTAAAGCTTTTCTCTACCGATGGGAGGGCTGGACCTTAGTGGCTGCACATCAGTTCTGGAGAGGTTTGAAAACCTTGTGGCCCGGGGACGAACTTGCCGCGCGATTCCAGGAAATCAACCAACTGTTCGGCGTTCATTCCTTTTGCGGAACACGTGCGGAAGCGAGCCTCAAAACCAAATTTGACCAAAATATCAGTGATCAGGCTGGCTCGGGTGTATGTTTTTCCGGAACCCAGCATCATTTCCATGACCTCATGACCGTGAATTTCTTTCATGCGATTCATTATACACTAAAATGAACAGTGGCAAAGTACAAAGGCGGATAGATAAGGTATCCACCCGCCTTGCCTTGCTCCGAAAACGACGCTGTTTAGTACCGGTAGTGCTCAGGCTTATAGGGTCCCTCAATCGGGACTCCGAGGTAATTCGCCTGTTGCCTGGTTAGCTTGGTCAGTTTTACACCGATTTTTTCCAGGTGGAGACGGGCGACCTCTTCATCCAGCTTCTTGGCCAGGCGATAGACGCCCGGCTGGTACTTCTGGCGATTGGCCCACAGGTCCAGTTGCGCGAGCACCTGGTTCGTGAATGAGTTGGACATCACAAAGCTTGGGTGTCCTTCGGCACAGCCGAGGTTCACCAACCGCCCTTCCGCCAACAGATAGACGCTGCGGTCTCCCGGCAAATCATAGCGGTCCACCTGGGGTTTGATATTCACTCGGCACACACCCTTCGCGGTGTTCAGGCGGTCCACCTGGATTTCATTGTCGAAATGGCCGATATTGCACACGATCGCCTGGTCCTTCATTTTCAAAATGTGCTCCAGGGTGATGACGTCGCGATTCCC
>DDYO01000194.1 GCA_002348045.1 Anaerolineales bacterium UBA2232
CCAGACCCGCGCCGTTGACCATGCAACCAATGGCTCCATCCAGCTTGACGTAGCTCAAGCGGTGCTGCCGAGCTAAACGCTCATACACATTCTCGGCGTGTTCATCCCGCAAGCTTTCCAGGTCGGGATGCCGGTACAGAGCATTGTCATCCAGGACCATTTTGGCGTCCAATGCCAGGAGCTTTCCGTCGGTAGTGCACACCAGGGGGTTGATCTCCGCCAGCGAGGCGTCGCAGTCGATAAAGGCCCTCACGAGGTTCCGGGCGATGTCGGTGAAGGCCGGCCACAAGCTGGCCTCCAGGCCCACCCGGATGGCCAAGCGGCGCGCCTGGAAAGCATGCAGTCCCCAACACGGATCAATGGACAGGCGGTGGACCTTCTCCGGGGCAGTGCGAGCGGTCTCCTCGATGTCCACGCCCCCAGCCGCCGAGGCTATCATCACGGGACGTTGCGCCTTGCGGTCCATCACTAACCCCAGGTACAGCTCGCGGTCAATGGCCACTGCGGCCTCTACAAGCACTTGGCGGACCGGCAATCCCTTGATGGTCATGCTCAAAATGGACGCCGCCGCCGATGAGGCAGCATCAGGTGCCTCTGCCACGCGAACGCCTCCGGCCTTACCCCGCCCCCCGGTGAGCACCTGGGCCTTGACCACAACGCGGCGGGAGAGGTCGGCAGCAGCAGAGCGAGCCGCCTCAGCGGAATCTGCCACCCGCCCTGTCGGAATCGGGATGCCGTAGCGCGCAAAGATCGCTTTGGACTGGTGCTCGTGCAGGTTCAGTTCACCCTCCTCAGGGCGCGCACCGATGCTCTGTCTCTAGTTGATCGGGGCGAACTTGAGAATGCGATGATTGGCCGAGTCCGAGACATAGACGTAACCATTGACATCAATGGCGATACCCACAGGCATGTTCAGCGAACTCAGGTCACTGCCAAAGCGTCCCCACACTGCCTGTACTTTGCCGGTCGCATCGAGTTTGACCACGCGGTGGTATTCTGGTCCTGTTGCGTAGAGGTTTCCCTGGGCGTCGACCGCCACGTAGGGCTTGTTGACAACGCCCTCGCTCTCCCAACCCAACACCTCCCAGGCGCCCGATGGGTTAAAGAGCGGGTCGAACCGCTGAATCCTCTAGTTCCACGTATCGGCTACAAAGAGGTTGCCACTGCTGTCAACCGCGATGCCCACCGGCTCCCGCAATTGGCCCAGCAAAGACCCGGCGCCTCCGCATTGGGTGATGTACTGGCCCTCAGGCGTGTACTTGACGATTCGTTTGTTGCCCGTGTCGCTGACCAGCACATTACCATCTCGGTCGATGGCGACATCCCGCGGACCATAGAAGACATTGGTGGCGCCAAGGGCGCCCACGGTGTCTCCAAAGACGCCCCACTGCGTAATGAATGTACCGTTGGCATCGAACTTTTGGATGCGATGGTTCCAGGTGTCGGCAACAAAGATGAAGCCTTCGGCGTCCACTGCCACGCTCCAGGGCTCGCGGAACTGACCAGGAGCATTCCCTTCGCCGCCCACCGTCAGGACCGTGCGTCCTGACGCATCCAGTACCTGGATCCGGTGGTTAATACTGTCAGCCACATAGACACGGCCCTGGCCATCCACGGCGATCCCCTTCGGGTAGTTGAACTGCCCGTCCCCAGACCCGTAGGATCCCCAAGAGGCAACGGCGCTGGTCTGGATGGCCTTCTTCTCGTACTCATCCTCCGGCATCTCCACAGGCGGGCCCGCCAGCTCGGGGCCATAGTTCCAGATTTGGGCAGCAATGTCCTTGCGGATGTACAGGGCAAAGTTGTGGACATAGGGCCACGATGTGGTCGCGCTGGTATACTTGCGGCCCCACCAGATGTCCCACCACATCTGGCGCCGGGAAGGATCACGCAGGTCGGCGACGATCTTGGACGGCGTCAGGTTGGAGTACAGGTCCTGGTTGGGCCACCAGATCAGGCGATACTGCCGCCGATAGTAGCGAGCGGTCAACTGGCCTTTAACTTTGCTTTCGTTGCCGGGCCCCACGATCACCACCTGGGCGTCTGCAGCAACACTGGAGCTGCCCGCAAAAAAGCTGGAATTGCGATAGTCGCGGAGAAGCCAGACAAAGGGCCAGCTCGACTCATCGTCATAGGCCACCCGTAGGTCTTTGTCGCCAGCCACCCGCGCCGACAACGCGTTTAGCTCGCGCATCACCGCGTCGGTATCGGGAGTAGAGTCAGCATACATGAGGAACTCGGTGGCATAGTCCTGGTTGATGAAAGAAGCCATCCAGGCCGCCCGGAACGTCAACACGCTCAGGACGATGACCAGCACCCCCAGAACAACCCGGCTCCAGCCGTTCCAGCCCAGACGGCGGCCAAAGCGGGCCAGGAAGGCCACAGAGATCAGCAGCAGGCTAAGAGACAGCAGCCACTGGAGAGTAACCTGAAGCTGCTCCAGGCTCATCCCGGCAAAAGGCCTCTTGCCCGTGGCGCTGGCCAGCGTCGCCAGCGCAAAGACTGCGACCGGCAGCCAGATCCAGGTGGAGAGCGCTCCTTCCTTCCGAAAACGCTGCCAATCGGTGTGGTCCCAAACCTGGCCGAGGAACCAGCCAGCCAGCAGCCCCATGGGCAGCACCAAATGCATGTTCTGCCAGGGCATCTTTTCACCCACCCAGGTCCATACCAGCCAGTTCAGGGCATTCCAGTAGATCAGAAAGGCCGGCATCAGCCAGGATGGCGCACTGAGCGCCGGTACCTTGGAGCGAGCTTTGTCCTGATCGCTCCCCTTCTTGGCACCGGTCCAAACAAAGTACAGGGTACCCAGACCGGTGAGCAAAGCAGGCAGGTACTCGTAGACCGCGGTCAAGACATGAAAATAGTACCACGGTTGGCCGCCGCGGCGCACGCCCTGCTGCGACAGCCAGTAACCCAGCATCCCGACGATTCCCGTCGCTGCCCCCTGGGCATTCGTGAAGAGCGTGGTGTAGAACACGATAAAAATGGCATAGTAGATGCCCGCGGAAAGCAGCCACACCTTGCGGTTCCACCACACGCCAATCACCGCGGAAAGCAGAATCAGCGCCAGGACCACCGCACCGCTGCGAACCATGCCCGACTGGGTGTAGTCGAGGGGATTGCCCTTGAACAGCTGGATCAGGAATGCCGAAGCCCACGGCAGAGCCAGGGTCGCCATCATCAACGTCAGGTCAAAGATTGGCAGCTCCCGCAGGGGCCGTTGTGTTCGGAACCACTCGTAGGCAAAGTAAAGGACCAAGAAGCTGCCAAAGATCGCCCCATTGATGAACGTGATGGACTTGGCACAGAACGCCACCGACAGGGCGGCAGCCATGATGTACATCCACCGCGGTCGGCGGTCATCCAGGTAATGGAAGATGCAAATGGTGATCGCGACAAAGGCAACCATCAGCCAGATATCGTGGCGGAAATAGCGGGAGCGGATCATCAGCGTAGGTGAGATCGTCAGCAAAAGCACGGCAAACCACGATCCGGCGTTCCCCATCCACCGCTTGAGCAGTGGCACCAGCAAGACCAACGCCACGCCGAACAACGCGGGGGCAATTCGTGCCTGGACATCACCGATGCCAAAGAGCAAGTACATCAAGGCCACAATGTGATAGCCAAAGGGCCCGTGGTAAACCGGATCATGGCGGTAGCCCTGCCCAGTGACCAGCTTCCAGGCCTCCCAAGCATGAATGCTCTCGTCATGGCCCATGCCGCGGTTGCCCAAATCCCAAAAGCGGGTAAAGATGAGCACTCCCACCAACAGGGCCAATACCAGAGTTCGTCCATCCAAGCGCAGGCCGGCCAAGACGGGTCGGTCCCAGACACTCACCCTGGTTTCTGCATCTCGATCCATCATCACGTCCCTTTCCGGAAAAGGTTCAACATCAGTCGGGGTAGAGGCATCCGTGCGCTTTGCCTACTGGGACAAGGGTCGCACCCAGAGAAGCACCTGTTGGCTGGGCTGAGCCCTTAGCGAGGAGCGGTACCCTACCCACCAGCGCAGCCACTCCTGCACCGGCACACTCCCGCGCTCCCACGTGGCTCCAAGGTCAAAACGCATGCTCACGAAATTGGGAAGCGGAGCCACATCGACAGCGGTGATCGCCGCCTGGGATACCGGAGTGGCGGACACCCGGTCGACAAAGCACACCTCCGGCCATGCCCTCAAATACCAGCCCAACGGGACATCGAACGCCTGATCCACCTGCCACGTCATAGCCCGCGGGTCTCCGGTTAGCCGATGCGACCAGTCTTGCGCCGATTTCGCCAGGGCCAAAACGTCCGGCGAGGTGGCTAGCCCCACCAACGGTTCGACCGCATCCCGGCCATGCAGTTGATTCAGGCGCACATTGGTGCGGACCATGAGCAAGAGTCCAAGCACCATCAGACACGCCGCCGCGGAACTCATGACCAGCCTGGTTCGCGTGAGGCTGCCCACCAGTGCCAAGGACGACAGCAAGAAAACGACCAGAGCGGCCAGCCGGAAAACGTGATTGGTGCTGGGGAAATTCATGTAGGATGCCAACTGCACGTGGGCAGCCGCAGCAATGACCAGAGTGACCGCCAGGGGCACCCAGAAGAGGGGGTGCCAGGCCCACTGCCGCCCCTCGCTCCACGCCCTGCCGACCCATTGCCCGCACATCAGGATGAGGGGCAGCAGGAGTAGCCAGAGGTTGTCTGGCGAACGGAGGCCGGGAAAGATGGCAACAATTATCCCGAAGACGAGAATCCACCGCAGCCACCAGGAAAAGGCATCTCGGCGGGAGCGCTCAACAACAGCGCCCAGCAACCCACCCACCAGGGGCAAGGCCTCGTAGAAGGTCAGCAGGGTAAAACTGCGATACCAGGGCGTGCTGCCGAGCTCAAAGCTCAAGATCCAGGTGCGGAACTGGTCCAGTGTCAGCTGCAGGCCGGCGGGGTTGGCCACAAAGGCCAGACCCGCACCCAAAAAGACACAACCGCCCAGCACCAGGGCCTGACGCCATGCCTGCCGCTCAGCCAGGGCCGCGCCGACCACTGCCTGCCACTCCTCCTCAGCTGCCCCGTCATGACTGAGCCGTGTTACCAGACGCAGGAACAGGGGAAACCCGAGGAGAGCCGCCAACAGGCTGTAGGCGCCCGGCCCGGCCAGAAGGGCGATCACCAGCACGGGAGCAGCCGCTACCAGGTAGGCCCAACGGCGTTCCTCAAGATAGCGGGCGAGGAGCACGTAGAGGGCCAGGGCGCAGGCGGTCACGATGACGCTGCCGTTCAGCTCGCGGGAAAAGTACGTCAGGGTTGGCGAAAGCGCCAGGAGGAACGAGGCGGCCAGTGCGCCCACACGGCCCAACTGGCGGCGCAAGCCCCAGGGCAGCACAACCAGGACAACACCTGCGACCACCGGTAGCCAGCGCACAGCGGCATCGCTGCCGTTCGCAAAAAACAGCAGCGCTGCGTTGGCGTGCAAGAGCAAGGGGCTGTGTCCCCGCAGCACCATCGGCGTGCCCCGAGCCAAGCGCCACGCGGCCAGGGCCACCGATGCCTCATCGTATGAAAGCGGCCATCGGCCCAAGGCAAGGATCCGCAACACCGCGGCCACGCCCGCGCTGAGCGCATAGCCCAAAGACTCGACCGTCCATTGGGGCTTGGCCGACCCACCATCGTTAAACGGCTTCATCGACGCACCTCTGTCGGCAAGGATGTCAACATCAGTGCCGGAAAATAGTCATGCTGCCCTGCTGAAACGCCACGTCAAGGAACCTGGCCATCCGGGACACGGTATCCGGGCGGAGGCTGTAGCGCCGCGTCTCCATCGGGCCGAGACAGACGTACTTTATATCATACTTGGCCAGCAGGGTCAACACTTCCTGCGAATCGGTGGACTGATAGATCTTTTCCAGGTCCCTCTCCCGCTTGCCCGGCTCATCGTAGTTACCACGCCACTGCAGCTCATGGCCACCCCAACCCAACATGGTCGGCAAGCCGGTAAAAGCAGAGATCGGCGCGTACTCAGTGAAGGACCCTCCCGTAGCTTCCACGATGTGAACGATACCCGGCTCGTTCGCCCGCAACCACTGAATGGCCGCGTATTCGTCCGGGCGATGCTGCGCCATGAACGCCATACCGTCGATGGTTGGCGTCCCGCCAAACCCGCCCGTTTTGTTGGGGATGGCCAGCAGCGGATACAATAGCCCGGCACCCACAAGCGCGGCGGCTACAACAGCCCAACTGGCGGCAGCGATGGCTGACCTCCCGCGCGCCCTGGCGCCGAGCCTGCCCATCAGATGGTAGGCGCAAAAGGACGCGGCCAAAGCCATGAGTACCCACGCCTGATAGTAGAATTTGAAAATGGTGTTCATGCGTGTGCCGAACGTGTCCCGCAGATAGATGAACTCGGTGCCCAGGGTCATCAGGAAAGCCATGCCAGCCATGATGTAGGCAAACAGGCAAGCGGGGCCGTCAGAGACACCGGTGGTTTGCCAGGAGGACCGGATCAGGTACCACAGTGCCGCCAAGAGCACGGCCAGCAGCAGGAACGTCCAGGGATTGGTCAGTCGCAACAACAGAGCCTGGCGGAGCAATCCGAGGGTGCCGCTGGTCCCGATGAGGTTCTGGACCTGGGGATTCTCCAGCACTCCCCGTAGAAACTCACGGCCTGCCCTGGACGACACCACGGCAAAAACCGCCAGAGCCATGATCAACAGAGGACCGGTCACCAACCACAACAAGGTATTGGCCAGGTCCAGGGCAAAGCTACGCAGCCAGTTCCGGCTGTCCGGCGCACGGCCATGGTCGCGCACGATCTGCACGACCAGCATGCTGGCGATGATAAAAACAAACACGCCAAACATCATCAAGTATTGGTGCACCCGAGTGACGTTGAAAAAGAGCGGTAGCATCCCTCCCGCCTGTGACTGAAAGGTGAGGAAGAAGGGCAGGTAGAGGGCAATGGATAGCACGCCCAGAGGAGCGGCAAACACCGGCGTTGTCCACAGTGCATCCGCTCGCTGCTGACCGCGCTGGCCAATCCAGAAGGAGCCCACTATGACCAACAAGTAGACCGGCAGGTCCCAGGTATTGATGAAACCCAGGGAGCCCAGGCACAGAGCCAGGATGAGCATGTCCCAGCGGTGGTCGCGCCACAGGCTACGGAACAGGTGCAACAGCCTGTGCGCCCACAGCCGGGGAGCGGCGATGTCCGGACTCTCAGAGGAACATGCTATCAGCGCCCAGTCCCGCGCACCCAGCAGCAGATTCAGCGCCAGGGCCAGACACAGCACTACAAAGGGAAGCCCAAGGACATGGGGATGCATGTCGCCCAACAAGAAGCTGAACTGGGGGAACTCATCGATGATCTCCATGTGGCCGCCCATCAAGTCCCGGTCGTTGACCACGCGGGAGGCCCGCCACCACCACCAGTTGTCGCGCGGAATCCAATCTCCGCTCACCGGAGCATCTATCAGCCCGTTGACATCCAGCCAGCGCCAAAATGCCGGCGATCCCAGGCCCCGGTTGTGCAGCATCTCAAAGACAACTTCCAGATTGCCGATGACCAGAACAAAGATGGGGCCCAATAGCGACCACATCACCCGAGACAGCCACCCTTGACCCCGATCACCTACATCAAGCGAAATCAGATCGTGCAAGAGCCCAAAGCATCCGGTCGCGGTGAGGGCAAAGAGCAAGGCCTTGCCCAGGTTGAACGCAACGGTGGACGGGACGCCCGAAAGTCGGGTGAGCATGGCGACCAGCAGGTAGCCAAAGTAGTAGTAGCTGATGGCAAAGCCCGACAGCCAGGGGTCGATGGGCGGGAAGCGGTCGCTGCGCAGGATGGCATTCAGAAAGGCAATCTCCATGGGCTTTTCGGTAGCTGCGATTTCGGGATTGTAGGCGCGAACCAGCGCCCATCCGAAGAAGGCGAGGACAAAGACCACCTCAGTCGCCACGATCAAGCGAACGTTCTGACGCAGGTACTGAGCCAGCGCTTGGCGATTGCGGCGCCAGATGTAGGCGGAAACAAGGCTCACCAGCGCCGCAGCAAAGAGGATCGCCGCCCGTGTTGGGCGCAGGAAGCCAAACATCCCCCCCAGCCACAGGATATATCCGACCAACAACAGCGCCAGCGGGCGCGTCAAGGCGTACCCGCGACCGGGCAAGTGGCGGAAGACGCGCCAGGCAATGGGCAATGTGACAACGCTGAACGCTGCCATCATCAGCCACCACGTCAAGACGGCCATCATCTCGTCCTCCCATCCAGCGGGCGCTGGGCGCAGATGCGTTTCTCAGAATCGGGGCCGAGCCTGTTCTCTGGCCTCACACAGCCACCCTTCGTGGTCAAGCAACCCATGCCGCGACGCCGGTATAGACCGGGTTAGTCAACCACCTCATAGATTCTGACCCGGTCGTTGAAGTACGCCAGGGAAAGCTGGCCGTCGGCGCGCATTCGCTCGAACTTGTCCAGCCCCTCGCCAGGATAATAGCTACGTTCCAGGTCACCCACATAGATGTAGCGAACATTGTATTTGCGAATGATCTCCACCGCCACCTGCGGGTCTGTTCTGCTGTACAGGCGACTCACATCTTCGATGCGCTGGCTGATCCAATCTCCCGGCAGAGCCGACCGCTGCTGGCGCTGGTGCCAGCTCCACCCCTGGACAGCCGGCAGGCCCGTGTAGATGCTATAGCGGTTGCCCCAGCGATACTCCGGCGCCACCGCCTCCAGGATCACCGGCGAGCCTTGCACCTCCGTCATCAGCCACAACATCGCGGCCCGGTCGTCCGCCAGCAGCAGGTCGCGATTGTTGTCGTAGTAGACAGCCTTGTCCATGTACGCCATGCCGTCCAGCCCGTGCGGCGACGCCTCCGCCGAGAACCGGTCCCGCACCTTGGCCCGCGCCGCCGCCATCGGGTAGAGCATGACGCCGGCGAACAGCAGCGCCAGGACGATCCACGTCACCTTGCGCCACGGGGCGCGCCAGCACGTCGCCCGTGCGGCCCAGTGCACGAACGCCGCCGCCCCCACCACCGACATCAGCACCCACGCCTGCATACCGAACTTGAACACCGTGTTCATCCGCCCGATGTCG
>DDYO01000280.1 GCA_002348045.1 Anaerolineales bacterium UBA2232
GCGGGCAACACCGCGCTCATCGGTAGCAGCAGGAACGGCGACGCCGGCGGTGCTAACCGAGCCCTTTTCGATCATCTCCCAGACCCTGAGCTGTGAGCTTGAGCCCTTCTTGGCCGTATCACTGGAAATATCGCGGACGGTGAGCATCCGGGGGCGCGAGGTCCAGGAGCAGGTGGGATTGCCGATGCGTGAGGTCTGGCTCATCTGGGACGACGGCGCCGATCGCGCCATCACAGGGCTGCGCCCGCAGAAGGGCTTGGGCTATGCCGATTTCGCGGTAGCCCCTGGCCGTACATACAACCTCTACATCGACTCCCCCAGCGGCCGCCCTATCCTTTCCCTGCAGGTTGAGCCGTGCCCGCCGGCTGAGGGAACGGGATGGGTTTCCCGGATGTTGATCCTGCGGGAGGCCGTCGAGGCGGATGTGGCGACCACAGCGACGGTATCTCCGACGCTGACCCTTTCACCCACGTTGACGCTGTCGCCGACACCGTCGTCCACCCCCTCAGACTGAGGGCATTGCCCGTACCGAGCCTTAGCGTATAATAGGCCTTGGAGTCAGCGGATCAGCGGAGGTGAAACTATGCGCAAGTTCTTTGTATTCCTTGCCGGAGTTCTCGCGGGTGCCTGGACCGGGGGGATGCTCTCGTTGCTCTTCGCCCCGGCTTCGGGATCCGAGTTGCAGGTGCGAATCCGAGAGGGTGTGAACCGGTTGGTCGAAGACGGGAAGTCAGCGGCTGAGAGCCGGCGTCACGAGCTGGAGGAGCAGTTGGAATCCTTCAAACAGGGGCGCCCAATCACACTCCAGACGGCTGAGGAGCCGCCCAAGACCGCGTGAGATTCATCCACCGGCACCGGGGCCTATAGAGACACAAGAACNNAGTCCCCGCCGTTCGGTTTCAGTCGCGGACGAGCCTACGTCGCGGCGGCAATGAAGGCATCAAAGAGCGGCAGCATCGTGTCGGAGAGCTTCAGCATCGCCTCCGGGTGCCACTGCACGCTGAGACAGAACGGATGGTTCTTCAGTTCCGTCGCCTCAACGATTCCGTCAGGAGCATGAGCTACGATCTCCAGGCCATGCCCGGGCTGCCACGCGGCCTGGTGATGCGCACTGTTAACGGCAAAGTGCTCGCCTCCCAGAATCCGGGCCAGCGCACTGCCTGACTGGATATCCACGTCGTGAACCGGGTCCTCCATCGGCCTGCCAGGAACGTAAGCATGGTCGAGGGCGTTGGCAACCTGGGTCATGATGTCCTGGTAGAGGGTCCCGCCCAGCGCGACATTGAGCAATTGATGTCCCCTGCAGATCGCCAGGACCGGTTTGCCCAACTCCAACCAGGAGCGGACCAAGCCCAACTCGGCGTAGTCTCGCTCCTCATCGACAAGGCCGGTCCAGGACTCAAGCGGCTGCCCGTAGCGGGCCGGAGCGATGTCCTCGCCGCCGCTTAGCAGCAGCCCATCCAGACGTTCGAGCAGGACAGGCCAGTCTGTCTCGTGCATCACCGGGGGGATGATCACCGGCGTGCCACCCGCACGCTGGATAGCCCGCGTATAGGTGGCCCCGATGGCGTGCATTGAGGTACGAAGCAACCGGGCGGAAGTGTCCTTCCGCCCGGTCATACCGATCAGTGGTTTAACCTGAGTGCTCAGTGGCAGTCCCCGGATACGGAGATGACCCAGCCGCCGCGGCCTGAAGCACCTTTCGTGCCCAGGGCCAGATCAGACGCGGCGCTCCTTGAGCCGGGCCGCACGCCCGCTGAGCTCGCGAAGGAAGTAGAGCTTTGCGCGGCGCACCTTGGAGTGCCGCATGACCTCCACCCGCTCTACGCGTGGGGAGTACAGCAGGAAGGTGCGCTCGACGCCAATGCCGTTCGACGCGATCCGTCGCACCGTGAAGTTCGCGCCGGCGCTCTTGCCGTTGCGCATTCGGATAATCGTGCCCTGGAAGGGCTGAATGCGCTCGCGATCACCCTCAACGATCCGGACGTGGACGCGAACGGTATCACCGACCGACAAATCGGGCACATTCGGATTGGGTGTTGCCATCTGGCGTTCAAGTGATTCGACCAGGTTCATGTTATCTATCCTCTCCCCGGAAACTTCCCATAATGAAGCCGCCAGCAATGGCGGCGAAACGGCATTATACCATAGTCCTCGCCAGTCGCAATGGCGCCCCACCGGTCACTTTACGCGGAGACGCCACCCCTCCTGCAGATAGTCCGGATCTCGGGGCAGGCCCCGACTGTCCCACATGTGACCGTTCCAGCTCCAGAATTGCTCGCGCTTGAGCCCGTGCCGCGAGATGATCCCCCAGACTGAGTCGCTGGTCTTCACCGTGATGTAGACCGGTTGCGCCACGGTGGTGACACCCGCAGCAGTGCTGACGCTCATCACCTTGTCCTGGACGGGGCTGCGACCCTCGGTCTCCATACAGGCCACATTCACCGCCTGAACCATCGGCCAAAGCGCTCGCTCGGTGCTTGCCACGTCGTAGATACTGAAGAAATCGACACCATGCCGCGCAATGCCCTCGACCCACGGGATGAACTCCTCGGGTAGCATCTCCTTCCCATCCGAGCTGCGGCTCTGTGACAGCACCGGGTAGACGTCCGGCGTCTTGTCCCAGATCAAGCTGAGAGCATCGAGCCTGTGGTAGACTTCCTGGTCAATGACCTGGATAGCATCGTCAGACCGGGCCGCGAAGCACAAAGGCATCCACCCACCCTGGCACACGGATACGAGCGCCTCAAGCACACTTCGGTCCGCAAGGTCAACAAGCGGCGGCGAAGCGAGGAACAGACGCTGTGCTGGTATCTCGGCATCCACAAGCGCCTCGGCGAGCGCCTGCAGGGGTGCGCTTGCCAGACCGTTATGCAGGGGCAACACCAACACAACCGCCTCATACCCACAGCTCAGCGACTCGGCGATAGCTCTACGTGTGTCCGGTGAAGACGCGCCCGTCAACTGCACCCAGGCAATCGCAGTCAGCCCCAACGAGCGAACCCGCTGCAGCATATCGCGAGTCGTCTCCGGGTAATAGATCGGGCCGTGGCCAACTTTCACAAGGAGATGCGTTCCACCGATGCGGGTTGCCATCTCGACCGCACGGTCGAAATCGTGTGAGTGCGTGAGCCAGATCCCCTTGCCACAAAGGTGCGCCATTGAACTCTCCGTATGAGACGTCCGTGCATTATAGCCGTAGGCCCATGGGTGGCAAGTGGTGACGGCAAGCCGGGGCGAAACTGCGCAATAGGTCTGTAGAGAGGCCATCGTTGCTAAGCTGTCCCTTTCCCGAAACGATCATGACCGTGCCCGATGCTTGACAAGCGATGCCGCGCCCATAGAATTAGTGTATGAAAGCGGTTAAACTCCTGCTCGGTCTATGTCGTCGACTGGGGCATAGTGCTATGATGCTTTGGTGGCACGTGCGGAGTTGGCTCCAGGAGAGAGGCTATAAGGGCCTTGTATGTCGAGGTCGGACGCGAGGTGCTGGGGTAGGTTGGGATCCAGGCCTGACGCGGCGCCAGCGCGGCATTCTCTTGGCGCTTGCGTCGAGTGTCATAGGTGTTATGTCCTTATTTGCCTGGAGTGCCTGGTCGACACTGGGGGCAACCTCGCCCGTGCCGTCTCCGACACCACCACCGACGCTCGCGCCCTCAGCTTCGGCGACACCGGCCCCGATGAACACAGTGCCGGTTGCAGCATCGGGTACGCTTGCGAGCACTCCATCTCCCTCTCCATCGCCTGTCCCAAGATTCGATGTCTTCCACGCCGGCATCATCTCCGGCGAGGTCGCAGCCGCGCGGCAGGTGCACACGCGCTGGGACACGCCGCTGACTCTCGTCGATAAGCTCGATATGGCGAGGGCCCTCTATGCTCACTATCAGGCGCGCCCCCCCCTGTCCACCAAGATGTGGCCGGTGCTGGAAGTATTGGGCTTGTGGGACCCGGGGCCGCCAAGCATCAATGTCGTCGCGCAGTCCGAGCAGATGGCATCCCTCTACGCGCCGGAAACAGCGGAATTCTACCTGCGCCGTGACTGGGATGGAGCACTCGCAGTCGTCGAGGCGCAGCTCGCCTATGGATACGCACGTGCGTTCTCCGACAACTACGGCGATCTCGCCGCGTTGCAGGAAAGCGCCGGATCACTCGATCGCCGATTGGCGATCGCGGCGGTGGCTCAGGGTGATGCGGTGGTCTCCGTCTGGCTGGCCAACGACGTGATGCCGGCCCAGCCAGGTAGCCTTCCCGATGCAGCGGCCACGATCAGAGATCATATTGCCCGTGTGGTCTGCCCACAATGGCGGGGGGATGCCGAGCTGCTGGCTGAGATCGCCTGTCTCGACTTGGATCTTGGCGTCGATTTCCTCTCCTCCCGGTACTGGGCTGGAGGGACCGCGGGTATGGATGCCGTTGTCCTCCGCCCACCGCGGTCGACCGAACAGATCCTGCACCCTGACCGCTATGCAATACCTGACGAACCTCTCGTACTTCTGCCGATCGAACCAGCACTCGGTTCCAGCTGGACGCTCACGCGGACTGATACGTTGGGCGAAGCGCTAATGGGGCTGGTTGTCGCCGCGTGGAGCAAGGGGGAAGTGAGCGCTGACGCGGTGGCGGGCTGGGGTGGCGATCTGCTGCAGGTGTGGCAAAGCCCGGAAGGCGCCAGAGTTGCAGCGTGGCAGTTGGACTGGGATGATTCGCGAGCGGCAGCCTTGGTCTATGGGCACCTGCTCGACGTGATGCCACGTGCATTGGTTAAGGGGTTGATTCACGACACCACACCCCCGGCATCGCTGCCCGGGGGACGCTGGTGGTCCGGTGGACAGGGAACCATCTACCTCTATCGCCGCGCCAACCACATCTGGTTGGTGTGGGGAGATGACCCTGCGTCCGTAGAGATTGTGGCTGCAGCAGCTCTTCCCTGAGCTCTATCTCCGCTCGCCTTCCTCACACCGTTTTGTGCTATCATAGGCGCTCGACTATGGGCATGAGATCGCCGTACGGGAGGATGCGATCAAGCGCTGGCTAATTTGGGCCCTACTCATCGTGCTGTCGATGGGCGCCGTGCTGGCCATCTGGACGATATGGACGCTGTCCGGGCGGTACAACCAGACGATCTACATGCCCGGTGAGCTTTCGGTCGTACCCGATCAACAGGTCGCGATCGTGTTCGGCGCAGGCTACTGGCCCAACGGGGCACTCAGCCTGATCCTGCGGGAACGCCTCGAAGGGGCGATCGAGCTCTATGAGGCGGGCAGGGTGCAGAAGCTCTTGTTTAGCGGCGACAACCGGATCGCGGAGTACAAC
>DDYO01000179.1 GCA_002348045.1 Anaerolineales bacterium UBA2232
GGATGTGCGCCGTCAGGTGGCGGTAGCACCACAGCATCCTCACCTCTTCAATGTCACAGTACGCGAGAATCTGCTCATCGCGCGCCCGAGCGCGACGCAGAGAGACATCGAATGCGCTGCCCGGCTCGCACAGATACACGATACTATCACGTCCTGGCCGCTGGGATACGACACCGTCATCGGCGAAGCGGGGCTGAGACTGAGTGGGGGGGAAAGGCGGAGACTGGCCATCGCTCGTGCGCTGTTGAGCGATGCCAGCATCATCCTCCTCGACGAGCCAGCCGCTTATCTCGATCCACTGACAGAAAGCGCTCTCAACAACTCACTCAGGTATGCATTGCAGCAACGAACTGTCCTAGTCGTTACCCACCGGTTGGCCCAGATGCAGCGCTTCGACCTCATCCTCGTCATGCAGAACGGAGCGCTGGTAGAGTCCGGGCGTCACAACGAACTTCTTGCGAGACGAAGAGTGTACTGGCGACTGTGGCGACAGCAGACCGAAGCCGATGCCCTTGATAGCGAAGAACTCGCGCGCAACCAGGCACTTCCGGAGGTCGGGGCACGAGCTGACGCACCTGTGGTCGACCAAGAGATCGGCGGCTAGTCAATGCTTCTCGGGGTATCTCGCCGTGTCTCCTTGGGCTTATGGGCTGCTGCCTTGCGACGCTCTGCATGCAATAACGCTCGACACCCCGTCGCATTTGCCCGCCCCCTGCGCGAGTGGTATAATAACTGACTTGGTAAATGCCCCGATTCGGCGTGACGCACGGGGCTTCGAAAAGACTCTCGCTCCGTCCGCGGCGAAGGTTGTGGAGGCTTGCTCGCAGTGAAAACGTATCTCTATCTGGCGCAGATCGTGATGGCTGTGGTTCTCACCGCTCTCGTGTTGCTTCAAGCCAGGAATGCCGGACTCAGCAACATGTTCGGCGGAGGCGATATGGGCGTCAGTCGCACCCGGCGAGGCGTGGAGAAAACAATGTTCAATGCCACTATCGCGTTGGGCGTGCTCTTCATGATTCTGGCCCTCGTGACGGTCATGATCACTGGTTGAAGTTGGGCAGATACCTTCGCTGGCAGGCTGCAATCGCCCTTCTGGGCATAGTCCTCCTGGTGGCGCTGCTGAGATACGCCGCCTACAGCTTCACGTCCGTGACCGTGCCTGAAAAGGGCGGAAGCTTCGTGGAGGGAGTTGCCGGCAATCCTCGCTATCTCAACCCGCTTCTCAGCCAGTACAACCAGATCGACGAAGAAATCTGCGCCCTGCTCTTCAGTGGCCTGACCCGCCTGGACGAGCAGGGTAACGTCGTTCCGGACCTCGCCGAGACATTCACCGTGTCATCCGACGGCCTGGTCTACGACTTTCGTCTGCGATCCGGTCTTACCTGGCATGACGGCGCTCCGGTGAGAGCTGCCGACGTCCTCCACACCGTAGGCGTGATGCAGTCCCCGGATTTCCCGGGAGTGCCCTGGCTGGGAACCCTGTGGCGCGCTGCAAAGGCCTCGGCTCCCGAGGGCCAAGATGGGTTGGCGATCCGCTTTGAGCTGGAACAGCCGCTAGCGCCTTTTCTGGACTACACCACCATCGGTCTGTTGCCTGCGCATCTCTGGGAGCGTGTGCCGATCCCCCAGATCATCGAGAGCCAGCTCAATACCCAACCGGTAGGAACCGGACCATTTCAGCTCTCGGAAATCTCCGCTCAACAAGTCGATCTGATCCCCTTTGCGCGCTACTATGGCAACGCGCCCTATTTGGCCCACGTGATCTTCCGATTCTATCCTGCACACCAGAACCTCCTTGCGGCATTTGACAAGAAGGAAATAGATGGTGTGAGCTGGGTGTGGCCTGACGAGATGGAAGAGGCCAGCCGGAGGACTGACCTCCAGTTGTTCTCCGCTCCACTGTCTGGATATACCCTGATCTATTTGAACCTGCGGAATCCGAACCTGCCCTTCTTCTCAGACGATGCAGTGCGCAAAGCGCTCCTGCTCGGCCTGGATCGGCAAGCCCTCATCGATGATGTGCTTAGTGGTCAGGGCATCGTTGCGCACACGCCAATCCTGCCCGGCACTTGGGCGCACGACAGTGAGGCGACGCAGTATAACCACGACCCTGAGAAGGCGCGCCAGCTTCTCGATGCAGCGGGATGGCGGGACACCGATGGTGATGGCGTTCGGGATCGTGATGGACAGAGGCTGGCATTCATCTTGATCGGTGACGAACGCAACATGCTCGAGGCGGTGTCTACAGCGTGGGCGAAGATCGGCGTCCAGGCTGCCGCACAGCCAGTCACGCTCGCCGGCCTGACAAGTGATTTTTTGGCGACTCGCACTTTTGACGCTGCCCTGGTGCACTGGGAGTTGTCGGGAGATCCTGATCCCTACCCGCTCTGGCATTCCACCCAGATTCAGGATGGCCAGAATTACGCTGGCTGGGATGATGAGGCCACCGATGTTGCGATCGAGCAGGCTCGCGCCCTCACTGACGTCAACGTACGGCGCGACTACTATGTGGAGTTCCAGCGGATCTTTGCCGAGCAACTCCCAGCCCTGCTGCTCTACCACCCCGTCCACACCTACGGAGTGCGGAACATTGTACAGGATGTTCAACTCGGTCCGCTGAACACGTCGGCGGATCGTTTCCGCAACATTGCCCAGTGGTATATCAAGAGCCGGCGCATCACCGTAGGCAACTGATCCACGGCGCACGGTGCGCCCAGCGCCACTTGCTTGCGCCACACAATCCAACCCCGGCAAGAGCGACAGACGTCGACTGCCCTCCTGTTCGAGGAACACAATCGGAGGCATTGGGTATCGCATGAACACATTGCGTCGAACTCGCCTGTGTGGATTGGCTCTTCTGCTTCTGGCGGCATTTTCAATGGCCGCGTGTTCGGGAGGAGACGCATCCTCTTCCGACGCGGGTGGGGCAGCATCGGGCGCACAACGGGCGCCAACTCCTACCCTGGCGGTGAAATCGCCGAAGACGGTCGACCAGGTGCCACACATCACCTGTGAGGAGCTCAAGACTCTCATCGACGGGAACGCCGACTTGTTGGTGGTGGATCTTCAGCCGGCCGAGGCCTACGAGATCGAGCACATCCCGGGCGCCATCAACTTCCCTTGGGAAGAACAGATCCCGGACCCGTCCAAAATCCTCCCGAAGTCTAAGCTCCTGTTGGTGTATTGTGGTTGTGTCCACGAGGAGAACAGCCTTGACATCGCCGGTCAGCTCCTGAAGCGCGGGTACTCGAAGGTCATGGTGCTGGACGGCGGCTGGCTCCGCTGGCTTGAGTTGGGTTACCCAAAGGAAGGGACGGGGAGCTGACATCATGGAACGGCGATTACGCCTCATTTCCCTGTTGGCCGCACTGGTGCTGCTGGCTGCCTGTGGTGGCTCCAAGGCGCTTGATCCTACCCCGGTCGCTGTGGATCTCGGCGACATCCAGCTCAACGCCCATCCTTCTGCCCTACAGGGCAAGACCGTCGTCCTGCGCTGGAACAGCAAGGTCAACGGCGACAAGTTCCTCAACCGCTTGGCCGAGCTGCTCATCCAGCAGGTCGACGGCATCAAGGTCGTGAAGGCTTGGGAAGCGGATCCGCTCACCGCTGTGCTGTCCGAATCGGTGGAGGATAGCAAGGAGGTCACCGACAGGCTGCTGGCCCTCGATCCTGATCTCCTGATCACCGCCCAGGCCGACGGCAACAAGTGCTCGCGCTGGACCATGATCGACCAGTTGAACGCCGAACTCGCCGGCGTCCCCACGGTGATCATCGCCACTTCGGCCTTCGCCAAGTACGCCACGGAAGCCGCCGCCGAGCAGGGCATAGATGACTTCGCCATGGCTGTCGTGCCGCACCCCATCGCCGGACATGATCAGGCCGGTGTGGAGGCGAAGGTAGACGCAGCTTTCCCGGAGATCCTCAAAGCCGCCACCGAGTGGCAACCGAAATAGTGACACGCTTCAGGCAGACGGCCGCTTAACTCGGAGGCACCGAGCGGTGCTAGGGGTGCACGGCAACCTCGCCGCACGGTGGCCCCCGCTGCCGAGATTTGACAGCTCTCCGGAGCGGTGGTATAAGTCGCATGGCAAGTAGCTCGCCGGCCGAAGTGGCGGAATGGCAGA
>DDYO01000180.1 GCA_002348045.1 Anaerolineales bacterium UBA2232
CTCAGGAGTCGTTTGACCGCAAGGTTGTGCCGGTGCCCACGGCGCGAAGCCTGGTCAGGTATGAGGACCAACTGGACGCCGAAATTCGCGTGGCAACGCTGCCCCAGGGGCGGGATCCTGATGAGGTTCTGAGGGAGGAGGTAGCTCTCTGGGACGCGCTGGTGGCACAGGCGCTGCCCGTCGTGGAGTACTATCTGCACTCCGTCGTGTCCCGCTATGACTTGAGCTCGCCCAAAGCCAAGACAGAAGCAGCCGGGGCTGTGCTACCTCTCATAGCTGAAGTGAGCAGTCCGGTTGAGCGGTCCCACTACCTCCAGACGCTGGCGCGGCTACTGAGGGTTGATGAGCGGTCCCTGGTGCTCGAGTCCGACCGAAAGCGGCCTGCACGTCGAGAATCTCCGGTGGGCAATAGATACGGAAGGCTGTCCGGCGAGCGAGGGTTGACGTTTGGGTCGGAACAGTATATGCTCCTCTTGCTGCTCACGAGGTCCGAGCTGTGGGACAGCATCAACGCCCAGTTTGCCCAATTGCAGATGGATCCCCTGAACCCTGATGACTTTGGTCAACCAGAAGAGAGGGCGCTGTTCGTCGAGATGACACGGCGCCTGAGGGACCAGGACAGCCTGGATCCGGAAAGCTTGCGCCGGGACTCACTGCAGCCTCTTGCCGAGACGCTTCAGCGCGTCATGGCGCATGCCAACCAGGTTACATTTGCGGAGGAAGAAGGCTGCGTGGACGCTGCCTGGAAGTGCGCGCTGCGCTTGCGTGCCCAGAGGTTGCGGCGTGAGAGTGAAACCCTCGTCTTCCTGCAGGAGGATGCCCACGCAGCAGGGGATTTGGAGGCGGTTCGCCAGTGGTCGTCTCGTGTGACTGAGCTGGCGCGGCAGCTCAATCTCCTGAACAAGGCGGGCGCTGCTGGTAGCGTGCGGCGCAACAAGACGAGGCCTGAGCTATAGGTTGAATGGGAGCTTGTGATGGCCCGTGAGGATGAGCGCGAAGAACAAAAAGACCAACTGATTGCCAAGGGTGTGCAGCAGCGGTTCGTGACTCAGAAGGACATTGATGAGGTCTTTCCCGATCCGGATCAGGACATGGAGGAGCGTACCGCGCTGTACAGCGCCCTCCAGGAGATGGGCATCGCTATCCTCGCCACCGAGGCGGATGGGAAGGCGATAAGGGCAGAGGTTGACGATGCGGACATCGTGGAGCTGAAACCACTTTCGGGTGAGCAAGTATTGGTGGATGATCCTGTGCGCATGTACCTGCAAGAGATCGGACGAGTTCCCTTGCTGGACTCTGCTGAGGAAATCCGTCTGGCAGGGATCATCGCCACGGGACAGGCTGCCGCTAAGGAGCTGCGGGATGGCAAGCCCACTGCCCAGGCCCGCAGAGGCCTGGAAGAGCAGGTCAGCCGCGGTGACCTGGCCCAGCGCCGGCTCGCCGAGGCGAACCTTCGCCTGGTGGTCAGTGTGGCCAAGCGGTANNATGCCACCTGGTGGATCCGGCAGTCAGTCAACCGCGCGATTGTGGACCAATCTCGGGCGATCCGCCTGCCAGCGCACATGTTCGAGACCATCAATCGACTGCTACGCACCACGCGCCAGCTGTCTCAGGAACTGGGCCGAGACCCGACGCTCGAGGAGCTTGCCCTGAAGATGGACTTGCTGACGCCTGATGAGACATCCGCCATCCAGAGGGCCATCAATTCGGGAGCAAAGGTGGACCCGGTGCTGCAGAGACGCTGGAAGACCGCTGCCAGCAAGGTGGGCGAAATATCGCGCATGATTCAGGAGCCCATGTCACTGGAGATGCCGGTGAGCACCGAGGAAAGCAGTGCGCTGGGAGATTTCATCGAGGATGAGACAATACCCAGTCCTGCTGATGAAACGAGCCGGCAGCTCTTGAGGGAACAGATGAAGGATATCCTGGAATCCCTGAGCCCTCGCGAGCGAAACGTCTTGCGCCTACGTTTTGGACTTGAGGACGGCCAGGCGCGCACGCTGGAAGAGGTGGGACAAAAGTTCGGCGTGACGCGGGAGCGGGTGCGGCAAATAGAGGCTAAAGCCCTACGCAAGTTGCGGCATCCCTTGCGCAGCCGCAAGTTGAAGGACTATNNGGTTCGAGTCCAGCCCGAGGAGCCATCGAAAGGGTAGAACAACCTCGTTCTGCCCTTTTTTGCATATAGGCGAGTGAGCGCGTAAGGGTGTTCTCTGGGCATCGGGTTGCGATTCATGGGAACGCATCGTTTCCAGGCTCATCTCCTTGTGGCGTCACTGGATTTGTCCGGGTTTGACAAGCCTCTTGCAGCACTGGGTGCAACTTGACAAAGATCACCGCTTGTGGTATTATATACCCACTGGGGGTATAGCCACGTTGTATATGCACTGCTGTGGCGACTGTACCCTGGAGCGTTTGGTGTTTCCCTTCAGGAAATATAACTTGTTCGGGAGGTCATGCGATGGAACCACTGCATTTGACTGATGATGCGTTTGAAACCGATGTACTGCAAGCCAAGGTGCCTGTACTAGTTGACTTCTGGGCGCCGTGGTGCGGCCCATGCCGGATGGTTGCTCCCGTCCTCGAAGAACTGGCGGGCGAGTACGATGGCAGGGTAATCATAGCCAAGATGAACACCGATGAGCAGGTCAGAGTCGCCGGTGAACATCGGATCATGGCTATTCCTACCATGATCTTGTTCAAGGACGGCAAGGAAGTGGAGCGCCTGGTGGGCGTTCGCCCGAAGAAGGCGATCGCCGAGCGACTGGACGAGCTGCTCAAGGCCTAGGTCCTGGGGAATCAGCGCTTAAGTGAGCCCTTGAGCGTCGATCGCGACCAATCAGGAGGGCAGAAATGCCTCTGTACGAATATGACTGCCGTGAATGCGGCTGCCGATTTGACAAGATCATACGGGTTTTATCGGAAGAGAGCGACATCCGATGTCCTCAGTGTTCCAGCGCCAAGGTGGAGAAAGCCATTTCTCTGTGTGGCCGCGTGAGTGCTGGATCGAGTGTGGGCATGCAGGAGTCCTCATGCGCACCCGCCTCTGGTTGAGGCATTAGACGGTGAGGGCCGTGAGCTCTCAAGAAGTGAACCCAGAAGGCCAGTTTTCCACATCACGCCAGGACCTCTTACACCGACTGCGTCGCATTGAGGGTCAGGCTAAAGGGATTCAGCGTATGGTGGGCGAGGGGCGCGACTGCGTGCAGATCATCCACCAGCTGTCGGCCATACGATCGGCTGCCTATAGCGCGGGCCTGCAGGTTCTCAAGGAGTATGCCCACGAGTGCGCCGCAAGCGCATCTCCGGAAGGGCTTCCCCATTCCATCAACGACCTGATCGACGTGATGTTGAGTTATCCTGGATAGCAGATTGATTTGAAGGGGTGCCACCCACTCGGTGGCCCCCCTTCTTTGTTTCCGGTCACCCCACGCTAGTACCCCAGGGCGCAGCCATCCTTCCGTGGGTCAGATCCTGCGCAGAGGACACCGCTTTGCGAATCAACGAGGATGATCTGGCCGCCTCCAAAGGTTCCCAGGACCTCGGGTGCAGGTGTGATGCGGTGTCCCATGGCAGCTAGGTCTTGAGCTATGGAGCTGGGAACGGCGCGCTCCAGGTAGAGGTGGTTGAGATCGTCGGTGACCCGGAAGCGGGGCGCGTCCAGCGCCTGCTGTGGGCTTTGCCGGTGGTCGATGAGGCGCGAGACCGCCTGCAGGTGGCCCTGCGCCTGAATGAAACCGCCCATCAGGCCGAAACAGGCGTAGAGAGCGCCCCGATGGGTAATCAGCCCCGGGATGATGGTGTGGTAAGGTCTTTTCCCAGGCGCCCAGCAATTGGGGTGATCGGGGTCCAGGACAAAGCCGATCCCACGGTTGTGCAGGATGATGCCCGTTTGGCCGGCCACCATTCCTGAGCCGAAAGGCTGAAAGATGCTGTTGATAAAGGAACAGGCGTTGCCCTGGCCATCCACGACGGCAACATATACCGTTCCCTCTCCCGCGGGGCGCCCCACCGTCAGGTCGTCGATGGTGCGATCCGTCCGGATCAACTGGCGCCGGCTCTGCGCGTGTTCCGGCGATAGCAGCCTCTCCACGGGCACCTTGACGTGTTCTGGATCGGCGAAGTGGACTAGCCCATCACACAGGCCCAGGCGTGCAGCCTCGATCAAGATGTGAAAATAGCCAGCGGAATCGGGGTCCATTGCCGAGAGGTCATAGCCCTGGCAGATGTTGAGCGCCATGAGGGCGGCCAGCCCTTGCCCGTTGGGAGGGCACTCGTACACCCGGTAGCCGCGGTAGTCCAGGGAAATGGGGCTGACCCACGTGGACGAATGTCCGGCGAGGTCTGAGAGGGAAAGAAACCCGCCGTTTTGTGTCGAGAACTGCACCAGAGCCTGGCCGATGGCGCCCTGGTAGAAGGCCATTGGGCCGTCGGCCGCGATGGTACGCAGTGAGTCAGCCAGCGTGGGCAGTCGCACGATCTCGCCCAGGCGCGGCGCCCTCTCACCGTCGATGAGATACTGGGCTGTGGCGTCGGGACTAGCCCGCAACAACGCGACGCGGTCGTTCCACATGCCCGCGACCACTTCCGATATCGGGTAGCCCTCCTCGGCATAGGAGATGGCGGGGCCGAGGGCGTCCGCCAGGGAGAGTGTCCCGAACCTCTCCAGCAGAGTGCTCCAGGCATGGACTGCTCCCGGCACGGTGACGGGCAGCATACCCGTTGTAGGCACTTTGGTGAGCCCTCGCTGGCGAAACACGTCCAATGTGAGCGCCTGGGGCGCGCGCCCGCTGCCATTGAGAGCATGGACCTGCCCCGTTTTGGCCTCGTACACCAGGGCAAAACAGTCCCCTCCGATGCCAGTAGCGAACGGTTCCACCACGGCGAGCACGCCGGCTGCGGTGATAGCCGCGTCCACGGCATTGCCGCCGTCGCATAGCACCTGCAGGCCTGCTCGTGCCGCCAGTGGTTGGGATGTTGACACCATCCCATTGCGGGCCAGGATCATGGAGCGGCGCGAAGGGTACCGCTCTGGTGCAAAGGCGAACGTCATTCGTTCCTCCTGACAAGAATCGGTTGAGTGATGATCCATTCTCAGGTCAGACCAGCCTCGCTCCCCACGAGGGATTCGAGGATCATTATGGCAGCAGCCTTGTCCAGAGGCTCGTTGTTGTTGCCGCATTTTGGCGACTGGATACAACTGGGGCATCCGCTGGCGCATGGACAATCGCGGATGGCGGCCCAGGTCGCGCGCCAGAGCTCGTGAAGGAGATCAAAACCCTTTTCGGCGATGCCCACACCACCTGGAATCCCTTCGTAGAGAAAGACCGTCGGCGCACCGGTGTCCGAGTGGAGGGGCGTCGAAAGTCCGCCGATGTCCATCCGGTCGCACATGGCAAATAGGGGCAACATGCCGATGCAGGCATGCTCCAGGGCATGGAGCCCGCCCACAAAGTCAAGTCCCTGGCGCTCCACCGAGGAGCGTGCGTGTTCAGGGATCTCGAACCAGAGACCAGATGTGTAGTAAGAACTGGACGGCAAGTCCAGAGGCTCCACCGACAGAACGGTGTCACTGAACTGCTGCATCCGGCGGAACGACACGACCTGTTCGGTGACGTGCAGCTCGCCGAAGGTCGCTCGACCGCGACCCACGGTCGCGGTCTTCCACACCTTGGTGATCAGGATCTGGCTTACCTGGCGAGGCTCGGTGTAATAGTCCACTTCCACGGGAGCAGCGTAGGCGATCCGTGTGTCGAGGTCAAGGCGCTTGATCAAGTAGCTCTCACCCTGGTGCAGGTAGATGGCACCGGGATAGATGCGCTGAAGGGCCAGGGTGCCCTCCAATTCTTCCAGCAGGCGGTAGTCCATGGACTCGTCGAGGATGGCGAACCGGTCCGCGGTGAGGGCGCGCAAGCTGGTCCTCTCGGCAGGATACCCACCGCCGGCGTAGAACCAGCGCTCTCCGCGGTACTCCAGGATCTGACTGCGCTCTAGCTGTATCATGGCGTCCACAAAGCCTGGACCGAACAGCTCTTCATCGTCCGGGGTCAGCGGCCGTTCGTAAGCGGCGCAGGGAAGGTGCCTGAGCAAGAGGTGAACGTTATCGGGCGCGATCAGGGCATGCTCGACGCTGGAACCGAAAAGCGCCTCCGGGTGCTGCATAAAGTACTGGTCCAAAGGATTGTCGAGGGCGATGAGGATGTTCAGTGCCTCACGGGCACCTCGCCCTGCTCGACCGGCTTGCTGCCATGTACTGGCGATGGTTCCGGGATAGCCGACCATCACCGTAGCATCCAGGTGGCCGACATCAACGCCCAGCTCCAGTGCGTTGGTGGCGGTGACGCCGATGAGGTGACCCGCGAACAGCTCCTGCTCGATTTCCCGTCGCAGTTCGGATCGATAGCCAGACCGGTACGCGGTGATCAGAGGAACAAGGGCTGGATCTTCCTTGGCGAGGAGTTCGCGGGCGTAGCGCAAGATGAGCTCGGCGACCTTGCGGGCGCGGACAAAGGTGATGTTGCGCAGACCGTGGCGGGCAAGCTCCACGAACAGGGTCGTTGCCTCCACATTGGCGCTGCGCCGGGCGCTATGGTCGGCATCCACAAACGGTGGGTTCCACAGGACAAACTGGCGGCGGGACTGGGGCGAGCCATCGTCACTGATCACCGTGACCGGCACGCTGGTCAGCCGGTGGGCATGCTCGGCAGGGTTGGCGATCGTTGCCGATGAGAGGACGAACTGTGGTTCTGATCCATAGAACCGACAGATACGCAGCAGGCGCCGCAGCACACAGGCGACCTGGGAACCAAAGATGCCGCGATAGACGTGGGCCTCGTCCACGACTATATACCTGAGCTGAGAGAGGAATTGCGACCAGAGGGAGTGGTTGGGCAGGATTCCCATGTGGAGCATGTCGGGATTGGTCAGCAGCACCGAAGCGGACTGGCGGAGCCGCCGGCGAGCAGCTTGCCCGGTGTCCCCATCGTACGTTCCGAAAGTGACCGGGTGGGGAAGGTGCTGGGTGAGCTGGCGAAGGGAGCGGAGCTGATCCTGCGCCAGCGCCTTGGTAGGGAACAGGTAAAGGCTGCGTGCCCTGGGCTCGATGAGGATGGATTCCAGCACTGGCACGTTGTAGGCCAGGGTCTTGCCGCTGGCCGCGGAGGTTGTGAGAAGGACGGGCACATGCTGCCGGATGGCGTTGATAGCCTGGGCTTGATGCAGATAGAAACGTGGGAAGCCCGCGGCCAGAAGCGCCTGCTGAAGCATGTCAGGCAGAGGACGATCAAGATTGCCATAGCGCGGGCCCCGGGCCGGCATGTCCTGCACACAAACGATCTGCTGCCGGTAGTCCCGTTGACCTTTCAGATGGGAGACAAACTGGCTCGGGCTCAGCCTGGTGCTCGACAACGTTACGACTCCTGGAGCGAGAGCGGAGCAACATTCCCTGCCGAGTGCAGCCCGCAGGGACTGCTCAGTGGATGAGGCATGCGTCGGCTCATTCTAGCCCAGGAACTGCGGTGCATCAAGGCGCGACTGTGCGGTGTCCAAGACATACTAT
>DDYO01000197.1 GCA_002348045.1 Anaerolineales bacterium UBA2232
AGAGCGTTCACGCCAAACACCAAGACGGAGGCATACAACCGTCAGAAGGGCCTCTGCGCTGCCCCTGGCTGCTCGAAGCCTGGCCACAAGTTTGCCCTGGTCGAGATGGAAGCCGACCATATGGTCCCCTGGCACGCTGGGGGTAAGTCGGTCGCGGCCAACTGCCAAATGCTGTGCAAGGCCTGCAACCAGAAGAAGGGTGGCTCCTTGTTCTTGCCCGCCAGTCCGTGACCGAAGGGCCCCGCTGAAGGCAGAAAGCACAACGCCCAGAGATGCTCTGGGCGTTGGCTTAAAAGCAGTCTGTGAGGGCCGCCTAGCGGCCGTGACCCTACGACGAAACAGCACCCCAGATATCAGCCCAGTCTCCAGACAAAGGGAACGTGCCGCTGGGGGTAAGCACCACATCCACGTGCGTCATGTCCGGGAGATAGTTGAAGGCGCGCCCTTCAACGAGGAATGAACCAAGACTGACAGGTGCAGATGCACTGCCCTGCGGTGGCAGTACGACGGTGTCACCGCGCACAGGCAAGGTAGCAAGCAGGGAGGCGTCCGAAGCTTGCGCTGCGTAGAGCTCAACCGGCTCCCTTGAAGCTAAGGCCTCGCCTGAAGAAGCTTTGAGCAGAAAGCGAACAGAAAACAGCATGCGTGGCGTCGCCCTGGAATCAAAACCGATATTTCACGCCGCCCGAAACGACGTTGATGGTTTCGCCACTGCCGACAAAGTCACGGTAGCTGTCCAGGCCGCCACGGAGGGTCCAGTTGCGGTCCATCCGATACTGGACCCCAATGCCCAGCAGGAGCCCAGTTCCAGAGACCTTCTCGGTCGCGCCACCAAGCGAAGCATCTGCTGTCGTGCGGGCCAACCCTAGCTTGGCAGTAATGCCGAAGTTCTCAAAGACATCGCGGGCCCCAACGAGGGCAACCGATGTGGCCGAAGACTTCCAGGACAGCATTCCTGCTCGGCTCATCTCTTGACGAGAGCCAAAGTCAGCGAAGCTGGCCTCGATACCGAAGCCGTTGCCGAAGCTGTAACCCAAGGCGGCGGACATGGAGCCCTGGTCGCTCGTGTCAGCGTCAACCCCGTTTTGCATCGAAACCCCACCTTCCAGAGCCACGTAAGGGCCTGCGTCGATGGAGCGGTATTGAGCGGAGGCAGCGGATGCTGCTGCAACCAGTGCGAGAGCGAGAAGGGTCTTGGAGAAGGTCATAGTGCTTAAAGAGGAGCACGCCCGATTGGCGCTTTAGGTATAGGCACCCCCGCTTCAAGTGCATTTGTCCCGAAAACGTTCGTTTATGAGACGCAAGAGGGAGGCCCCGTCAGACCTCCCTTTTTCTGGCCTGTGGGTGTCTCAAAATCTTGTCTCGTTTTCATCGTCTCATTGCTACACTGGCTGCTGAGATTTGAGACGGAGACCACCATGCTCATCGGCTATTCCCGCGTATCGACCGAAGACCAAAAGCTCGACTTACAGCTCGACGCCCTGAAAGGCGCCGGCTGTGAGAAGTTTTTCGCTGACCACGTGTCGGGAGCCTCCAAGCTCAAGCCAGGGCTTGAGGAGGCGCTGGCCTACCTGCGAGCGGGGGACACGTTGGTGGTCTGGAAGCTGGACCGACTCGGCCGCACGGTCAAAGGGCTTGTTGACCTGGTGCAGACACTCCAAGACAAAGGCATCCAGTTTCGGAGCCTCACCGATGGCATCGATACGTCCACCACGGCTGGGCGGTTCTTCTTCCACGTGATGGCGGCTCTGGCCCAGATGGAGAAGGAGCTCGTGCATGAGCGCACGATGGCGGGCCTGAGTGCCGCACGTGCCCGGGGTCGGCTCGGAGGGCGCAAGCCCAAAATGGACGCCTCGAAGCTTGATGCCGCGCGGAAGCTGCTCCAGGCAGGCACCCCGGCCAGCGCAGTAGCGAAAACGCTGGGGGTCGGTCGAGCAACGCTGTATCGCGGCCTACGGGTCAGCGAAGACTTTCTGCCGACGCGTGCAAGTCAGCATCAGGCAGACCGGGAGCCGCTTGATTCAGGTGCTTGAGGGCCCTTTCCCCCTCGCATCATCCAGCCAGCCTTCCGCTTTTGCCAGCCGTGCGCCCAGGTCAGCTGCCTGGGCTTCCGTCTTCTCGAGCTTCGCCAGCGCAACCGCCGCTTGCTGCTGAGCCGTTGTGCGAGCGGACCTTTCTTCATCAAGAGATGCCTTGAGGCTTGCGAGCTCGGCCGCCAGGCGCGGCGCAGTGGTGTTTGCCTCGGTGAGCTGGGTCTCGATGCTTTGCAGTCGAGCCTGAGCCACTGCTGCCTTCTGCTCAGCAGCGACCTTGGCGTCACGCTCTGATTCAAGGGCCGCTTTCAAACGCTCAATTTCAGCCTCGAGCCGGGGTAGGCCTTCCAGTCGAAGCTCGAGCTTCGCTTTTTCGGTTCGGGCAAGTCCAGCTGCTTCCCTCTGTGCTGCGGCCTCGGCCTTCACCTCCTCCAAGTCCTTGCCCAGCTGAGCCAATCGGCCAGACAGCTCTGCGTTGTCAGACTGCAGCGCTTCCACGGTGGCCTGCTCGCCCTCCAGAGCAGCCGCCAGGCGCTCGGACTCAGCAATCAGGTCTTGACTCGCTTGCTGCGCTGAGACCAGGTCCCCCTCGATGGCCGCCTTGGCTGCGGCCACTTCTTGCGCGACGAAATCCACAAGAGCGCGCTGCAAGCCAAGAGGAAGACCCGCCTGTGTTTCCGGCGGGCGGATTTGCCTGCTCTGCCAGGCTTGCAGGTACTTCAACACAGTGGCCATGCTGCCCGTGCCCAAGGCCTCGCGAACCGCCCGCGCGGTGGGCTTGACGCCAGTCGCCCGTAGTTGGTCTGCGACTGCGTTGACCTCTTCTTGCGTGATGACTGACTCTCTGCCCATGGTACACCTCTTTCGGTTGTTACGTTACGTTATGTTATTGCCGTTATGTTACAGCATTTAAAAACCGAGCGCAAGTAGGTTGAGCAACCGTTGTCCAGGTTGTCCGTGTTGTCTGTCTTGTCTTGAAAGACGAGGCAGGGGTGGAGCCTCTATTCCCACCTGAACTGCTCTGCGGTGGCAAAGACAGACAGGACAAGCAGGACTTCGGCACCGCGCGTTTAGTTGACTAAACGGTCCCCAGGTCTTTGGCGTGCTGAAGCCTGCGAATGGGCATGAAAAAAGCCGCCAAAGGCGGCTGTGTCATCCGAGCGAGAGCCCTCAGGCGTTTACGGCCTGGACTCTCAGCGGTTCGGCTTTGCTGCGGACACGACTGGTCTGCGGGGTGACCTTGCGCAGCTTTCCTTGTTCGTGCAGCACTTTGGCCTGCTCAAGCATGCGCCCCACGCTGACTCGCTGCAGCGCAAAGGCAGATTGGTCGGTGGCTTTGCGGGGGTTGCTTACCATTGAGGGCTCCTGTCGATTCAAGTATAGGTTGCGCCCTCGCGGGGTGTCTTACGCGGCGGGTCTACCGGTCTTCAGCTTAGGCACGTCGTTCGTGACGGCCGAAAACTGGGTGTCATTCAACATGGCCAACGCGGCGATACCGGCGCGGACTACTTCGCTTCGATTGAGCATGACACCCGCCTGCGCGGCCCGCATACGCAGGCCGTCAATGCGTCGGCTCTCGTCCGGGGGCAACGAGAAGGTCTCCCGGATGATGGCGCTCTCCCCTTTTGGCTCTTTTCGAGTGACACGCGCCCCTTTGACGATGCCAGCGTTCACGGCTTTCGGCTTCTTCGCTGGGGTGGGCGTCTCCGCACTTTGCGGAGCGGCCGGCACTTCGAGCGGAGGCACGACAGAAGGGACAGGCTGCGTTGGCGACAAGACCCCGGCCGACATGGCCTGGTCGGCGGCTGCGTACTTGTCTTTCTGTGCCACGCCTGCAGCCAGGCGCTCTTTGAGGGAAGGTTTAGCCATGGTGCGTATCTTTCATACGGTACATACGGTTTTTACTGTAACCCGAGCAGCGCCTGGATTTCCTTGACGAGAGCGGTCACCTCCGCCTGGGCTGGCTTGGCGCCCGACACCTGAGCCACTGTCCCACCGAAAGCCACGCTCTGGGGGTAGGCCTGCCGCTGCCGGAGCACCGTCTTGAGGAGGTGGGCGTCGAACTGGGCCAGGATTTCCACCGCATCTCGGCCAAGCTGGGTGTTCGGCTGCAGGGCGTTGACCAAGATGGCGGTCTTGATGTTCTCGTTGATGGCCTTGGCCCGCTCCACCAGGCGAATGGTTTCCTGCACCGCCCAGATGTCGGGCAAGGACGGCCTTGTTGGGATGAGCACCAGGTCAGAGACAAGGAAGGCTGCCTGCGGCACTGGGGAGCTCACGGAAGGCGGGCAGTCGACCAGGATGTAGTCGTACTGCTCGGACAGCCGTTGCAGCTCGCGGTGGATTTTTGACCCGGCAGCGGCCAGGCCCACCACCGTGGCGGGAAAGGGCTCCCCATCGGACATGGCGGCCCACTTGGAAGCGGTGGCCTGCTCGTCAGCGTCAGCGACCAAGACTCGGTGCTTCTTGGCAAGCGCCCCGGCCAGCTGCATCGTCACGGTCGTCTTGCCCACCCCACCCTTTTGGTTACCCACCGAGATAATCGTCGCTGCCATGTGTGCACCCTTCACAAAGTATTTAAGTTCAAAACGTTACGTATCGTTTGTAACTTACCAATCGTTCTTACTGTATCGGTGAGCTTTCGCTCACCCTCCGGACTTGCGTGCTTCTGACTTCTCCCGCTCGCTCTGCATATCGCACCGGCTGCGATAGGGGCAGGTCGGGCAGCCAGCGCAGAACGCCTTGAAGTCAGAGGTGGACTTCAACGGCAGCCTGAACAGGTCGGGAGACTCTTTTTCGAGCTGCCCCATCACATCAGAGATGAACTCGTCGGACAGCTCGTATGCCCGCAGGCCCTTACCGTACATGTTGGTTCGGGCTGAGAGGTTGTTGGGGTCCTTGGCGTAGACCTGGCGAATCGTGCGGCCAATCCACTCCGGCTTCTCGATGGCCGACAGCGAGGTGGTGAATTCCTTGCCGTAGTTGTTGTCGACCATGCTCTGGGCTTCGAGCATGACCTGAGTCACGGTGACCCAGGTCTGCACCATGCCCGTGCGCTCGATGGAGCGCCGAACGATGCTGCGCACGGCTTCCGCCAGGATTTCTTCGGGGGAGTCAGGGTCCTTCTTGAGCTTGGACTGCTTGTCCAGTGCGCGCTCCAGGGACTGACGTACCGCTTCGTCTCCCGACAAAGCAGCAATGACCCGCAGGGGTGCCGAGATTTCCTCCTGCCGGCTGCTCTTGTTGGGGAAGATGGCCTGATAGGAGGACTGGACGTCCTTGACGTTGGAGAACGCCCAGGTGTGCAGGTGGTTGCGCAGCTCATCGAGCTGGTCGGGGGTCATCGTCGTCTCATGGTCCAGCCGCAAGCCCTTGGGCATGTGCCGGGTCTGAACGGTCAACATGCGGGTGCCCAGGATGGCATCTGCCCCGCGGGTGTTGTTGATAACCTTGATGCCAAAGAAGTTGAACTGGCGAGGCGTCGCCTTGCCGTTCTTCATCTCCGTGACCAGCTTCATGGCCGTGCTCTTCTTGTAGGAGAGCTTCAAGGACTGCACGATGTCACCGAATGACGTGTCCTTGGAGTTGGCAATCTCTTCCAGGTCGTCGATGACGACCAGGCCACGGGTCGCATCGATGTGCCGCGCCAAGGTCGCCGCGCTGACCACGCCGAGGACGTTCTTGCTGTTGGCGCCCATGGACTTCATGGCCAGGCCCAGCTCGGACTTGCCCGTGCCAGCAGCACCCGTCACTAGGATGAGGGGGACAGCGTCAAACACCTGCTGGACGAAGGAGGCAGCAACCGCGCACGCCAGCATGGTGTAGTCGTCGGAATAGGGCAGCCACACAGACCCGCGGAGATGGTTGGTGATGCGTTTGAGCAGCGGACCAAGGGCGGGCGACTTACCCGAGCCATCTCGCCAGGCCTGGATGGACTCCCATGACCAGGTCAGGTTGGGGTTGGGCTCCGGCTCCACGGAAAGCAGGGTGCCATCGGGGTAGAGCCGGCGGATGATGTTGCTCTCGGGAGTGCCCTTGGGAGCAGGCATGCGGCGCACGTAGTGCTCGGTGCCGTCGGAGCGGATGACCACGGTCTCGTACTTCTCCAGCAGCTCACCGGTCTCGCGGTCTATATCGCGGCGCACGGTGCGGACAGCCTCGTAGAGATGCCCGTTGTGGAACGCGCCCACGATAGAGACGGGATTGGCGGAAAACCGCCCCTCAGAGACCCCATCATCGTTGGCCTGGATAGGTGCCTCGACCTGCAGCGCCTCACCCTCCTCGAGCAGGCGGCGGAAGTCCTCGGCGGTATGGCCGGCAAGCACCCAGTCGTTCCAGTCTTTCACGCCAGGAGGAGTGACACGCAGCACGTCCCGGTCGGCCAGACGGGCCAAAGCCAGCGCATGCTCATCGCCGGCGCACTTGCCTGTCAGCGGGTCAGGGCGGTCGTTGTCGTGCCCTGCGAACACCTTCTCCCACCGAGACCAGAAGTCCATACCTTTCCACTCATCGGGCAAGCCTTGGCCCCCGTTGGTGGAACTGGCCAACGCCAGGCTGTCCTGGAGCTCCGTGCCCTCAAGCAGCTGGCTCAGCGCCCAGAGGTCTTTGAGGCCATCACAAATGAAAAGCCACGGCTTCTTGCGGCAGTCCCCAGAGTAGTAGGCACGCGCAGGCCCGGGCGACCAGGCCTTCTGCGGCTTGTCCCGGTTGTCCAGAGTGACCTTGGGGATGGCGTAGTTGACGTACTTCTTGTAGAACCCACCGTCAAAGCCCACCAGAGGTGCGGCCAGTGCATGGGCGTGAATCTGGATGCCGTCTTTGACATAAGGCTCAGAGAGGCCGAGCTTGAAGCGCTCAATGGTTGCAGGCAAGAAGCCGCGCACCTCAGTGAGGTAGTGCATGGCTGCCTTGTTTTCACGGAGGCGACGGCGTCCTTTGGCGTTGTGCTCCTCGTTCATCAGGCCCAGCTCTGGGCCGGCCGCAGGCCGAGGCGCTTGCTTGCTTACCGTATTAACGGTACGTACGGTTCTTACCTTATTCCGGCTGTCTTTGACATGCTGAGCCTCTTCGTGCGTGATGGCGCCAAGCGCCGCCAGGAAGTCGGCGTAGTGGGGGGCCTCTTCGCTTGTCGGAGAGTGGTGGGGGTGCATGCATCGGACCGCATGCACATAGCCGTTGTCACCCTGGGACTCGGCCACCCCGCACTGGTAGTTGTCGGGGCCGTGGTTGCACCAAGGGCAGGTGGAGAGGTTCTTCCAGACCGCATTGCCTTTGGTTGAAGACCTGGTCTGGATGCCGAAGCGAGTGAAAAGACTGTCCGCCGGCTCCCGCAGCAGGGCGTAGACCTCATCGAGGCGTGTTCTGGAAAGCGTTGTCACCGGGCGCCTCCCCTGACACTGATGCTGTAGATGTCATCAAGCGCCTTGAACTCGTCGGCGTTGCGCACGTCACGGTAGACGCGCATCGCAATCTCCTCCGAGTCGTTCAGGATGGCCTTGACCTGGGTCGGTGTCCCGTGGCGTGCGACGGTGGTGGCCAGAAGCGTCCGGAAAAAGTGGGTGCCCAGAGACAGCCCCAGATAGGCTCGGCTGTACTTGTCGAGAATCGTATAGAGGGTGGTGCGCTTGAGCCGGGCTGCGTCAGGATGGTTGTCATAGCGCGCTGCAGTCGACGCACGCTGCTTGGCCACACAGGTAAAGACTGCATCGGTCTTATCGGAGCCCGGAATGAGTGAGCGGACCTCCAGCCAGTTGCGCATGTCCTGGTCGACCTGGGGAGGCAGGACACGGTACCGGTCTTCGGCATGGCCAAAGATGTGGTTCTTGAACTCGTGCGAGCCAATACTCACGGCCAAGCGGCCAGACTGCCGGTCGGTGATGAGGTGGCGGTCAACATCAAGCTCGTAGAGGTTCCTGGCGCGCAAGGGGTCAAACGTCAGCAACGAGATAAGCGCGACGTCTCGGGCATGGCACGCAAGCCACACCGGTGCCGTCGCTGGAGGCTTGTCACGGCGCAGCTGAGCCAGCACGTCAAAAATAATCTGCATAGGGTTGTCAGCCCGCAGCATCTCGGAGATGACCTCCTTGTTGCTTCGCTTGTTCTCGCCCGTCTTGTTGCGAGCCACGGTGGCTACCCCCAGGATTTCTTTGTGACGGGCCTGGAGCCACGCATCCCACTTGTCAGGGGCAACGCCCGCCTCTTGGGCGAACTCGGGGTGCAGCCGCAGAAAGCTGTGCGGCTTGTTGACCAGGTTGTTCATGGCCACGATGAAGTCCCGGCAGGAAGACGAGATGGTCTTCGCGGGCACCTTGGCAGAGGCCGGTAGCTTGCCAGCCTGCACCTTCTCGAAATGCTCAAACGCCGCCTTGTCAAAGGAGCGAAGTTCGCAATAGCGCACGTAGGCGTAGAGGTAGTCCCTGTTGACCAGCATCGTGAACTCGAGGTCTTCAACAGGGATGCCCAGGCCGAGGTCCAAACGCTCAGGCCAGGACAGAACAGCCTCTGGCTTGGTTGGCTTGGGGCGTGTCAGGAAGCCGAAGTAGGCGTAGACGCTCTGGAGCCGAATCTCCACGGTCTCGCTGCTGTTCCACCGATGGCGAGGCTCCAAAAAAATGACTTCTCCGTCGGGCAGGAAGTGCTCACCCTTTTGCTTGTGCTCGACCCAGGCCTTCAAGTCCGCCTGCAGCTTTTCAGGCATCAGCTCAGGCTTGAGGCGATTCTTGTGGTTTTTGACGACCGCCAGATACCGACGCCACGGCACATCTTTCGACAGGTCATGCACCTTGATGGGCTTGCGGTGCGCTCGGACGACCAGAGCATTCGGCGCAAAGCCCAGGTACTCTTCCAGGCGGTGGATGAGGGGCAGGCTGCTGTTGCGCTTTGGGGTGGTGTTGCCCAGGGCCCAGTGATATGCCGTCTCGCAAAGGTCCAGGCGCAGGTCGTGGGCCTTCTTGCCTTGGCGGACGAGGCCTACCTGTATGGCATCTGCAAATGAAGAGGGGAGGTCGCCTTCGTGCAGCAACCTCAAGTATTGGCCACGCACCTTTCTAAGCAGGGAGGCCATGTTCTGAGCGGACTTAGGCGAAAGCTTTTTGGCCACCTTTGCCTGAAACCTAGACAGACCAGAGTCAAAGTCAACCAGGAACTCGTCACCTACAAAGGCGTCGGGCTGAAGGCGCAGGTAGTCGAGCCAACGGGCCACCGCAAGGACAGCCCTTCCCATTTCTGCCGAATCCAG
>DDYO01000308.1 GCA_002348045.1 Anaerolineales bacterium UBA2232
CTGAGTCGGGCCGCGACCGAAGGCGCGATTGACCAGCCCGCCGATGACACCTGCAATGGGACCGATGCCGGGGATCATGCTGGCGATGCCCGCGATTTTGTTGATGCTCGAGTTGACTTGGTAACCACCCGACAGCGTCTTCGAGATGTTGTAGCCAGCCAAGCCGTTAGCAAAGCTGCCCGCGATCAGGCCCGCAGCCTGCGCGCCGCCGGCCTGTGCCGCAGCCGTGGCAGAGGCCATGGAACCAGTGCTCATCATGCCGCCCGCAAACCCCGCCACAGTGGCATTGCCCGCAAACAGAGCACCCTCGCCCACCAACTGGGCGAGCTGCAGACCACCCTGCAGGCCAGCGTTAAGGCCACCAGACACCATTTCGTACAGATTTCCCAGGGAGCTCGCAGTGCCCATCAGATTGCCTCCTGAGGCCGCCCCGTTGGCACCCTGAATCATGTTCGTGATCGCGCCGGTGATCGGGCTTATCACAGCCTGGATGATCATTCTGAACGGCTTGCGCAGGAGCTCTTCGCGTAGGTAGTCACCAACCTTCTTGGCGCCCTCGGAGCCTCCTACCATCAGGGCGTCTGCTAAAACGCCACTCGTGGCATCAAACACTTTCTGGAACTCGTTTTTGGTGGTGGTGGCCGCCTGCACGTCGGCCTGAGCCAGTGTGAAGTTACGCTTTTGGGCTGCAACCCTGAATGCCTCAAGGTACTTCAGGCCTGCCTGTTGCGCTGGGTAGCCAATGTCGTCCACTGCGCCATCTGCCTGAAGTTTGCGAAGACGGGCCAGCTCAGTTTCCAGTACAACCTCCGCCTCCTTGGCTGCGAGGGTGTAATCGAGCTCAGCGGCTTTCACCACAGCCAGGCGCTCAACCTCAGCCCGCTGGGCAACAGTCAGATTGACGCCGATGAGCGCAAGTTCGTTCTGCTGTTTGTTTAGGCTCAGCTCCTCGCGCTGCGCCGCATACTCTAGGTCGCGAGCAGCCTTCTCATGGTTGGCGATATCGAGCGCAATCTTGGCGGCAGCGCTACGATTGGAGTCTATCTCCGCGAGGTTAGCGGCGGTTGCGGTGAGCTCCTTCTTGATGTCAAGCTCTGCCACGGTCGTGTTGAAGGTCTCACGAGCAGCTTTCTTAGCGTCATCTGTCGACTTCTTGTCAAGGATTACCGACTGCGCTGCCTTACCTGCAGCCAGGCGGTCGAGCACATACTGCGACTCAGCCTTGGCCAGTTCGTGAGCACGCACGGACGCCGACTCCAGTTCCGTCGAGAACCCCCGCACAGCAGCATTGCGTTTATTTACGGCGTCGGTATTAGCAAACTCCTTGTCGGCGTTGGCTTGTGCAAGCTTTAGCAAACTGATGTAGCTCGTCAGAGCCTTGGTGGACTCTTGGACTTCTGTATGGAGCTTGGTAGCCTGTTCGAAGCCTTTGCCTCCAGTAGCCACTTCGCGAGAGGCCTTAGCAGCTGCCGCAGCCTCCAGGGCATCCTTCACGGCTAGGTTCTTCACTCTGCGCACATTCTCATCGAACGCGTTCTCGACCCTGACCTGATCGATTACCGCATCGGCCACTCGCCCCCGCATCTCGGCTAGTTTCTTGTCCAGCATCGCAGCCTGCGCCACATCCGCCCCGGAATCCCCAAGAGCTGCTCGGGCTGCCAGCAACCGGTCCTTTCCAAGCTGCAGGTTTGCTCGGCTTTGCTGGTGCATGGCCATCAGGTCCTGACGTGCCAAGGCCATGCGAGTCGCCGCGTCCATGGTCTCCTGCGTCGTACCCTCGCGGCGTTGACGCATCTGCTCCTCGAGCCTCTTCGCCTCTGCATCCAGACCCTTCATCGTGGCGTCGAAAGACGCCTGTCGGGCTTCCTGTGCCTTCTGGCTTGCCTTCGCCGTGTCGTCGCTCATCATCCACATCGCAGCGCCTACTGCGGCGGCCGCCAAAGTGATTGGCCAGAAAGCCGCGGCTACCGCTGCGAGGCTTGGAAGCGACCCTGCGGCCAGTGCGCCAATCGCCACGCCCAGCGGGGGCAGCACAACAGTCGCAGCAGCCACGGCTATCCTGAACGCGGCCATAGCCCCAGTGCCTACAGCCAATCCTGTAGCGATGCTGGCAATCACGTTGATGTTTCTGGTGATAAACCCGACAAAATCCGCCAGTCCTTCCACGAGGGACTTCAGAGCCCCTCTGAACTCCTCGGAGTTGAGAGCATCCCTAAGGCTTGAGGCTATAAGTAGTATCGATGGCTGCGCAGCCTGGAATGCCTCGATCAGCGCGGCCTGCATGGCGTTGCCAACTGACTTGATCTGGTTTTGCGCAGTCAGGGCCATGCCGATCGAGGCCATCGCCACGAACCCGGGGGCATCCGCGAGCTGCTCCTGAATGCTCTGAAACACAGACTTGATGTCACCGCCTGTCTCCCGCACCTTCGTGACCATCGCGGTCAGCCCTGCAGACAGCGCCTTGGTGCCCCTCTCATTGCCCATGGCTTGGAGGATATTGAGCTGGGCTTCGTAGCTGTACTTGGACAGTGCCCCAGAAAGCTCCCCAAGAATCACGCTCAGACCCTTGACCGACTTGGTTTGGTTGTCGATGATCGACACGTTCAGGGTGTCGCGAATAACCTTCTTGGCCTTCTCGGACGAGCCGATCAGCTCGTTGTACATCTGGCGCATGGCCGTGCCGGCCGCCGAACCCCGGATACCCACCTGTGCCAACAATGCCAAGGTGGTCGATGCGTCGGTAATGGAGACCCCGAATTGTTGCGCCACGGTCGATGCCAGGCGGAATGCCTGGGTCATATCCGTCACGGAGGACATGGAAACCGCGGCAGCCTTCGCGACAACATCGCCTACTGTGCTGAACCCTGTGGAGGTGTAGCCGAAGGCTGTGGAGATGGCGGTGAGCCCCTCAGCGGCCTCCTTGAGGTCCATCTCCCCCACAACCGCAAAATTCAGCACAGGCTTCAGCGCTGTCATCTGCTCCCTGGCGTCCAGACCCGCCAATGCAAGGGTCTTCAGGGCCTCCGCAACCTCCTGCGGGCCGTAGCGACCAGTAGAGCCGACGCTGAGGGCCTCTCTGGCCAGCATTTGCATATCTGCAGCCGTGGCTCCGCTAAGCTCACCGAGAGTGCGCAGGGTGTTCTCAAACTCAGCCCCAGACCTGACAGACTTGACAAGCGCATTGGATATCGCCGCGCCGGCCATCAGTGGTACGAGGTTACCCCAGGTCAACCACATTGCGTTGAACCCTGACGCAAGGCCTCGCGCGGCTGAGTGGCCGTCGCGCATGGTTGCGTTCAGCTCGGAGTTTGCCTTATGGAACTTGCCGGCTTTAGCGACACCCTCCATATGGGCGCTGCCCAAGGCCTTGGTCGCGGATGCGAGTTCCACCACCGTCCGATTATCCGCGCCTCCGACGATGGAGTACGGCCCCACTGGTCGTGTCATCGCCTTGGCTACCTGCGCCATATCCGCAGACTGCCTCAGCAGCTGCGCCTTGATCTGTGCCGTGGCCCGATCCATCTCCTCCCGGCTGGGCAGCCCGAAGAGCGCCCGGGTGTCGTTCTCCGACATGCGCGTGGCAGATTTTGTCCGCAGCATCCCGTCGTGGAGACCCGCCTTAACGTCGGCGCCGACGTTGACGCCCCACGCCTTGAAGTCGGCAATGTCCCTCACGCTGAATTTGGTGCCGGCCCTCAGGGCCTCCTCATAGGACTTCTGGAGCCAGAGGGCCTGAGCTTTGACAATACTTGCGTTTTCGGCGGCCCCCGACTTAAGGCCATCCCCGATTCCCTTGGAGAGGTTCTTGCCTGCGGTCTGCCCGGACTTGGCCAGGTTTTTGGCAAGTGTGTCAACCGAGGACTCGGTATTCTTCCTGACCGTGTCCACTGCTGCGGTCCAGCCCGACAGTGCCGCCTTGAGCTGCTCCAACGCAGGCGTCGCCTTTTTCGGCAGCGCCTTCATCACCTCATCGATCGATGTAGAGATTTGCGCGGCTACGATCTTGAGCTGCGCTACCCCAGTCTCGGCGTCCCTAATCCCCTTCCCATCGAAGGTTGTGGACGCGTGTAGGTTAGGTCCGCCGGACTCGTTTGTGGAGCTCATGACTTGGGTTTTGTGGCTTTATCGGACTGAAATGAAAGGTACGTCTGGTCAAGTTTTTGCATCAGACGCAGATACTTGGACTTGTCGCCGATATACGCAATCCCCCCCATCGTCACAAGGCTCAAAATCTCTGACACCTGCAGTGGGTTGGCGGCACTCATGCCATAGGTTCTGGCGCTATTCAGGATGAAAAAAGCCTCCCTGAAGGGGAGGTCTTCCCTCTTCAGGGTCGGTCGCTCAAGCATGGGTCTGGCTTTGATGCCAGTTGCTTTTTCGCGCGCCTTGAATGCCTTGACTGAGGAACCCCATTTGAGGTTCCACAGCAGGTCGGCGCTTAAGCGTTTCCCTGAGCTTCCTCTTCCTTCACGCGGAAGGATTCAAGCTTTCCGGCGATGCCTGCGATGCGTTCGCGGAAGCCCTTGACGGACAGCGCCTTCATGGCGTTGGTCTTGGAGTAGGCCAACTCCTCGCCCTTCATGCTCATACCCTTCCAGCCCAGCAGAATGGTCTCCGCCATGGTCTCGATGATCAGGTCGGTGACGAGCTTCTCGTTCTCATCGCTCTGGTCATCCACGTCGATCTGGGCGTCCTTCATGCGCTGACGCATGGCCTTGAGGTAGTTGGCGTTGCCCGTGCGGGCGACCAGCACCTTGGTCTTCTTGTCCAGCGGGAACCAGCGGCCCTCCAGCTCAGCGGTTTCGTCGGTGGCGTATTGCTCGAAAATGTCCATGGGGATTCTTCTTTTCTTTCAGGGGTTGAAATGGGCCTCTTTGGGCCCCGCTTACTTCTCGGGAGGGTTGCCCCTCCCGATCAGATTTGTTACGCGGCGATAGCGCGCGTGATGCGGATGCCACGGTTGGCTGTCGCGTCGTAGAAGGCGTCGAAGGGCAGCGACAACATCACGTCGTCCCGGCCAGACAGGTTCAGACCACCGTCCTTGAACTTGATCTTGGCAAAGTCGAACATGTAGCCGTTGCCTGCAGCGTCCGCCATGCCCACCGAGAGGCTGGTGGAGGTGCCAGCAAGCCACTTCTGGTAGTAGGCTGCGTCTTCGAGGTAAACCTCCAGCGTGCCGCTCAGGCCCAGCTCGCCAAGGCCCACACCCACGGTGCCAAACACGCCAAGCGCCTTTTGCGCGCGGGCGTTGTTGTTGACGTTGAGCTTGAGGCTCTTGATGAACGATGTGGCGCCCAGGATGCTGGTGCCGTTCTCATAGATCGCGCCGATGTCGCTCACGCTGTTCATCACCTCGAGCGCCTGCGAAGCCACCGGAGAGCCCGGCAGCAAGGTCGCGCCTTGGATGGAGTGGCCGCGGCCGATGAAGCCGAAAGAGCCCTTGGCGATTGCGCCCACGTCCAGGTTCAGGTCGAACGTGTTCACCTGCATGCCTGTGAACGTCAGGAACTGGTTGATGTCCGTCAGCGCGTACTCCATGGCGAAGCTGCCGAAGGTGGAGCCGTTCGAGATGGACGACTGGCTGATCTTGTAGCCGGTGCCGAGGGAGCCGATGCCCGGAGCCGCGATAGGCGTGCTGGCGTCCAGCGTGATCACAGTCGCCGTGGTGCTCAGCACCTTGAACCACTTGTCAGCAAAGTAGTCCTTGACCGCCTGAGTCGCGCCAACCGGTGCGATCACCTTGAACCAGGAGCCCACGGCCAGATTTGTGAAGATGTCCACACCGGTGGTGGCAGCGCCGGCCGTGAGCGTGCTTGACGTGGTGGTCAGGGAGGTCGGAATGACGGCGCTGAGACCCAGGGTGCCGAAGTGGGTGAAGCCTGATTGACCCATCAGGTTGGCCAGGAAGGGGTCGTACTCCTTGCCCGAGAGCTCGAAGTTGAAGCCGCCGTCGATGTTCAAGTCGGTGTTGGTGGAACCCGTCGAGAGTCGATCGGCCCGGATTTCCTCGGACTTGACAGCGGAAATGGCCGCCTTCATGGTGGGGCCGGTCTGGCGCAGATTGACAGCATTCCCAGAGCCTGGGATAACGCCCGCCGTGACTTCATGAATGTAGCGTAATTGCCCGAAGGCGTTGGATGCGTATGCCATGGATTTTCCTTATGTTCTTCTTGTTGTAGGAAGGATGCGCGAGATACTGGGGGAACATTTCCGAAAAGTAAATCCCCCGGGTTATCCAAGCGTGAAGGGAATGAAGATGCCCGCCTTGTGCCAGCCTCTGACGTTGGTGGGCACGGTAGGTTGAGGTGCTTCAAGCACCCCTGCACCCAGTCTGCGCGCCTGCAGGTACTCCCCAAGGGAGTCGATGACGCTGTCTGGCGCGTCGGTACCCTCGCCCGTGCGGTAGTAGCACATGGCCGCGATGGCACCGGTCTTGCGTGTGCGTACAGGCTTTCCGATGGACGCCACCGTGCCGCCGTACCAGCGCAGCTCCACGTCGAGCCAGATGGTGCCAATCTTGTCTTCGTCGGGCGTGGGCCCGTTCTCGTAAAGCACCGGCAACGTGGGGAAGTTGGCGGCCGCCCAGGTCTGGACTTCGCCGAATACGGCGGCTCTGAATTCTTTGGGGGTCATCACCAGTCTCCTGTTCCGAATTGGGGCTTGCTGTCGCCCCATCGCCGCATCTTGGTCATTACGAAGAGCAGCGACTCCTGCACTGACTCGAACGGCCGGTTCTCCTCGCGCAGCCTGTTGCGCCAGTAGCCCGGCTGCTGAATTGCCTCAAGGTATGCGAAGCCCTCGTCCGGGTTGTGGGTGTCGCTGTCCCCCGTGGCGCCGTTGGAAATGAACACCGTATCGCCGTAACGGATGGCGTCCTTCTTGGCGCGGTTGCGGTTCCAGGCGATCTGCATCCACTTACGGTCGCCCTTGCTGCGTAGGTCCTCCGGATTGGTCCCCGAGATGCCTGTCTCAGGAGGATCGAACCATGGGTCGTGGTCACCAAGGCTGTCGTCGAAGCTGAAGTCCGGCTGCCCCACGCTGATGTTCCAGTTGGCCACCGCCTTGCCGGTGTACTGCGGGGTCTCGCGCACCACGCGCAGGAAAATCTCCCACACCATGTCGCGGTACTGCTGCGTGGCCAAACCTCTGACCTGCTTGAGCCAGACGTCAACCCCGTTGTTGAACCCGACCAGATCGGCGTTGCTCGCCATCAGGCACGCCGGGCATGCGCCACAACGGCTCCGCCCAGGCCCTCCACAGCAAGGATGCTCCACGTCTGTCCACTCAGGGTCAGCGTGTCTTTGGTCGCCAGCACGGTGCCGGCTGGCAACACCAGTGAGCAGTCGCCCTCCTGGTACTTGGCGTCGCCTTGCGACCCGTAGAGGAACAGGGTCTGCCAGCGCACGCGCAGGCACTTCACGGTGGTGTTGACAGTCGCTGTGTACTTGCCCTGCACGGGGTCGTAGGTGCGCGTCGACAGGGTGGCATCCACCGGGGCGTATTCGAGTCGTGAGCAGGTTGCCGAGAGCACGCCGGAGGCCTGCAGGTGCGGCGGCATCGCAAGGTAACCTTGGCTGCCCACCTTGACCACGTCGTACTCCGCCAGCGCTGCCGTGGACGAGAGGTAGGCGGTGAGCATCGGGACCGCGCGAGAGGACGAGGCGTCCTCCTTGCCGTCTTTCAGCCAGATCATGTCGCCAAAATTGTTCACAGGCGCTGCGCCTGAGACATAGCCCGACAGGCTGGTCACGGCAAGGGTTGAGGGCGCCGGGTGCAGCACATACTTCTCCCGGTGCGCCGAGGCGTGGCCGTCAAGTTCCGATACGCCCACCAGCCAGGTGCTGCCGAAAATTCTGACCGCGCGCTTGGTGGGGATCGCCGTGCCGGGCTTGACCGACAGGATGCGCCGGTAAGCCGTGGCGCTGTCGCGGATTGCATCCTGATAGGGGTCGACCTGACCGTAAAACAGGGTGGCGCCGGTGTCGGCGTCTAGGATGGGTGTACGGTCAAAGTAACTTGACGCGTCAGCAAGGGTGAGCATTAAGCCCCCGTCACTGGGTCGTAGCCCCGCTTGGCGGCCACAAAGAATTTACTCGGCTTGGTCGACGCCACGGCGATCGATGAGGAGCTCGAGAAGGTCTCGTAAAGCGAGCGCAGCTCACCGCGCAGCGCGCTGTAGTAATCTTCAATCCCCGAGAGCACCTTCTCGAAGGGCTCGCCGGCGTATCTGGAGATGGTTGCTTTGCCGTCCCCGACGTCCTTCGGGGCGAAGTTTGCCAGTGACACACCCACCTGCTTGGCCGCGGCATAGACACTGAAGAGGCGTACCGCGTCGTGTAGCTCTGCCTCTGTGGAGGTTCTTGCGGAAGGTGTCAGGAGGTGGATGGCCAAAAAAGCCGCATTCAAAGACGTCGAGAGCCGATTCAGCTCCCGGATCAGGCCCATCTCGTAAACGGGAAGGCCAAGCACGCCGTCAGACAGCTCGATCTCATTCACCCCGAGGGCTGAGCGGACTTCACTGAAATCACAGTAGGTGGTCAATGACATGCGGTAAACCCCGAAACATTAGGGCTGGACAACTTCGAGCTTGCCGGCGTCAATTTGAGCCTGCAGGAACCCGTCAATCTCGACCTTTTTGGGGTCGGTAGTGAACACGACGTTGGTGAACAGGTGCCGCATCTCGCCCTGCACCGCACGCACGAACACAGCCTTTGGCTGCGCAACTTTGGTATCTTCTTTTGCCATGAGGCTTCTCCGATTATTGTGACAAAGAGGCGAATCTTTTGGACTCGCCCCCTGCTACCCGACCACCGTTTAGACGGTCAGCGTGAGGACCTCGAAGGCCTCGTCAAACAAGCGGTAAACCATGTCGCCCTTGTCAAAGCGCATCATGCTTGAGCGCTTCATGGCGAACTGCTCGATGGCGCTGTACTGAGCGGTCAGGCTGGAGATGCGGTGCACGCCAGCAGACTTGTCCAGGCCCATGATCGTGTTGGCCGGCCAGCTGGGGTCGTTCGTCACGAAGATTTGGACGTTGGACGGCCAGTTGGTGTTCATCACCGACACTTTGCTGGTGATGGTGGCCATCGGGCCCGTGGTGGACGTGTTGGTACCGTTCAGCAGCTGGTCAAGCACCATCGCCGTGTCGAAGTCCGTCACCACATGGGTGATGGTCCGGTAGTTGGCGTTCTTGGTCAGCCACTTCATCCAGGCCTTCTTGGTCAGCACACCACCTGCGATGATGGTGTTGTCGAAGCTGGCGGCCGTTACCACCTTGCCGCTGATGGTGCTCAGTGCCACCATACCGTGGTCGATGTCCCCCTGCAGCAAGCTGAGGATGTAACCATTGGCGCGCTCATTGGTCTCCACCATCGCCTGACGGGCCACAGCCAAACCAACCAAGTCCAGTGTGGTGGACTTCTGAGCTTGCTCAGAAATCTCCAGGCCGATACCCCAGGTCGGGATACGCATGGACTTGTCGCTGGCGGTGATCGACAGCATCGAGTTGGGCAGTGCCAACTGAGCGACGGTCGCGCTGCGAGCAGCTTCCGGACGGCTGAAGTTCAGCACCGGGCGCTCAAAACGCTCACCCTGAATGCCATCGTCCAAAGCCAGCAAGGAGGTCAGGCCCGCCGGGTTGGTGGCGTAGTCACGGGTCATCTTGTCCTCGATCACGTCAAGCATGATGGCGGGGAACAGGAGACGAGACGCAGGGATACCTTCACGCGTGATGGTGGCGGCGTTCTTGGGCGCCAACACTTCACCGACCGTAGAAGCGCGGATGCCGAACTCCTTGTTGCCGCGGACATAAATGCCCGCTTGGTCCAGCACCTGCTCGTAGGCAGAGCCGTGCTTCTCGGCGTTGGTTGGGTACTTCACGGCCATGAATTGCTTCAGGGACATGTTCTTTTCGGCTGCCTCGGCGTACATGCCAACCGAAAGGTCGATGGCCTGTTTGTCGCCCTTGGCGTCGATGTAGATGGCTTGTTCAGACATGGGATTTACTCCTTCTTATTCTGTGTTGGGTGGGATTAGCCGACGAACTCGATGAGGCCAGTCTGGCCAACAGCAGTGGTGCCATCCAGAGAGACGACGCGCCATTTGTGGATCAACGCACCGCCGGCGGCAGTGGCCTTGCAGACCTTGGGTTTCGCGCCGCCCAGTGCCGTGTTGCGAGCAACAGGGGTACCGGCAACCACGTAGTCGCCCACAGCGATCACGCCGGTGCCCGGCGTGGCTTGCAGACCGTCCAGAGTGA
>DDYO01000217.1 GCA_002348045.1 Anaerolineales bacterium UBA2232
CGGCAGGGAAAAATCCCGGTCATCTTTAAGCGCAATAAGCCACTCCCGGCCTTGGCGCGCGTTCCGTTTGACCAAGGGAACATGGAGTGGCTGCGGGATGGCCGACGCCTGAAGCCAGATTGGTGCGCGCAGTTCAAAGCCTGGGAAATTCCGACGGCGTGGTTCGACAGCGTGATCAAACTTGCGCTGAGGCGACACCAAGAGGTCTACGTGATCCAGTTGTACCGGGAGCACCAGAAATGCGCTCCAGCATGCTGGAACGCTGGGGGTTTTCATTGCGAATGCTCCTGCATGGGGGAGAACCATGGCGGTGGTCATCCGGGTGGCAAGTGGTACGAGGTTTCAGAAACCTTCGCCGTATCCTGGGGCCAACAGCGCTATTCATGCCGCCATCTCCGGGTGCGTGCATAGGGCTGCAGTTACCGTAATTACGGTAGTTACGGTAATCCGACTAGATCCGTCATCCCCGCTGGTGTGCCTGCCCACAGGTATGGCAGAACCAAGTGTTCTGCCACTGGCGCTTCGCGGCACTGTATGCCTTCGCCTGGGCATGCCAGCCCTTCATCAGCAGCCAGCCCAGCGCGATGAGTCCCACGCCGACTGCCGCTTGCTTCCAGTTGTAGCGCAGGCCCGCCAGTCCGACGTACACGCACTCACGCGCCAACAACGGGCACACAGTCATCGACATGTAGATGATGATGCCGCCAATCCCATAGGCTCCAATGAACGGCAGAGGTGATGGCGGCGCAGGTGGAGCGCAGTGCTGGGCCAGCGCCGTGGACTGCGAGCCCTGGCTGCTACCTTGAACGAACTGCCCATCTGAAGTGACCGCCGTGTGCGTTGCGTGGAACTGCTGCGTGCCGCCTGCATGCACGACAGCCATCGGCTGAATGTGCGTGCCGCCACAACTCGGGCATTGCATCGCCATGGTCAGCCCTCCGAACCTTCGGTGTTGACTGTGCAGGTCAGCGTGGCCTCGCCGCCGTCCATGCCCGCCGAAAGCACGCCGACCTTGGTCAAACGGCCATAGGTCTTGCCGTCCTTGCCCAGCTTCAACGAGCCTGATTTCGCAAGCTGCTGGACCGTAAGGCCGGGCAAGTAGCTGCGGTAGGTTTGCTCCCCCCCGTCACGTGACACCGCTACCTTGCGGACGCTGAACCCATAGACCTTGACGGGCTCGGCGAGCGTGACCGGCGTTACGCCTTGATCTGGATTCCATCCCGACTGCTTGAGCAGCGACTCAGCCAGTTCAAATCGTGGACCGATGGCCGTGCAGCTCAGCGCCTGTTCGAGCTGCGCCTTGGTCTTGGCGTCCACGGGCTGCAACGCTCCGTTGCTGGAGGCAGGAGGCACGGTTGGCTTGATGACCACGTTGGCGTCATACCCTACCAACCAGAGATTGGTCGGGGCGCCCGGCTGCCATCCGGTGTCGAGCACCAGTTGCTGGATAAACCCCTGGAAGGCGAGCTGCTGCCCCTCACTGATCGGCTGCCGGTCGGGAATGGCCAGCATGGGCGGCTTGGGGCCAACGGTGCGGACATTGCCGCTGTGCTCGACCGCCGTCTGCTGCATGAAGAGGTGCAAGTTGGCGGCGTTGTTGACCGCGTACCCCACTGACTGCCCCCAGCACACCGAGAAGGCGGGCACAGCTTCGGACTTTCTCTGACTCCACCAGATGGTGGCCGTACCGATCCAGCAGTCGTTGCGAGACCAGTCCGTGACCGTGACAGCCACGCGGGGGAAGTAGCTCTTGGGCGTTCCGTCGTAGGGGTACTTGCTGAAGACGCCTGCCAGTGCTGTCGAACGGATGCCGGCGAAATTGGAAGAAACGCTCGGGGCTGTCCTCGGCTGCTCGGCAACCGGCGCCGACCGGACCTTTGGGGTCAAGACTTGAGCGGGGAGATCGCTGCCCTGACTGGCTTCAGGTGGCACACCGAGTGAGATGCGCACCTTCGTTGAGCCATCAGTCTGGGGCTGTGTCGTGACGCAGCCGCCCATGCCGATCACTGCCGGGACGATCATGAAGGCCCTCTTCGCCATGGCGCCAACAGCGCTCAATGGGACGGTGAGTCCGGTGCTCCGCGCCAACAAGGTGTGTAGGTGCTTCATCTGCCTCCCCCAAAAAATTCGATAGCAGTTCGATTGTTATCTATAGACACGTGTCAATAGTAAACCAAACCCGAAGACTTTGGGCCTATGCGTCCAAGTCGAAACCAACTGCTGATCAATGCCCTGGGGGTAGAGGTCAAGGTGCGCCGGTTGGAGTTGGCGCTATCCCAGGAAGATGTAGCGGGGCGTTGTGAGCTCGATCGCCCGTTCATCACGATGATTGAGAGCGGACGCAAGCAGCCCACCATCAGCGTCCTGCACCGCCTGGCGGGGGCCCTGGATCTGTCGTTAGGTGAGCTCTGTCAAAGGGTGGAAGGGCGCTATCGCGCAGAGGCGGCTGCGGCAGCCGCAGCTGCCAGCCTATCCACAGGCCGGTCCGGTAGATGACTGGTAGAAGACGGTAGAGGCTGCGCGGCCAGCCGGAAACCGTTGTGCCAGTTGGTCTTTCAGCAAGCGTGACGGAACGCCATCCCGACGGATCGGAAAGTCATCCCGATGGCGCGGCATGCCATCCCGAACAGCATGGAACGCTATCCCGATGCCTGCCCCCGAGTTATCCACAATCAGCCGAGTTTCTTCGCGAGGTCCTCGGCTCTGGGGTGGTAGTAGCGCTTGAGCATGCGCAAATCCTTGTGGCCGGTGACAGCAGAGAGCTCCAAGACGTTGTTGAGCCTCTCTGCCAGGCGTGATGCAGCCTCGTGGCGAGTGTCATGAAAGTGAACATCTTCCAAGAAGCCTGCAACGGGCCGGAGCTTGGCCTGCTTGCAGTCAGCACGGTACTGTTCTTGCGCACGCTCAATAGCCCGCGCAAATCCCTTTCGCAGTGCTAGTGCTGTTGTCCGGAAGACGGGCCCAGAACGTTGAACCTCGGTTCCGTCCTCAACATCCTCTTTGGCCTCTGGTGCAGGCAGCGCCTTGAGGATGGCCACGGCCCGAGTAGACAAAGGCACCGTTCGTGCGTCACCGTTCTTCGTCAGAGGTAGGTGGGCCGTCTGACGCTCCAGGTCCACGTTCTCCCATGTCAGCGATAGCAGCTCACCGCGCCGCATGGCCGTCTCAATGGCGAGTTGAACGAGCGGTAGCAACCATGGATTGCGTGCTCCTTTGCTGAACGTACCATCGGCCAGACGCTCGCCACCCGTCAGCGCGGCCAGCAAGTAGGACTCCTCCTCGGCCGAAAAGCGACGATCACGCGCTCGCGCCTTCTCCGGTCGTTTAATGAACGGGATCGGGTTCTCAACATGGATGCCCCACTCCCGACGTGCGTGGTTGAGCACTGCGGACAGCACGTCGATCTCGCGGTTCACAGTGGCTCCGCTAACTTCCTTGAGTCGGCGATCTCGCCAGCTAGCGATGGCGCTGCCCGCAAGTGCCGACATCTTGAGCTTTGGCAGCACCGCATCCTTCATGATCACGTCGATCTTGACCGATTCGATGGAAGCGGACCTCTTGGTGGGGGTCACCTCTTGCTGGTAGCGGCGGAGAACTTCCCCTAGCGTGTTCTTGTCCGCCTCGCGGCGATCCACGAAACCAGAGGTCTCCAGCTCCCGCTCGACGGTCCGGATCCACTTCTCCGCGTCCTCCCGGTAGGTGAAGGTGCGCGACTGCTCCGGGAAGCCCTTGCGCCGAACCTTAGCCCGCCACTGGTACTCGCCGCGCTTCGTGATCTGTCCCATACGTCTCCCTGATGGCCCAATGGCCCAAGAATGGCCCAAATAATCAGGAACCACGTTAAACCACCAGTAAAAACGGCACAAGGGCTAAGCGTTCGGGACGTAGAGGCCGGAGG
>DDYO01000153.1 GCA_002348045.1 Anaerolineales bacterium UBA2232
TCTTGAGCCACGTGCTGGACATGCCCCTGCGAAGCATCTTCCGCCTGAGCCAGGACTATGCCTGCCTGAACGTCATCGCCCTCGGCGAAGCCGGCTACACCCTGCAGCTGATGAACCGGGTGTACGACCCGGCGGGCGTCTGACCGGCCTGCAGCACCCTCGCTGGTCGCCACGGCCGCGCAGCGCCTCGGGATGACGTGGGGGGGCGACGGTTCGTGGCGGCTGCAGTCAGGGTAGCCTGCGCAGTCAAGCACGGATCATACATAGTCAGGCCCGATATCCGATCATAGGGTTTTCTCGTTCCAGCAGCGTCCCATGCCGCGTCTGGGGGAGCGTTGCCGGCGGACCTACGCTGGGTTCCAACGTCCCCAGCGGGCAACGCTCCAGGAACGAGGCCAGAGCCAGTATGGACAGGCCCTTGGGCATTGTGCTTGCTGGTTAGCTTTGCTCATTCGGGTCATCTGAGGCTGGTCCCGCCATGTGAGGGTCGCCCTACCCAAGGCTTCTGGCCGTTCTGAAGACCTGCTTGGCTTCGTTAGGAAGTACGGCTCGCAGAGCTACGGCAGCCGACTCGATAACTTCAATTGCGGCAATGACAGGGCTCGCCGACCTCGCCACTTCGAGCCGCTGTCGGAACAGCTGAGGACCACTGAGCGCAAACCCACGCGTGCAAGCGATGTTGCTCCAGAATCGGTGAAGCATGTCTGCGATACCGGGTAGTAGGTGCTGGCACAGATGGTTGGGATTTACGAGGAAAGTGACGGAAGCCGCTTGCAGTGATAGGCTGTCAATCAACTTCAGATGGGGCTGCGTCGACCTGATCACCAGGCTGAGCGACCATAGGTATTGATCAGAGTGCGCGATGCTCAGCTCTTGCTGTAGGACTTGCCGCAAACAAGCTACTTCTCCTAAGGTTTCGACGGCGCAAGCGACTTGCTCCCAAAATGCCGAGTCCTCCGCATCTTTGGCAAGGCCACGCATCGCATAACCTAGCAGTGACGCTTGAGCAATCGGGGCCTCGCGAGGCTGCCGGGTCCGAAAGCTTTCGGCAAACGCGGGTGCGAACACGTACCCAAAGAGACCGCGCTCTGTGGCAGCCCGTTTCTCTTTCGGGAGATCCTCCCAGGACACGTGCGAAGTGGCTTTGCCAGTGCCTCCCTCTTCCGCAGCGAGCGCCTTCATCGCTGTCACACCAATGCGAAGGCTGGCCTCAATGCGGCCAAGCCGAGCCGATGCAGACGCATATTGCATCAGCTCTAAACCCATCATGCCAGTGGCACAAACGCCGCCAGCAATAACGCACGCCTGGTCATAGGCCTGGCACGCAATACCAGGAAGGTTGAGCAGAGCCGCCAACGTTCCCGTCATCGTCAGAAGTCGTGGCATCGAAAAACCAAACGGCGGCTGATACTCCGCAAGGCGCTCACGCCGCAATCCAAAAAACCCGGCCTCGACAGGAACGTACTCAGACTGCGGAAGGCGCGGAGGATCGCCTGTCAGCGCGTGACTGACAAACCAGCCGAGGGCATGAGACACCTTATTGAATACTTCGCGGAAACGCGGGCTCGCTATGTCAGCATGCTTGGAGAGCGCTTTGACCAAACCGTACATCGCAGATGCACACTTTCTCCTGGCGCCGGTAGCCCACCAGTCCCAGGCCAGCTCTCCGAGGATCTCGAGTCGATCATAGGTCGGTATTGAGTCGTCAGTCGATGCGAACCTGAGTGCAGACAAGCAACCCCGGATGGCCTCGGGATACTTCAGCAAGCTCGCGTTGGCTAGTGCAGTCCTGCGAACTGAGTCGAATCGGTAGTACGTGAACCGCTTACCGTCGGCACACGCTTGCGGCGCCAGATGCTCCGCAGCCTGCTCCATCCGTCTTGCGTCGAACAGGATGCAGCCCATGGTGTAGTTAGCGAGAAACACGAGGTCTGAACAGCTCGATGCGGGAAGGTTCTGCATGATTTCCAGAGCCTTGTCAACTTCGTGCAATTGCTCGGCCCAGACCAATGCCTTGCAGCGAGCGACTGCAGCGATGAATGGAGCCTCGGTGTAGCACAGCATTCGCTCGATACTACCCAAAGTGTCGAGAACCTCCTTCCAGCGGCGCTTCTCGATCGGCTTCAGGAATTCCGAGAGCCAGATCTGTTCGATCAGACATGCTGTCGACTCTACGGATAGCTCAGAGGACATCACCTGCTTGCGCTCATCATCCTCCAGGCCGTCCAATCGTTCTAGGAAGAACAACACGTCGTCTCGCGTCGATGCCGTCGCAGCGGCTGCCCAGATCATGTCGGCACGATGCGTATGTAGCATTCCATAGAGATCGGGATGAGCAGACTTCGCGAGGCGGGCTAACGCAAAGGTGCGCGACACCGCTACTTGGGGGAGCATTCCGGGGCACAGGACTCCAGCGTTACCGTTTGCGAAGATCAGCGCGTTGAGTTCGCCGTCCCCTGCCTGCGACATCAGAACGACAAGATCCTGATCAAGCCGAGTGAAATTGTCACCGGCGAGTGCAGTAGCTCGCACCTGCGCCGCGCGGAGCATGATCCTTAGGCCAAGTGGTACTTCAGCTGGCCAATCGGCACCTGCCCCCAGCACCATAGTCGCCCATCGCACGGACTGAGCCTGTGCCGTCGTTCGTGCCGATAGTAGGAGTTGAACAAGGAACACAGTCAGTCTCTGGTATAGACGCGCCGCCAACAGGTGTGCCACTACTCGGTGAGCGACAGACGCGCTTACCGTCTTCCCAGAGGTGAGGAATCCAGCAACGTGAGCGTGGATTTCACGGACCAATTGCGAGTCCAGGTTCTCGGCGCCCACTCCGCTCAGCAGGGGCGTAACCTCGAACAAGGTAGCTTGTAGCGGCTGCACCCAGGGACCAGTCACGTCATCCAGCAACTCGCCCGGCCTATTGATGCTCGGGGAGATGTCGCCGATTTCGAGCGCGAGTTGCCGACTGAAGTCGTGATCGACGACAGAGAGACGGTAGAGGAAGTCCCTGGCATCGGCACCGACCATCCGTATGAGTTGACGCCTATAGTAGCGTTGCACATCCTCCGTCGACTCCCTAGCAAACAACGCCGACAGTTCAGCACGGCCCATTGCCCACCGGCGGTCCCGAAGCCACGCGATGGTGGCTGAAGCCAAAGCCGGGTGGCCTCTAGTTAATGCTACGATCATCTCGCCACGCCGCATGGTCGCGACTTCGGGCGGTGCGCCAGCGCCCTGCAGCATTTCGACCACCTCGATGTTAGTAAGCGTGGGCATGCTCATCTGTGTGACGAGTTGAGGTTCGGTGTCGCAGACAGGCGGCAGCCGGTGTTGGCAGGTTGATAGCATGTGCGCCCCATAGGGCTGCAATACGCTCGCTATGCCTGCAATGGTGTCGTGAACGCCAGCGCACTTGCTCGGATCCGGCAGGTCATCGAGAATAAGAAGCATCTCTGACCCAAGCATGCGCGCAAGGTGATGGACTAGCCATACGGAGGCATCCCGCGGAGCGTCTCCTCTTGGTGGCGCTCCACACTGGGCGCACACCTTGCCGAACCACAGAGCAAGCTGATCCGCAAGATGAGCCTCACCCCGATCCTGATCCAGATTGCGTAGTGAAACCCACCAGCTCTGCCGAGCAGAAGCAACCTCAAGAACCGCGCGAGCGATTTGGGTCTTGCCGGTGCCCGGTCCACCGCAGATTGCGACCCACGTCGCCGATTCCATGTGGCTCAGCACCTCCCGCACGAGGTCGTTTCGCGGAGTGAGCACTATTGGCCGCAGCGGAACGGCGTCGTGAACGGATGAAGGTACCATACTGATCTGAACTGATGAAGCGTACCCCGCACGGCTCACAGTCTCGCGTGAGAGAGACTCGAGTCCCGACAACGCACCGATCTCTCCACCGCCGCCGTCCGTCCGTCCCGGGACCTTTCGTGAGTGCTCGCTTGGTTCGTGCGCCTCCCGACACGTCGATGCCGTCGCCATTGTCTCGACCCGTGGCGGTCTCGATTTCTGCACCTCCTGCGACATCTGACGTAACCACGTGTACAGGTGGTCGTTACGGTTCCCCTTCGATGGCAGGTTGGTTACATGACACCCCTTCTGCTCCAGGCTCTTCAACTCAAGGCCGCACAAGCCAAACGTGACCAGGTAGTAAGGTCGCCTCTGCGCCCCCACAACAAGAGCGACATGACTCTGAACTTGCCTGAGATCCACATCAGACATTCTGTAACCCACAAAAAGGAACGTCTTGGTTGCCAGCAGTGACGCGAGCTGGGTCACGCACCAGCCGTGAGTTTTCGGGTAGTTGTCGTAGTCTGTCTCTGTGATTACTATCGAGTCCGGACTGTCGAGTGTACCGTGGAGCTTGATGACATTGACTTTGGTCTCGTCCCATTTGTGCAAGTCGCTTGCCGTCACTACTAGGTTGACCTCATGACCAGCCGCTTGGTAGGCACGCTCCAATAGATTGTCGAAGTTCGTCGTGCACACGATTCTGGCCGGTAGTTGAGTCAGAAGCGAATGGCATGCTGTAGGTTCAATGCCTGTCGTATCCAATCGCTCTCGCAGGTGCTTCACCAAGATGGCTCGATTAGGGTGCCTATCCACGTAGTACTGGGCAGCTTTAAGGGGGTCCTTCCCTTGGTATCCAGTCTCCGCCGATAGGGCGGACACCAACTCCGACCAGCTCGGAAGCCCTGCACCAATCGAGAGCCCGGCGCCGACGAATAGCACGGCGTTGCCCGTAGCAAAAGCAGCGATCAATTCTGCGGGCGGTGCTGCTATGTCGGTGCTGTCTGATGGTGGCACTGCGGTGCTCTTCATCACACCTCTACTCAATAATGGACGAAAGCGGGCGCCTGACGAGCCAGATCATGAGTATGCGGTTCCAGTAACGAGAAGTACCTAGTAGGCACCATCCTGCGCGACTTTCTCAGGCTCAGCAACACAACTCGGTCAGGCTGCCGTGGAGGTCACGTCTGTGGCTCAGGCCATGCTGATCGGCCCGCTGGCCGACACCGCATCACGTAGGGATTATACGGCCAGAATCCGTCGTCGCCAACGGCTTTCGGGTGATGGCAAGGCTCCTCCAAGGTCCAGCCGTGCATCCGACGAATACGCCGAGTTAGTTTCAGCAGCCCTGCACGCTTCACATGGGTAAACGTTGCGGGTCGGGCCAATGGCGGGGGTGCGAGCGGCGCTGGACCGGCCATCGAAGCCGATCAGTCCCACCGCACTCGAAAGGAGCCTGACCATGGGCGTGCGCCGTCGAGCCGTCCTCGTTTGGGCCTGAGTGGTAAGCCTTGCGATCGTGTCGGTGTTGTGGGCAGGACAACCCACGGTGGCCATCGGCTACCTGGGCGACACGGCGGTCTACCTGCCGCTGGTGCAGGGTCCTCTCCGTCTGGCGACGAGCACTCCCTGATCCCGGCTGCGACCTGACCATCAGCGGGACCGTGAACGAGTCGGTTGGCGGCCTGCTGGAGCGCATCTCCAACGCCGCCGTTTCTGTGCCGATGTACCAGCCGCGATCCTTGTCAACCACCACCGACTACGGTAACATGCTTGCCCTCGCGAGCCTCGCCTGCGGCGACCGATCGTCCCGCGCAGATCGCGAGACGGGAATACCCAGCCCCGCTCAGCGCGGGACAGCGGCAGACAACGCCGCCAGCCCGTGCATGTCGTCTTTCAGCTTGGGGTACAGGCCCTTGTACACCTCGTAATAGCGGTCGTAGAGGGCTTTGCGCTGGGGATCCCATTTCACCGTCACGGTCTCCGGCTTCCAGACCTCCCGCATGACCGTCAGGTCCGGGAAGAGGCCCACCCCCACGCCGGCCAGGTAGGCGTCGCCGTAGGGGGCGCCCCAGGGCTGGACCAGGAGGTCCTGGTCGTAGCCGATGACGTCGCTGACGATCTGGGTCCACACGCGGCTCTTGGTGCCGCCGCCGGTGGAGATGATGCGGGTGATCTGCGCGCCGGCCTCCAACTGGGGTTCCAGACCGTGGCGCAGGCCCAAGGCGGTGGCCTCCAGCAGGGCCCGGTAGATGTGCTGGCGGGTGTGGGACAGGGTCAGGCCCAGGATCAGTCCCCGCGCCTCCGAGTCCCAGATGGGCGAGCGCTCGCCGGCAAAGTAGGGTAGCACCACCAGGCCCTGGGAACCGGGCGGGATGCTTTCGGCCCCCATGCTCAGGAGCTGGTAGGCGCTGATGCCCAGCCTGGATTCGGCGTCCAGCTCAGCCTGGCCGAAGCGGTCGCGGAACCAGCGGGTGAGGGCGCCGGAGGCCGACATCACCACAGAGGCAGCGAACTGATTGGCCACGCCCAGGGGAAAGCCCATCAGCTTGGAGCCAGGCGCCGGCGGCGGAATGGTGATGCCCATGATCATGGTGGTGCCGTAGAGCAGGCTGGTGTCGCCCATGCCCACGGCGCCGGTGCTGAGGACCTCCACCACCCCGTCGATGCCGCCGGTGGTGACCGGTGTCCCTTCGGCCAGGCCCGTCTCGGCAGCGGCCTGGGCGGTCACTCCGCCGGCGATGTCGGTGACCGGCCGCGGGGAGGGCAGAGTGTCGGGGCGAATCTGCAGGTCCCGGCAAACGTCCTCCCGCCAGGTGTTGGCCGCGGCGTCGTAGAGGGGGCTGTTGCCCACCGCGCCCATGAGGTCAATCACGTTCTCGCCGGTCAGCCGGTAGACCAGGTAGCTGGCGGCGGTGTGGATCATCGCCGTCCGCTCATAGAGCTGGGGCTCGTTCTTGCGCATCCAGACTATCTTGGGGCCGACCGAGTCGGGGGGCAGGGGGCGGCCGCACAGCTCGACCACCCGCTGGGCGCCCAGCAGTTCGGTGATCTCCTGGATCTCGGTGGAAGCCCGCATGTCGGAGTAGAGGATGCCCGGGCGCAGGGGCCGGCCGTCGGCATCCACCGGCAGCATGTCGGGGCTGAGGGCACTGAGGCCCACCGCCGCCACGGCCTTGGGGTCCACCCCCGACTGGGCCAGCAGGCCCCTCAGTATGTAGCACAGGTCCGCCCACCAGACGTCGTCGGCGTCCTGTTCGCACCACCCCGGACGGGGCGTCGAGACGGGATGCTCCCGATGTACGTAGGCCCACACTTTGCCTTTCGCGTCCACCAGGACGCCTTTGGAGCCCGTGGTGCCGATGTCCACTCCGATGAGGTACTTGTCCGCCATGTCCCGCTCCTTTGCTGAGGATGAACTGCCGTGTGGGCATCATTGTAGATCAGACGCGGTGGAGGAGCAAGGTCGAGGGACAGGGTGTGGCGCGGCGCGGAGGTTGACGGCGAAGGAGGTGAACCGTCCTGCGGACGCGGCGTCCGCAGGACGGTGTTCGGTTGGGGACCTACGTCGTCACCGCGCCCGGAGCAAGGAGCGAATGACCAAGGACAGGCCGGCGATGATGACTGCCACGGGAACGATGTAGCCCATCCAGCCGCTGGCGCCCAGGGAAAAGAGGATGCCCATGCCGCCCATGATGGTCGCCGGCCAGAGGGCCCAGCGGCGGCGGCCGTCGGTGCCGGGCATGGCGTACACTACCAGGAAGGTGCCCGCGATGCCCAGGAAGAGGATGGCCGGCACCCAGGTTTCGGCCGAAGCGCCCAGCCAGGCCACCACTGCCAGGGTCAGCAGCACGCCGGTGGGGATGATGGGCCAGAAAAAGTCGGGGCGGGCGAGGAAGACCAGCACAAAGCCGAGGCCGATGGCGGCCAAAAACAGCCCCCCCGCCGGCGCGCCGATGCGCTGGCCAAAGAGGACCAGGGTGCTGAGCCCCAGCAGGGTGAGGGCCGGGATGGCCGCCGACCAGCGGGTGCGCGGGCTGCTGACAAACGCCACCAGGAAGCCCAGGCCCACCGAGCCGAGCAGGAGCGCCCACACCGTCGGCCAGATGCGGCCGGTGAACGGGCCCAGCACACCCAGGGTTTGCAGGAGCAGGATGACGCCGAACACCAGCAGCAAACATCCAACGAGAATCTGATAGAGGCGGTCGCCTTTCATTGCCTTTCCTCCTGGCCACTGAAGCGGTGGTGAACAACTGTGTACATTCTACAATACGCACAGCAGTCCGTGGGGTTGCGCGGCGGGCGATTGCCCCGACCTAGCCAGCCGCCAGGGCATCCTTGACCGCGGCAAGCAGCGCTGCGCAATCGACGGGCCTTCGGGAGCCGTCGATCTCCAGCAGCGAGTACCCGGTGATCGAGCTGCCCGGCAATGGCAAGAGGGCCCTGATGCGCGCTTCGATCTGACGGAACTGCGCCTGTTTGGAGCTGCCCGGGGCCAGGAGCGAAGCATCCACCACCTGAATAGAACGCACGGGTTGAGCCAGGCGAACGGGGCGGGGTTGGGTCTCGTGGATGTAGTGACTAGCCAGCGCCGAAGCCAGGACCTTGCCGGCGAGCTGCGTCGGGTTGATGCTGGACTCTTCGATCTCGATGATCAACCGGATTTGGCCGCGCTTCATGACCAGCGCGTCCACATCGCACACCTCGGTGGCCCTCGACCTCTGGGCGGACATGAAGAGGGGCAAGTGCTGGCTCCCTCCGCAGGCAGCGTCCAGGAGCACCTCCACGCCGGGTAGCCCATTGGTGAGGCACTGGCCCAAAGCGTGATGCAGACCATGGTTCATCTTTTCCCTCCTGACCGATATACTACGCTTGGCGGCGTCTTTTCGACTGGGCGCGGTCGTTCTGCCCGGGTAGACAGGGTAATTCCGCACGGTGGGATGGCCTGTGCAAGCGGGCAGCAAGGGCATTCTGCCGCCCCGGGGCACTGCCAGGACGGATCGCCGCGGCTGCGCAGCGCCTCGCAATGGGTGTAGGGGCAATTCATGCAGAGTCTCGCGCCAGCGAGGAATTGCCCCTACACCTAGTCACGCCAGCCCCGCACCTAGCGGTTCGGGACGGCAGTAGCCAGCCTCGCCTAG
>DDYO01000106.1 GCA_002348045.1 Anaerolineales bacterium UBA2232
CGGCTCAGGCTGAGGAACTCGGGCTCGTGGAGGAATTCGCCGGCCAACCGCTGCACATGGGCCGGGAAGGTGGCCGAGAACATGCAGCCCTGGTGGTAGCGCTGGGGCAGGTAGCGCTGGATCTCTTTCATGTCCGGGTAAAAGCCCATGGACAGCATGCGGTCGGCCTCGTCAAAGACCAGGATTTGCAGGTCCTGCAACGAGAGGTTGCGCTTGAGGAGGTGGTCCAGGATGCGCCCCGGCGTGCCCACCACCAGGTGGGCGCCCTCGCGGAAGGCGTCCAGCTGGGGGCCGTAGGCCACCCCGCCGTACACCACCGCCGTGCGCATGCCCGAGTCGCCGGCCAGCATGGCAGCCTCATCGGCCACCTGTTTCGCCAGCTCCCGGGTGGGCACCAGCACCAGCGCCTGGCACGACGAGCGCCGCGGCTCGATGCGGTCCATCACCGGCAGGAGGTACGCGCCGGTCTTGCCGCTGCCGGTGCGGGACTGGACCATCAGGTCGCGCCCGGCCAGCAGGTAGGGGATCGCCCGGGCCTGGACGGGCATCAACTCCCGCCAGCCGGCCCGGGCCACCGCTGCTTGCAGGGGCTTGGGCAGGTCGGCGAGGGTGGCCGCCGGCAGGGAACGCTCCGGCTCTACTACGTCGGGGGAGGGAGATGTCGCCTCGCCGGCCGGTCCGGTAGGGGCGGGTTCGTCGGTTGAGTGAGTCATAATTGTTTCCCAATGCCTTTCACAGGGTCGAGCCCTTCTTGGCGGTCTGGCCCGCAGGCGACGGCGCGTTTGCCGGTCTTGTCTGCCTCAATTGCAGCGCCCAGACTGTCAGAAGCCTGGGCGCGCCGGACCAATGCCCGAACCAGAGTATAGGATGATCTGACATAAACATTGTACCGCAGGCAGTCGGGTGGGTCAAACGGGGGTGGGGGAGGCGTGGAAGGGGCGGCAGTCGCTCGCTGACCAACAAAACAGCTACCATAGCGTACTCACTCTCGCCGAGTGTTGGAGGAAAGACCTCATAGAAGCCGCCTCGTATCGGCCGAGTGGACCTTAACACGCCGTTGGTCGGGTTGGCCCGCCCTTCAGGCCTTGCGAGCTGGCTTCGCGGCCAGGTTGAGCCTAGCGTCCGCTGGTGCGCGATTTCGCATAACCGCAGGCGTTCCACAGCGCATCGAAGCACGGTGCGAGCGAGTCAGCGCCAAAGCCCTCAAAGCTCTCGACCACGGTGTCAGGCAGCATCACAACGTCCCTGTCGACAACGAAATCACGATGGTCCCAACTCACGTGGTCGGCCAGCGAATAACCTCTGACGTTGAGCAAGCTCACGAAGACGACAACTGGAGGCGAGACCAACAGCTTTGTTATGAGGGTAAGATATCGCTTGAGCGAATCCGCCAGATTCCTTTCGAACAAGGGTGCGGGGATTGTCTTGTCTGCGGATCGATTCGACCTCAGCATGCGGGCATCCACTGCTTCGATTACGCCAGTGCGAAACAACTGAAAATAGGACATTGGCCGATCCTGAGCACCTATGTCTATCGTCAGGTACCCGTCAAGGTTGTAGCGGGATTGGCTGGTGCTTCTGCACAGAGGCAGCATGAGCTCCCTAAGCGAGGTGTCGGCTACTGCTCCTGCGACGTCGATTCCTGAGCGCAGCTCGAACGCGCTAAACGGGACCACGTGCACGACGATCCTGGCACCCTCGCCGAGCTGGACAGGAGTCTCGTCGGCAACGATATTGGACAGCCTGTCGGCTCGAAAGCGCTTGATTCTTTCCTCAAGACCGGCCGAGAGCGTGAAGGCAGTCCTCAGTTCGGTCACATCTAGCTGGTGCTTGCCGTTGCTGTCCCGAGAATAGAACTTGGCGTGGTTCCGGAAAGTAACCTGATGCGGCCCCATCCAGCTGCGGGGTATCCTAATGACAAGTATCACACGGCCGTTCAGTAAGTTCACCGGCTGTATGTCGACGAGTGGCAGTCGTGGTTCGATGCCGTCTCGTATCAAGGCCTGCCGGCGTAGTATCTCCTTGTCGACGTTATCAATCGCGAGCCCTACCAGGCGGGTCGGTAAGCCTGTTTTGGGATCCTCCGCCATACCGTATACGATGTCGCCACCGCTACTATTAGCGAGCGACGATACATCTGCCAAGAATTCCTTTTTTGCCTCCGGCAAGTCCGCCGGTAGCGTGGCTTTGTATTCGATGGTCTTGCGCTCACCGACCTCGTCGTCAATCAGCCTCTGCAAGTCCTCCTCGGTGATATCCGCTATCGCCTTGGAAATCATGATTCCTCCCATCCAAGTCAGACCGTCCGGGCGCAGTAGCCGTAGGGACGCCCGACGACAGGTTGCGCTGCCGGAGGGCGGCAGCCACACGCCACCACATTGGACCAGACGCACTTGGGTTGGCGCACCGTTGTCGCCATCACTTGAAGGTCGCGGTCTATCCAAACACGAAGCATCAGCAAAGCGCGCTGATCGCCCCTCTACGGCGCACCTCACGAGCTCGATCTTACTTGCTGGTCAGCAGGGCCCGCCGCTCCTGTAGGGTTACCTTCCAAACTCAGCCAAACAGCGTATCGAATCTCACCAACAGTGGCTCGGACGCCCCCAGCTCCAGCTGACGCAGCCACTTTCGGACATAGGCCAGGTCAGCGGTGGGGTTCTTGATCAACACCCCGCGCACATCCTCCAAGTCCCGAGGACGGCCGGCCACGATCTTGAGGATGATGAGGTCTTCAAGGGCCGCAAAGGCCAGTTCTGTCTGGCCGATGGTGACTTGGTGGGCGCGGGCCAGAGCCTGCCGCTCATAGGGGGTAAACGAGAGGATGAAATCAACTCGCACGCTGGTTAGTGGATCGCGGCACGGCAGCACAAGGGTCTGTCGGACGAACTCCCGTGGGTGGGCCACCAGCACATCCCAGCCCAGTTTCTCGACCACCTCGAGCAGGTCGGGCAAGCGGGATGGCCCGATGCCCAGCGTGACATCCACGTCATCGGTCAATCGAGGCAGTCCGTACAGCAGGACTGCCTGCCCGCCCACCAGCATGTACGGGATGGACGCGTCCGACAGTGCGGCCGCCAGCCGCTCAAGCAGGCGGGAGACCATTTAGCTTCCGAACCCAGGCGATAGTGTCCTCCAGGCCTTCCAGGGGGTCAGCCGGCGGCAGCACGCCCAGTGCCCGCGCCTCCTGGTACAACGCCTCGAAAATGCGGAGGTTGCGCCAGTAGTCCACCGGCTCGCTCCGAGCGTATTCCTCTTCAAACTCCCGCAATACGTGCGGGTTGCGGATCACCGCCTTCTCCCTTCAGTCTAACGCAGCGAGGCGCGCGCCCCTTGGCCAACTGCTGGCAGCCTGTCGGCACGAGCCGAGGATTGGTTCCCCGCAGCGTGTTTGGCGGACGGCGCTGGTCACGCTAGGCGCGGGTCAGCCCAAACCCCTGGCGCCGCCGAGGGCTGCGTCACGCCGTTCTGCGGGAAGGGCCACCCCAAGAGCGCAGCTGGCCCTTCCCCTCATCTGTGCAATCTGTGCAATCTGCGGATCGCCCCCCGCGCCTAGTCCTCGGGCTGATACTTGAAGGAGAGCCTCACCTTGGCCCGGTACATCGCCACCTTGCCGTCTTCGATGGTCATGTCCAGCTGGGCGATTTCGGCGATGCGCAGCTCCCGCACGGTCTTTGACGCCATTTCCACCGCGGCTGCCGCGGCTCTCTCCCAGGACACGGTGCTGGTTCCCACCAGCTCAATGATCTTGTACACACTCTCGGCCACGTTGCCCTCCTTTGCTCTCACCGTCGTCCAGTGACCTCTATCGGCCACCTGCATTGTGTACCGGAACCCGCGGGCGGTCAAGCAGGCTCACGGCGCCGGCTGCAGCCACGTCGCAGGACAGGGCCGGCCCAACCGGAGGGGGGTCTGCGCCCGGTCCAGCGATCTCCCTACCCCACCGCCTTCAGCACCCGCAGCGCCCGCAACGTCACCCATGGGTTCGGGGCATTCTTGCGCCCCGAGTTGATCCAGGTCTTGCTGTTATAGTGGTACTCCAGGGGCCAGCAGCCCTGCTCATCCTGCTTGTCGCGGATC
>DDYO01000027.1 GCA_002348045.1 Anaerolineales bacterium UBA2232
TACTTTCTAGGCAAGGTGCCCGAAGGCGCCAACCAGTTGGTGGTGCGGATCTCCCAGTTCGCTGACCTGCGCGACATGCAATGGACGATTCCGCTAAACGCCCTACTGAGCAGTTCTCAGACCCCCTCGCCGGGCTCTCAGCAGCCGGTATTGGAGGGCTTTTCTGCCAATGGCATCTCGGTATTCCTATCAAGTTTCGACATCGAGAGTAGCGGACAGATCGGGCTCAAGTTCATCGTACGCAACGAGGGCAACAACCCGGTTCTGCTTCGCTATCAGAACAAGTACTTTGAAGTAAAGGATAACCTGGGCAACACGTATGCACAGACTGAGCGCAACCTACTAGATCCCAAGCAGTTCCTTCTGGAGCCCGGTAGCTCCTACGAGGTCACCAGCAATAGCTACCCGGAGCGACACAGCCAAATTGGATACTTTCTGGGCAAAGTGCCCGAAGGCGCTAACCAATTGGTGGTGCGGATCTCACAGTTCGCTGATCTACATGACCTGCAATGGTGGATACCGCTCAAGTAACGTACGACAATTACAAAACATTGAAATACGGAAGATATCATGAAAGGTGTCAAGGGGTTTGGCAAATGCACGATCATGGAGGCGTTAAGGAATGAAAGCCTTGCCATTGCTTACCACACCCTGACGCCCTGCCACATCGATTGGCGGTTTTGAAAATCCTGCACACACGAATACCTGAGACAGACCGATATTAGTGAATTGGGGAGTGATTCTTGATGTTAGCGATTTTTTGCCCCACATGCCATGATCTCATCCTTGATGCAAATCGATGCCCCACTTGCGGCTGGCAGCGTCCACGGGACACGGTAGGCATCGGCGAGATCGCCTGGGTGACTGATTTGGGCCTGCGACTCATCAAGCCGAACTGTTTTCCGGTCGTTTCTGCCGGGGTCTACTGCCTGGGTACCGAGAATGGAACCCTCTTGGCTCTCGACGTGAAAACTGGGGAAATTGCCTGGGAGCGGTCCCTTGGAGAAAAGTCACTCGCGCACAGCTTGGCGACTGACGGAGTACGTCTTTTCGTGGGCTGTGAGGACATGAACACCCTGCCCTCGTCCAGCAAGGCTCTTCTCGCCTTGGACCTCCAGACCGGTGAACCGTTGTGGCAGTACCCCACACAAGCTCACAGCCTATCGGCTGTTACTCTATTCAAGGGTAAAGCCTTTTTTTGCGCCTGTGATGGGTGGTTCCACGCGTTGGACGCTGAAACAGGCAAGAGCCTTTGGTCTGTAAGGCATAGCTCCTGGGCGCCGGCTGCCCCTGCCGCCGGGGAGGGAATCGTCTGCGTTGGGGGCCGAGAAAACGAGGTAGTGGCCTATGCAACCGAGGAAGGATCCCCACGCTGGCGTTTCTCGCGAGGGGGATGGTTCGACTCCAGGATCTCGATCGACTCTGAGCGAGCCTATCTGCCTTGCAGGGATGGTCACCTTTACACCGTCGACTTGCAATCTGGGCGGCTGTTGTGGCAGAGCCAGCAAGAAAGAGGCAACGGGATCACATCTCCGCCAGCGGCCACCGGAGGCAGGGTGTTTGTCGGCAGCCGGGTTTATCGCGAGGTCGATGGCAAGCAGGAGCCCACCTATGCCATGTTGGCGCTGGACGCGGCGGATGGAACCGAGCAATGGCGTTTGTATGCCGAACGGCATATTTTGCCGCCGCCAGCGATCGTGGAAGACACTCTATTTTTGGGCACCAACGATGGCACCTTGGGTGCCGTGGATGTGATAAGCGGACAAGAGCTGTGGAAGCATCAGTTCAAGTCGCGGATCGTGACCGAACCCACAGTGGCCGATGATTACAGCTACTTCGGCGGGCGGGACGGAATGATCTATGCCATCCGCTGGAAAGCCCAACCTCCAGAGGAGTTGCGTAATCCTGAGGAGTACGAAGCACAGGAGCAATACGCAGAAGCTGCTGTCGCCTACGCCCTGCGTGGCGACCTGGAACAGGCTGCAGTTCTGTACGAGGATCGTCTTAGCCTGGTACAGGAGGCTGCCTTGTTGTACGAACACGCTGGGCAGGCCCAAAAAGCGGCAGCTCGGTGGCAGGCTATTGGGGACTTGCAACGCGCCCGCGATCTGTATCGCGAGGCAGATGACAAGGTCGGCCTGGCGACGATCTTGGCTCAGATGGGGGAAGTATTGCAGGCCGCACGCCTGTTCGAGGAGGTGGGAGACCCAGCACACGCGGCTCCTTTGTTTGCCAAGGCCGGTGATGGGATTAAGGCAGCCGACCTGTATTATGAGGCAGGGTTGACCCAACAGGCACTCGACACCTGGTCAAGATTGGGTAACTGGGAAGGCATGGTCAACGCCTCAATCAAACAGGGGAGCCTCGTCGAAGCGGCGCACATCCTAGAAGAAAACGGCCAGTACGAACGGGCAGCCGAGGTCTACGAAGAAGCCATGTCCCTGAAAGAGGCACTTGGTCTTCGGCTCAAGTTGGAACACTGGGAACGGGTGGCAGACCTGGCACAAAAAGTGGGCGATTATGTGGAGCAAGCCCAAGCCCTGGAGCGGCTAGGGCATCGAGAATCCGCAGCAGATGCCTATTGTCAAGCAGCAGAGGTGGCAGCCGCACGGGAATCCACCGATCCAGCCCGGATCGCCGATCTATTCGAGGAGGCCGCGCGACTGTATAGCGCCGTCCTGCACCAGGACAAGCGGAACGTCTGCCGACAGCAGGTGCGTTTCTATCGTCGGCTGCCAGAACTATCCGTTCAGGGGCAGGCACGGGACATTTTCGTGGAGGAGGAGTTTAACGTCCTCGATCTGGAAGTGTCGAACGTGGGTTTTGGACCAGCCTACCGGATAGGACTTGCCCTCTCAGAGAACTTTGAAACTCGCCGGTTGCAGGAGATGGAGGGTCTGCCCGCCGGCGAGTCGCAGTTGTTGCAGGTTCACGCGCGACCGCGGCAGGGGGAGTGTGGAGCGAGGGTACCTCTGGAGATCCGAGTCAGTTACGAAGATGACCGCGGCCTGCGGACCGAACTGCTGCAAGTGGAAAGCGTGCATGTGATGCGCCGGGGAAGCAGCCTCTTGGACCGTATCACCCCAACGACGATCAACATTATCGGTGATGTGGTAGAGCCGGGCGCCCGAAAACAGGTCGGTGATCGGGTGGATATTCGGCGCGGTGAGGGCCGGCGGGTAAGCATAGAAGGCCAGGATTTGAACGGCGGTGTGATCGTGCGTCGCGGCGACAAGGCAGTGCGGCGATGCCCCAACTGCAATTTGCCTATCGAGAATGAACAAGCCCGCTTCTGTTTGGACTGTGGAGCGCCGATCGATGAGGACTGCGGGTAGGAGAGGGATCCTTTGAACCAATCAAGAGGGCAGACCCTGGGGAAATACGAACTCGCCGAGGAGATCGGTCGAGGTGGGTTCGCTACCGTTTACAAGGCGACTGACAGCGTGCTTAAGCGAGATATCGCCCTCAAGATCTTGCATCCGGCATTGCTGGCCGATCCGATTTTCGTCGAGCGGTTTGAGAACGATGCCCGCGCGGCCGCCCAGTTGGATCACCCCCACATTATCACCGTGTACGATCTGGGGCATCTGGAAGGCCGCCTGTACATCGCCATGCAATTGCTTCCGGGAGGCACACTCGCCAGCCGGATCGAACGCGCAGGATCTCTGCCCTTGGAAGAGGCAATGCCAATCATCCTAGAGGTAGCCGCCGCTCTGGAGTACGCCCACAGCCAGGGTTTTGTCCACCGCGACATCAAGCCGACCAACGTGCTGTTTAACGCCCGTGGTGAGGCGATTGTGACCGATTTTGGTCTCGTCAAAGCCGCCGAAAGCTCTGTTGTGGCCCGCTCGTCAGTAGGGGGCGTCGTCGGCACACCCGCCTACATCGCGCCCGAGATCTGGGAGGGCAAAGGAGTGGGGCCGGGCGCTGATATCTACGCCCTGGGCTGCGTGCTGTACGAGATGC
>DDYO01000314.1 GCA_002348045.1 Anaerolineales bacterium UBA2232
CGCTCATGCGGGCTACGCCGCCCTGTGCTCTTATGTCGGCAGGCACGCGCTCCAACGCCATGACAGCGCACGCGCCAGCATCCTCGGCGATCTTGGCATGCTCCGGAGTGACCACATCCATGATCACGCNNTGATCACGCCGCCCTTGAGCATCTGCGCTAGGCCAACCTTGACTTTCCAAGTACCTGTATCCACTTCCACCTGCTTCTACCTCCTCGAGAGTACCTCGCCGGTCATCGCCTTGGCTGCAATTATAGCGCTCACCTCCGGTATTGACAAATAGAACAACTGTTCTTATAATACACTTGACGGATGAGGTGAGCCATGGATCGGAAGGAAAAGCTCAAGCTCCTGACGCGTGCGGCCCAGTACGACCTGTGCGGGGAGGGGGTCAGCAGCACGATTGAAGGTGGCGCTGCCCTGGCCCCTCTGCCCCGGGAGGACATGTCTCAGTGCCTGTTCCCGGCGGCACTGCCGGGGGGCAAGTATGCCAGTTTGCTCAAAATCCTGCAATCCACCTACTGCGAGAATGACTGCTTCTACTGCGCTAATCGTCGTTCTCGTGATGTGCAGCGGCAGGAGCTCAGCCCTGACGAACTGGCGGCAACATTTGACGAGCTGACTCGCCGCAGGGTGGTTGAAGGACTCTTCCTCAGTTCGGGAGTGTGCCGCAATACGGCCTACAGCATGGAGCGCATGATTGCGACGGTGGAACAGGTCCGTTTCAAGTACCATTTTCGAGGGTACATTCACCTGAAACTGCTGCCGGGCTGTGACCCATCGACCGTGGAACGAGCGGTGCAGATTGCGGACCGAGTTTCGACCAACTTGGAGGCGCCCAGTGCTGAGCGACTACGCTTTCTCAGTGGGGACAAGACGCTTCAAACAGATCTGCTGCAGCCGCTGGAGGCGGCCAAGCGTTTCCGCGATGCTGGATTGGGGGCACGGGCTGGCCTCACGACGCAGTTCGTGGTGGGTGCATCGGGGGAATCGGATATGGAGATATTGGCGATCGTTGAGGACCTCTACCGAAAGATGGGCTTGGCGCGAGCCTTCTTCAGTGCATTCTCCCCGGTGGTCGGTACCCCGTTGGAGCACCTGCCTCCGGCATCTCCGGTGCGCCAGCATCGACTGTATCAAAGCGACTTTCTCCTGCGCTCATACCACTTTACGGTGAATGACCTGGCCCTGGATCCCAGCGGCAACCTGTGCTTGGAAATGGATCCGAAGCTGGCGTGGGCCAATCTTCATCCTCAGTACTATCCGCTGGAGGTCAACCGGGCCAGTCGAGAAGAGCTGCTCAGGGTACCGGGCATTGGTCCGCGGTCAGCCGATCGTATACTAAGCCGACGAGGACGAGATCCCTTGCGCAGCGTTCAGGACCTGCGGGGTGTCGGTGCTGTAGCTGAACGCGCCGCCCCCTATGTCCTGCTAAGTGGGCAGCGACCTGCCAGACAGCTGACCTTCTGGTGATCACGAGGAGACTTGCAGCGACGCAAAGGCCAAAGTGGCCGGATATGCTAAGGAATGAGCTCCATTGCCCAAGCTAACGGGGTTGTGGGGCAGGGAGCAGTTCGGGTCCCTGGGGGGTGTCCCGTAGTTCCCAGCCCTGGTTTCGGATCTCGGCACGCAGTGCGTCGGATTGTGACCAGTCTCGGCTTGTGCGTGCTGATTCCCGCTTCTGGACCAGGTCCAGGACCTCTAGGGGGACTTGATGCACCCTGGGAGGGGACGCTGCTCTAGGGCCATTACTTGTCACTACTACTCGTTCCCAGACATCGGTAGCCAAACCGTTGGCCGTGTCTACCATACTAAAGGGGCCCAGCTCGGTGATGGAGAAAGACGATCCGGCTTCATGGGTTTGCTCACCCTCATCTCTCTGTATGGTCACCCCGCCCTTGCCCATGACCTTGCAATCCTTGCGGCCAAGATCGAGGATGAGTGCGGTGTGTTCGTCAATGCCAACAACCGTGGCAGGAGTGGGGAGCAACTCCCGCAAATTGGCAAAACGCTCCTGGCCCATGAAACAGTAACTGGTATCGAGCTCGGCACCGCCCTCACTGTTATCCCAGTGAGAGACAAAGATGGGAGACAGCCCGTAGGGTCCCAAGAAGTCGAGGCCTGGGCACCAGTGCAGGTCGTCTCCCGACTTGTATATCTCATAGACCGGCAGCGCTTGCGCTCCGGCGGCGATGGTGGCTGCGCTGGCCATCACGACGGCCATACCCATACGATGGCGAGCGACCAACGTGTGCCACGCCAAACTATCGCGCAGCTGCCGAACGGTGTAAGTAGGGCTGCCTGGCCCGAGGAAGATGACATCGGAGTGGAGCATCGGCTCGACGACGGCAGGATCGTCAGGGCTATAGGGAGTGTCACGTTTGCGGGCGGGAATAATGGTGACCTCCGGGCGATGATTCTGCAAACGATCCAGGAGGAACCCTTTCACCTTTCCGGCTACTAACGCAGAGTTGGGCTGGAAGCCTGCGGGAGTCTCGAGGATGCTGACGCGCACGGGTTGGGGCAACTGGCGCAACAGCCAATCCCACACGACGCGGCCCCTCGCCGAGGTTTCCCCGGAACCAAATAGCACGATCAAACCAGGTGGCTGGGACAAGGACGGCTCCCTCAGGGACATGTCATCCCCAACGATGCGTTTGTTCAGCTGGGCGGCGAGGATCGGAGCTAACGGAAGCATATGCCCTGCGCAGCAAGCCGCAGAGCATTGACATTTTACTGAAACCTCCGCATAATGGGAAACAGGGTACTGCACTTCGCTTCCGGTCTTGAGAAAGGGGGCCGCATGGCAAGGATCAGCCTGTACGAGTATGGCGAGGAAGCCCGTCGGTTGCTGCAAATGCGTGCCTACGATGCATCCATCTCTATCTGCCGCCATATCCTGCTGCGATACCCCAAGCACATCCGAACCTATCAGATCCTGGGTGAGGTGTGCCTGGAGAAGGGCGAGTTGGACGAGGCAGCGGACATCTTCAGGCGGTTGCTCGCTCATGCTGACCCGGAGAACTTGACCTCCTTTGCGGGACTGGGGGTTATCCTCGAGGAGAAAGGACAGATTGACGAAGCGATCTGGTTCACCGAGCGGGCATTTGAACTGGCATCCAGCAGTGAGGATATTCGTAATCGCCTGCGCAGGCAGTATGCCAAACGCGATGGAGTAGAACCCCCCCGCGTCAAACTGAACAAAGCAGCACTGGCACGGTTATATGCTCGAGGAGGCCAGTACCGTCAGGCTATTGAGGAGTTTCGCAGTTTGTTAGATGCGGAGCCGAGTCGCCTGGACCTGAAAGTTGCCCTCGCCGATACGCTGTGGCGCGACGGACGTCGGGAGCAGGCTCACGAATTGGCGGGAGAAATCCTGAGCGTCTGCCCCGAATGCCTGAGGGCGATTCTGTTGGTTGGCGTCATCCTGCTGGAGAAGAACAGAAACCAGGAGGCTGAGGAAATCCTGGCTGGCGCACGGGGCATGGATCCAGAAAACCGTATTGCCTATGCCCTGTTTGGTGAACACTCACCGCTAGCTGTGCAAGGCGTCTACGTGCCCAGATTGGACGACTCGGAGCTCGAGTCGGTGATGGTACCGCCTGCGCCAGAGGCAGGTTCAGACGAGCTGGTGGGTGATGTCCCGGTGGAACCAGAGCAGTTCGCTGATGTGGATGAGTCTCTGGCAGAAGCGTCAGCCGAATCCTCAGAGGATCTCACGACGGAGTCAGAGCTGAGCGCTGAGAGACGGGAGGCTGCTGCAGTATCGGAGACGATTGAGTCTTCAGAGGCCGTTTTGGAACCCGATCGGACCGCTGCCATTGAGGAACCCCTGGCCACGGCAAGGTCAGAGGAGCCGCCCGTGGGCGTCGTGGCGGAGGTGGGGTCCGATGAGGAGGATTCGCGGACCGGTCCAGTGCCGGAAACAGCCGAGGCTACCGGTGAGCCTACCACCAAAGAGCTACTTCTGGGGCCATCGTTAGGGGAAGCCACAGGGCAGGTTGGACAAACAGAGCTTGAACCAAGCCTGATGGCAGCCTTGGTTGACGAGTCTGCAGATGAAGCGCCCCATGCACTAGTGGTGAGTGCTCCGCTGGCAACGGACACAGCATCCCTCGCTGAAAGCGATGAAGGCCTTTTGTCGGAAATGGATGAGTCAGCTGTGGTCGCTTGTTCGGAGTGCGACGATAATGTTTCCTCTGATGACTTGGCTAAGGATTCGGAACCAGAAGACTGGACCGAGAGGGTCGAAACCACGACCGAAGTGGCAGACGATGATGAGGTGGCGGTGGAGCTGGAGATCGCCCCGGTTGATTCCAGCTCACGACAGCTCACTGCGCCGCCGCTCCCAGAACTGGCATCGACAGCAGTGACCGTTCAGGAAGATGCCGAGGAACCCTGTGCCTTGAGTGTTTCTTCTGTGGTACCTTCTGTGTCCGAAATGAGTGCGATGGGTGACGCAGGGGACGAGTTAGCAGAGGTTACTCCCAAGGAGCCCAGCTCGCTGGTTGAGATCGAACGGTATCGGCTGCAGTTGGAGCAGAAACCAAAGGATGAGCAGTCCCGCCTGGCCTTGGCCCGTGCGTATCGTGACCAAGAGCAAGTGAAGCTGGCGCTGGAGCAATACACAGTGTTGTTGCGCGGCAGGTCCAAGGTATTGCCGCAACTTGTGGAAGACCTGGAAAGTCTGGTAGCGTCTCGGCCAGACAACTTGGAAGCGCACGAGCTGCTGGCAGACATGTATGGCCGAAACGGCCAACTGCAAAAGGCCGTGGAGCGATACCGCTGGATTTTGCAGCGGCTTGATCAGCGATCAGCGTGATTGTTCGAGAATCCAATCGGGGAGACGTTGAAGCGATGGAGAGAACTCTGGTCATCATCAAGCCAGATGGGGTGCAACGGGGTGTGATGGGCGAGATCATCAGCCGGTTTGAGCGCCGGGGACTGAAGATCGTTGGGATGAAGCTTATGCACATCAGCAGGGAGCTGGCATCCCGACACTATGCCGTACACATGGGTAAGCCGTTCTACGATGGATTGATCCAGTACATCACTTCTAGCCCTGTCGTGGTCCTGGCTATCGAGGGCAAGCGGGCCATCGAGACCGTTCGGGCCACGATGGGGGCCACGAATCCGGTTCAGGCGGCTCCGGGGACGATCCGTGCGGACCTGGGTATCGAGATTGGTCGGAATTTGGTGCATGGTTCCGATGGGCCCGAGACAGCCAAGTTCGAATTGGACTTGTTCTTCGGTCCAGATGAGATACTGGCTTGGGATCGTGATGTGGAGAGGTGGATTTCAGAGTAGCTCAGACGCGACAAGGGGCCATCCGCCTCCAAATGGTGGACCGGTGTACTTGTTAGGGGCGGTGCAGAATTGGAGACACAGCTATTCCGGTGTCCCCAATCTGCGTGAGGCGGCGCACGGCCTACAGCAGGCGCAATAGCGTTCGACCATCCTTCCACAGGTGCTCCAGGTCATAATGTCGCCGGACGCCGGGCAGGAACAGATGCACCACGACGGCGCCGTAGTCAAGGAGGATCCATCCTGATGAGCCGGTGCCCTCGCTGTGTAACGCATGCAGCCCTGACGTTCGCATCTGGTCTACGATCTCGCGATGCAACGCGTCCAACTGTCTCTCACTGTTGCCGCTGCCAATGATGAAATAGTCGGCGAATGTGGCGACTGAACGGATATCCAGCAGCAGGATATCCTCCCCTAGCTTTGCTGCAACGGCGTCTACGATGTCTCTGGCAACCTGTTCCCAGTCCAGAATCTTGCCTCCTCCGCGCGTGGCCTGCGTAATGACCGAATTATACTCAGCTCTGCCGAGTTGATAAAGACCAGCACGGACCGGGCACGGCCCTGGAGCTATTGGCTGGTGGAGCCCAGGCGTGACCGGTCTATGTGATCCAGCATCCGCTGCCAATGCGTTCCTCGCCAATAGAAGCGATTACATTTGGGGCAGATACTGAACCGCTCTTGGGTTTGGAACACGAATGGAGGGACGTGACCCCAGGCTTCGCCTTTGGGCACTGCTTCGAGTGGGTGATTGCAGGCTGGACAACGGCTGAATGGGTTATCTGCCTGCAGTCGGTACTCTTGAATAACCTGAGCGAGTTGCTCCTCTAATACCTGGCTTTCAACCCACAGACTGCGAACGGCGCGATGGCGAACCAGACCAGTATCGCGGCTCAAAAGCACACGATCCTGGGCACGGGCGATTCGCACCAGCTGGTGATCATCGAAGGAAGGATCATAGACAGCGTCGAATCCCAGAATGCGCAACCACTTGGCCAGTGTCCCCAGCATCGCGTCAACGAGAAACCGCGGTTCGCTCTCCATCTGCCCCCATGTTAGCGCCCCCGTCCCGGCTGGCTCGCGGAAAGGAATGCGCAACGAACAGTTGCTCTGTAAATGCGAGCTATTATGCAGCTGGCGATCGCTCAGGTCTGTCGTTGGATGCGCCAGCGGTACGGTCACCGGCGCATCCAACGGTACCTCAATGGATAGGTTCAGGCGTTCTTGTAGACCTCACCGGCGGCGGCAACGGAGGCTCCCACGGGCAGGCGCATCCCCTGAGCTTTGAGAGCCGTCTCTAGGGCGGCCAACAGAAGCAGGACGTTCTCGCGCTGGGATGAGTGACCCATTAGGCCAATGCGGAAGATCTTGCCCTTCAATGGGCCCAGCCCGCCGGCGATTTCGATATTGTACTGGTTGAGCAAATGCGCCCTGACCTTGGCCTCGTCGATCCCCTCTGGCACCAGCGGGGTGGTGAGGCTGGGTAGGCGGTAAGGTTCTGCCACCAACAGCTTGAGCCCCATGGCCTCCAGTCCGGCGATCAGGGCTTGTTGGTTCAACTTGTGCCGTGCAAAGCGAGGCTCAAGCCCTTCCTCGTGGACGAGACGCAGTGCTTCCCTCAGAGCATAGTTCATGCTGATCGGTGCAGTGTGGTGGTACGTCCGTTCGGCTCCCCAGTACTTTTCGATCATGGTCAGGTCAAGGTACCAGCTCTGCACCTTTGACTTGCGATTGCGCAGGGTCTCCCTGGCTCGCTCGTTGTACGTAAGCGGTGAGAGGCCTGGTGGGCAACTCATGCATTTCTGAGTTCCACTGTAGCAGGCATCTACATCCCAGCCGTCGATCTCCACTGGCATGCCGCACAGGGAAGTGACGGCATCCAGCAGGAAGAGAGCACCATAACGATGGCAGATGCTGCCGATCTCAGCAGCAGGCTGGAGGGCGCCGGTGGATGTCTCCGCATGTACCATGGCAACGAGTTTGACTTGTTTTCCACGCAGGACGTCCTCGATTTGCTCCGGCTGAAAGACTTGGCCCCAGGGCGCATCCAACCGATGAAGCTTGGCCCGGCAGCGCCCGACGATATCACACATGCGCTCACCGAACACACCATTGACGGCAACAACCACCTCGTCGCCTTCCTCGATCAGATTGCAGAGGGCAGCCTCCATGCCAGCACTACCCGTTCCAGAAATAGGAATGCTCAGCTCATTCTCGGTCTGGAATGCAAACTTGAGCAGATCCTTGGTTTCTGCCATCAGTTTGAGAAAATCGGGGTCAAGATGACCAATGAGAGGTGTTGCCATCGACCGTAGAACCCGTGGGTGGACATTGCTTGGTCCAGGACCCAGCAAGATCCGAGTGGATACATTCAGGTCTTGGTACTGCTCTGGCATTCGTTCGGCCTCCTTGCGGTGAGCAAATTGGTGCACTGGGGAGCCGTGGCGCAGGGTGATGAGATCGATTCGTTGCACCATGGGAAAACCCATTGCACAATGCGCATGCTAACATACTTCCTTTTGGGCGTCAAGAAGCCAGGGGCTTGGGATTGGACTCGGTGTAGGGTATAATGGCTTACTGGTACGGGACGGTGGCGCGCAATCCGAGAAAGCGATGTCGAGAATGGCGGAAATGGCACGGGAGGGACCGCAGGAAGGTCCTCGCAAGTCCATTCAGTCAGTGGACAGGGCGCTTAGTCTGCTGGAAATCCTGGCCGCTGAGAATGGTGAGGCTTCCCTTCAGACCCTGAGCAGGAAAGCGGGCTTGAACAGGACGACGGCCTACCGGTTACTGCGTGCCCTGCAATCCCATGATATGATTCAGCAAAATCCCACCTCTCGCCACTATCGGTTGGGACTCAAGCTGCTCGGACTCGCAGCTGCGGTGCGCAGTCAGCTGGATATCCGTCAGCATGCCCGCCCGGCTTTGGAGCGGCTTGCCGTCCAGAGCGGTGAGACGGCCAACCTGGCGATTCGCGAGGGTACCGAGGCTGTCTACATTGACCAGGTGTCTTCCTCCCACCCAATTCGCGCCTTCACCCAGGTTGGCGCCAGGGTTCCCTTGCACTGCACAGGAGTAGGCAAAGTCCTGCTGGCCTACCTGACGGAGGAGGATCTCTCGGTCATCGCCGCTCAGGACTTGACCAAGTATACCTCGCAAACCATTGGCGATTGGCGCAAACTGCGGGATGAACTGAACAAGATCCGCGCCTCCGGCTGGGCACTGGATGCGGAGGAGATGCAGCCAGAGGTCCGGTGCATCGCCGCTCCCGTGTTCGATGATCAGGGACGCGTGGTGGCTGCCATCAGCATTGCGGCTCCCGCCCAGCGACTTACTGGAATGAGACAACACGAATTGGCCCCAGTGGTCCGGCGGGCTGGGGCTGACGTTTCCTTGGCGTTGGGCTTCTCGTCGGGGAAAGCTAATGAAGCCAGAGGGCAGGATTGACTTATGCAAATAGCCAAAGATGAGTTGCATGCGTTGGTCCCTCAACTGAGCGGGCGTCGCGTGCTGGTCATTGGCGATTTGTTTCTGGATCAGTATATCGTTGGGCGGCCCACTCGCCTTTCTCGGGAGGCGCCCATTCCTGTCCTGGAGTTGGTGCGGCAATTCTGGGTGCCCGGCGGAGCAGCCAACCCGGCCCACAACGTGCGCGCGTTGGGCTCCACGGCCTTGGTGGCCGGGGTGGTTGGTGATGATGGTCCTGGCCTGCAGCTGCGGTCGGAACTGGAGAAAGCTGGGCTGGAGCCGTCGGGCCTCGTGGTGGATCGTGGGCGACCGACTACCACCAAGACGCGCATCATGGCCGAGGGAGGACTGCGGTTCCCACAGCAGTTGGCACGCATCGATCACCTGGATCGCCACCCCATTGCGGGAGATGTAGAAACGGAGTTGGTGCGCAGGGTGCACGAACTGACCCCGGTTGTGGATGCGGTGCTCTTGTCCGACTATCAGACGGGCGTGCTGAGCACAGAGCTGGCCAAGAAGGCTGTTCAGGCTGCCCGGTCCGTGAACAAGTTATGTACAGTTGATGCGCAAGGAGCTTTTGGCAAGTATCCCGGAGTTGACCTTGTTAAGGGGAACCGCCAGGAAATCGAGGCGGCGCTATCTAGAGAACTGGTGTCCGACGACGATCATCGCTGGGCAGGTGATCGTCTGTGTCGGGACCTCGGCACGGAGTTGGTCGTGATCACCCGTGGCGCCGAGGGGCTCTCGCTGACCTCCCGAACCGAGGGCTACGCGCATCTCCCGGCTGCTAATCGCACAGAGGTCTTTGATGTCACGGGAGCAGGTGATACCGTCATCGCCGTGGCTACCCTGGCATTGCTGGCGGGCGGCAGTGCTTTGGCGGCAGCTTCATTGGCTAACCTGGCTGCCGGACTGGTGGTGCGCAAGCTGGGGAATGCCGTCCCCTCTGCCGACGAGCTTCACTGGGCCATTGACCATTGGTGACTGAGAGTGCTGGTTAGTGCTGCGAATCGTAGCCGTCGGATCGGCTTCTGACCAAGGAAGAAGGTAAGAAATGGACCATCACGAAACAAAGATACGCAACGTGATACGTCAGGCTCTGGCCGAGGACATTGGCCGAGGGGACGTGACCAGTAACTGGATTCTCCCCCAGGAGCTTCAGGCCAGCGGGATGCTTCGGGCCAAAGCATCTGGCGTGGTGGCCGGTCTGGAGGTTGTCCTCTGGGTATTCCAGGAAGTCGATGCGCGGATAACCATGGACCTACGGGTGATCGATGGTGCGGCCGTGCGAGCGGGCGATATCCTGGCTGCGGTTCACGGACCGGCGCGAAGCTTGCTGAGCGCCGAGCGGGTGGCTTTGAATTTCCTGCAACGTATGTCAGGGATTGCTACCCTTACGAGCCAATACGTTGAGGCCGTTCGGGGCACCAAGGCGGTCATTCTAGACACACGCAAGACCGCGCCGGGCCTCCGCGTGCTGGACAAACTGGCCGTGCGGATGGGCGGTGGTCAGAACCATCGCCTGGGCTTGTATGACATGGTGCTTATCAAGGACAATCACATTGCTGCGGCCGGTGGTATTGCTGCCGCAGTACAACGTGCTAGGCGACGGAACCGAAAGGGGCTGTTGATTGAGGTGGAGGTTACGTCGGCGCGAGAGCTGCGGCAAGCGCTGGAGCTTGAGGTGGAGCGTATTCTGTTGGACAACATGACCGTCGAAGAGATGCGCCAGGCGGTTCAGTTCACTGCAGGACGGGCCCAACTGGAGGCTTCGGGTGGGGTTTCTCTGGAGACGGCATCGGCCATAGCGCACACCGGAGTGGACTATATCAGCGTGGGGGCTCTCACCCACTCGGTCCAAGCTTTGGACATCAGCCTGGATCTGGAGGCCAAGTAGATGCTATCGTTGCTGGATTATGAGAGCCTGCCATTGGAGCAGGTGTTCGAGCGCATCCGCAGCGTCCAGGCCAAGTTGGGCAAGGACCTGCTCATCCTGGGGCACCATTACCAGCGGGATGAGGTCATCCAGTTTGCTGATGCGCGGGGGGACTCGCTGGAGCTGTCGCGGATTGCCGCGGAGGCCCGGGATGCTCGGCACATCGTTTTCTGCGGCGTGGATTTTATGGCAGAGACAGCCGCCATGCTCTGCGCGCCCTATCAGACGGTGTACTTGCCTGCCATGGCTGCCGTGTGCCCAATGGCCCAAATGACTGATGCACCGGACGCTCGGATAGCCTGGCGGCGCTTGACTGCTCTGTGGAGCGATGATCTGATTCCGGTGACCTATCAGAACTCTTACGCTGCGGTCAAGGCGTTCTGCGGTCAAAAAGGTGGCGCTGTTTGCACATCGGCGAACGCCCAAGCCATCCTGCGCTGGGCGCTGGATCAGAAGGGCCACGTCCTGTTCATGCCCGACGAACACCTGGGGCGCAATTCAGCGCTGGCCATTGGTGTGGCTAAGGACCAGGTGGCCGTCTGGGACCCTGCGCAAACAAAGGACAGTCTCGCCATGGCTCGAGGTGCGAAGGTAGTGGTGTGGAAGGGGTACTGCCACGTGCACACATTCTTCACGGCGCAGCACGTGGAACAGGTTCGGCTCCAATACCCCGGCATTACAGTGGTGGTGCATCCCGAGTGTCCCACCCCGGTCGTTGATCGTGCTGACCTCAGCGGCTCTACCTCCTACATCATGCGCGTGGTTGAGCAAGCGCCGGCAGGCTCAGCCTTCGCGATCGGGACGGAGATTCATCTGGTGGAGCGTCTGGCCAAGGAGCATCCCGACAAAACCGTAGTGCCACTGGCCCGTTCCAGATGTGGGACGATGTACCGTATCAATCCCTACAACCTGTGCTATACGCTAGAACGCCTTGCCGCCGGCGAGGCAGTGAACGTGGTCCGCGTGGAGCCCAGAATCGCACATTGGGCCAATCGAGCTCTGAAAAGAATGCTCGAGGTTAAGTAGACAAACTCCGGTTTCGGCGGCGCGACTCGCTGTGAGTCGAGGCTCCATAACACGATGTGGAAAGTGATGGCAGATCATGCGGGTGAATTCACATGAGTTGACGGATGTGCTGATCATTGGTTGTGGCATCGCCGGTGCCACCGCTGCCCTGCGCCTGGCTGAGAACAGGAAGCGGCGCATCACGGTGATCACGTCAGAAGCCGATCCGCACGAGTCCAACACGTTCTATGCTCAGGGCGGAATCGTCGGGCGAGGCCCCAATGACTCTGAAGAGCTTCTGGTTGAAGATATCGACCGGGCTGGCGCTGGGTTGAGCCATCCTACAGCCGTCCATATCGTCGCTCGGGAAGGCCCGCCGCTCTTGCAGGAGCTCTTGGTGGAACGGTTGGGTGTACCTTTCGCCCGTGGCGCAACCGGTGACATAGAGTACATCAAAGAAGCCGCTCATTCGACCGAGCGCATCGCGCACGTGGGGGACTATACTGGGCGCGCCATCCAAGAGAAACTAATGGAGGCTCTCCGCGACCGTCCCAACGTCCAGCTACTAACCCGGCATACCGCGGTTGACCTGCTGACGCCAGCCCACCATTCTCAGAACCGCAAGGCCGTGTATGAGCCCTTGTCGTGCGTGGGTGCCTATGTCTTCGACCAGGCTACGGCCAAAGTCACTGCCCATCTAGCTCCGAAGACCATACTCGCATCCGGAGGCCTCGGAAACATCTTTCTGCATAGCACGAACCCGGAGGGAGCGCGCGGTGACGGCCTGGCGATGGCCTACAATGCTGGCGTGCGGATCATCAATGCCGAGTATGTGCAGTTTCACCCCACTGGCCTTTACCTTCGCGACCACGTCCAGTTCTTGGTGACCGAGGCTGTCCGTGGGGCGGGGGGACGGCTGGTGGACAAATCAGGCGAGCCGTTTATGCAGCGCTATGATCCAGAGTGGAAAGACCTGGCTCCGCGGGATGTGGTGGCGCGGGGCATTCACACCGAGATGCTATCCACCGGGGCGAAGTGCGTCTACCTTGATCTGGCCTCGCATGTTCCAACGGACAAGATACTATCTCATTTCCCCGATATCTATGCCAAGTCCCTGGCCCTGGGAGTGGACATTACCAAAGACCTGATCCCTGTTGTGCCAGCTGCCCATTACTTGTGCGGGGGCATCTGGGTCGACGATGTGGGGCGGGCCAGCATTCGGAACCTCTACGCCATCGGTGAGGTCTCCTGCACCGGCTTGCACGGCGCGAATCGCTTGGCAAGTACCTCCTTGCTGGAGGGGTTAGTGTGGGGTACCCGGTCGGCGATGGACGTAGAGGCAACGTTAGGTGAGTTGAGGGTTGATCCATCCGACATCCCCCCCTGGAAGGATGAGGGGCTCACGGAGACGGCGGACCCGGCGCTGATCAGTCAGGACATGAGCACCATCCAACACATCATGTGGAACTATGTTGGTCTGGCCCGCTCCACGCGCCGGTTGGAGCGAGCTATTCGGGACCTGCGCAATCTTCAGATTGACATCAGTCGGTTCTACGCGGCGACCAAGTTGAGCGACCCCCTAATCGGATTGCGCAACAGCGTTCAGTCGGCGCTCATCGTAGCTCAGGCGGCTTGGGAGAACAAGGCCAGCCTTGGCTGCCACTACCGCGAGGATTAGCTCCATGCCCATCTCACTGGGTGCTGGCACGGGTGCTGGGAGATTTGCGGAGTGGTCCTCCGCTGAACTAGGGACTGGCTTGCTGGAGCTGTCGGAGGGCGAGGACGTATGCCTCGAACGCTGGTTCACTGTAAAGCACGAACCGCACCAGCTCGATATCCGTGGGGGTTTGCAGGTAGTCCAGCACGGTGCGCAACGCGATCGGTGCGGCCAACTCGAGGGGATAGCCGTAGGCGCCGGTGCTGATAGAGGGAAAGGCCACGGTCTTGACGCCGTGTTGCGTGGCTAGGTTCAGGCTGTTGCGGTAGGCGTTGGCGAGGATCCTTGCTTCATCACGTGTACCGCCCCGGTAAATCGGACCCACTGTGTGGATCACGTAGCGGGCCTTGCAGCGACCGGCAGTGGTGATGCGCGCCTCTCCGGGAGGGCAGCCTCCAATCCGTCGACACTCATCCAATATCTGCGGTCCGCCCGCCCGATGAATCGCACCATCGACGCCTCCTCCTCCGAGCAAGGTCGAGTTCGCTGCGTTGACGATCGCGTCCGTGTCTTGCTGTGTTATATCCCCCTGGACCAATTCCAGCACCGAGCTGCCCATCACGATGCGCACCGTTTCCCTCCCTCTTGCCCTGTTTGTCCTGAGCGGCAAAGGCCTCTGCATGGACGCCAGTTTTGCCGTTTGGCACTGCTGCCTATCACCGAGTCCATGCCAAGGGCGGAGAACAGGGCATGAACCTAGGGTATGCGAATGCCCTGGTCCAAGATCAGACGGTCAGATGATACGGTGAAGGCGTCGGGTGCTGAGATGCGAAGGCGACCATCCGGGTGGTAGAGGCCAATTGCCAGCGAATAGCCACCGGCTGGGACCTTGTCCAAAAGCAACTCGACGCGATTGCTGAGCACCTGCTGCGGCACCCATGTGGAGGTAGGCGCTGTATCGCCGCCGGCCAGCACGTCCCGCTGTGCCACGATGGTCTCGGTCGATGGATCAAACAGGTGGACAAAGACCTTGTAGTTGTTGCCCATCGAAGTGATAGCTTGCCAATGCAGGGTTAAGACCACCGTCGCTGTGTTCTGCTGCAGGTCGTAGCCCAGCAGCCGTACCTGTCCCTCAAACGTTGCCCCTACCGTGTGCCCCATCTCAGGGACCGTAAAGCTTCGCTGGCTAGGCAAGATGTTGACGGTTTGAGGGAGGAGGATGCTGCCCAACTCCTCTTCCGACGCTTGGTCGCGGACCGCCAGTTTTATGCCGTACCTCCCCGGCGTCAAGGAAACCGGCAGTGCCATCAAGAGACGGCTGGAGACCATGGCGTGCTGCGGCCACTGGGAGGTGGGATACTCGGGCGCGAGGGGGGCGGTTTCGCGAGCTACCTCCGTGCCCGCAGGATCCAGAAGAGAGATCTGGCATTCCAGGTCGCGTTCGGGCGGCAATAGGGCGATCCACGTGGCCAACAGCTCCAGCCGGTCGCCGGGTTGCCAGGCGTCCTTCTGCAGCGAGGCACTTTGCAAGCCAAGAAAGGCACCGAATCCTTGCAGGAGTGCTGACGGCGAGCGAACCGATGGCAGGGTTACGGCAATTCCAGGGATGCGCGCTGTACCTATCGGGCGCAGCGAGGAAGCCTCGTACAGGGTGATGTCCAGGGTATAAGCGCTGGCGGGGGGCGTACCTTCGTCCAAAGGTAAGACGTAGCGATCGTGGATGACTTGACCTTCTCGCCACGTACTGGTCGGAAGGAACCCATAGCCGGGTTCGGTGTCCAGACGCGCCACCTCCCAACCCGTGGCATCGTGAAGCCGAAAGGCTATCTTATAGTTCTGGCTTGGCGTGCGGTTGGTACTCCAGTCCAATTCCACGTGGATCGAACCGGCAGTTCTCTGCTCTATGCGGGCGTCTTGCAGTGAGATCACGTCTCCGAACTGCTGTAGGGACGGATCAGATGGCTGGATGACGCTGATGCCTCGAATGCGAATGGGTACCAGGTAGGTCGTGCCGAGGAGCTCGCCGCGCTCGGTAAGAGGGCGCATTTCCCGGCTGCCATCGTACGCGCGTACCGTGACCAGGTAGATTCCGTCCGGCGTCTCTGGCGGAATGGCCAAGGTGTGTGCCAGGCTCGGCTGGTTCAGAGCTAGCGTTTCGGCGGCGACGCTCAGAGAAACGCCAAAGAGATGGGCTGCCGGGGAGACCACCGCGATCTCGACGGAGGTAAATGGCAATAGGTGTTGCCACTCGGTGGTCAGGGTCATCATCTCGCCAGCACGGAGGTCCCGTGTTGGCAACCAGTATCGCTGTAACCGCACCGTCTCGCCAAAGCGCAGGCCATTGGGATTGTGGTGCAGATAGGGTATGCGTTCAAAATCCATGGTCAAGTCCAAGGGTTCCGACGAGGCCTCGTACCAGTTCCCTTTCCGTTCGTCAGGTATAGGGGGGGCTCCTCTGGCCCCCAGAGCCGCGACCGCGACGAGGCCAGCGGATGCCAACAGGACCAGCACAAGCCGTCTGCTAGTCCGCGCTCTCTGCCCGATGGTGGCCAACAGCCCAATGATTGTGAGTACCGACACCAGCTGTGCGGCGATCTGAATCGCCGTGGGTCGAAGGGTCAGCCGAATGTCGTGCACTCCGGGCCCCACGCGCAGCCCGAGGAACCCCAGGCCTGCAACCGGCTCTGCCAGGGCCGGCTGCTCATCCACTGTCGCTACCCAGCCCGGAAGGAAGTACGTGTGGAAAGCAAGCAAGCTGGCTGACGACGCTTCCACCTGCCACTGCTCGGAGCTGGCATCTTGGCCCAACAGGCTCGCCGTTGCCAAAGAGCCTTCCAGAACCAAGGGCGTGGGCTTGATGCCCTCATTGAAGAGAACTTGGGATGTGAAAGGACGAGGGTCTACCCAGCGCGGAAGGTAGTCGGCCCGGATGGTGGTCCCAATGTTGGCGGTGAAATACTCGTATTCCATCAGCCTCTGAAGGGATACATCTTCCTCTTGGATGGCAAGGCGCTCTGGCTGAAGGGCGACCAGCGCGGACAGCATCACCAGGCCACTGAGCGCAACAGCTGTAGTCTTCTCCCTGCCTATCCGCACCACCAAGGCCGCCACCATCAGGCTGGCGCCGAAGGCCTGGATGGAGAGAAATCGCCAGGGGAACTGGACTAGGGGCAGCAGAGGCACGCGCTCCCATAGTGTCCGGGTTAGTGGCGTGATCATCGCTGTCGATAGGATGAATAGGAGGGCAGCCGGAAGAATTGCCTTACCCTCGCGAGGGTGGCGCACCCAGCCTACTATGGCAGCCAGCAGTCCGGCGAGGGCGAGAATGGCCTGGAGCAGTCCCATGCGAAAGGGCTGCTGCAGCGCTGTGATGGAATAGTCGAACCACAGGCTGGGCTGGAGCAGGTCCCATCCCCGAAAGTGGGCGGCAAAGTGAAAGTAACCTGTAGTCATGTCTTGGAGGGCGACGAAGGACCGCTCGGCCAACACAGGCAGCCAGAACCAGGCGCTGGCAGCCAGGCCCAGGGCAAGGGCCAGTGCGCCCCTGCTACAGGTGCGCCAGCGGTGCTCTGCGGCCTCCCAGGTCAACCAGAGGACGTACCCGGCAGCGAAAGGGCTAAACATCATCGCCGAAAGATTGTGAGTGAGCCAGAGGCCGGCGAAGGATAGGGCGGCCCAGCCAACCTCCCTGGGCCTGCCTAGGCGCTGCAGGCGCAGGAGACACCAGGCGATGAGAGGATAGAAGGCAAAGGCGTAGAACTCGGACAGGGAGTCGCCGCGCACGTAGATGTTGACCATGTGGAACGGAGCAAAAGAATAGGCCACAGCTGCTGCAAAGCTGGCCCACCGGCCGAAACGCAGCTCGCGACCGTAGCCGTAGATAGCAAGCGCCGCCAGCACGAACCCCAGGGTCTGGGCCATCTGGATCGAGGCAATGTAACCAAAGCCCATGAGTTTGAAGGCCGCAGCGATATAGTACGGGAGGGAGGCATAGAACTGGAAGAAGGGAAAACCGAGGCCATAGGCCGCATTTGGCATCCAACGAGCAGGGAAGGCGCCGGACTGAATGCTGGCAACCAGCTGATGGACACGCACCAGCAGGAAGGGACTATCTCCACCAGATCGGGTATTGACCATCCCTGGGCCCAACCACAGGGGAACCGCCGCCACGAGGGACACGGTGGCGACAAGCACCCCCTCCTTGAGTCTCGCTAGATTGGCCTGGGCCGTCGGCGCATCTGTGGTCATAGGTGCCTGCACAGCAAGTGAAGGGCGCCAGGGTTAACGCACGGATGAGCAGTTCTTGGTCTTTTGTGTCGGAAACTCACAATGCCTTGCGCAAGTAGTACAGGCCCACCGGAATGATCACTGCCAGCGCCGCCAAGATGAGCCCGCTGATGGAATAGAGAGCCTTGCCCGCTTCCTCAAAAACCGGCTTGGGCGTCGGCGTGGCGGTTGGAGTGGCTGTGGATGTCATCGTTGGCGTGGGCGACGGAGTGGGCACAAAACGGGCGGCCAGTTCGATGCTGATGCTCGCCCCAGGCACCACCGCCACAGCCCAGTCATCAGGAGCCGTGGAAACAAAGCCCACCGGGTTTTCGCGCTTGAGATAGTAGGTGCCCTCTGACAAACCGGTGAAGCACGAGGGCTCGCTCAGCGCATCGGTGACGTAGCGATCGATCTCGTTGCGACCAGAGTCTAGAAGCACGATGATCGTTCCCGCACTGATGGTTTCGCCATCACCTCGCCGGCCATCGCTGTTGAGGTCGTCAAAGGCGCTCACGCAGATGCTGCCAGTTATTGGTGTTGGGGTGGCAGTGGGCAGGGGTGTCTCTGTAGGAGTGGGTGTTGAGGTAGGAAGCGGTGTCGCTGAAGGTATCGGCGTGTTCACGGGGGTATTGGTGGGCCGCGGCGTCGGCCGTATCACGGTTAGACAGGCATCGTCCCAATAAGAGTCGTTAAACTGGACGCGGAATTCGCTGTGCCCGCGCAAGAAGACGGTTACGGTGCCGGCTCGGGCCTGAGACCGCACTTCTAACCTCAGCCAGGTATTGTACTCCATCCTTGGTTCAGACCAGACCACGTTCGGTGAATTCCAGTCGGTCCCGCCAGTGGGGTCAATGCCTACCGAAACCCGGTAATTACCTGGATCTGTCACGCTGGTGGGATCGTAGTAAGAGCTGCTCCACACCTGTACCCAGGCCGAGAAGTTGAGCTGGCTTCCCACAGGCACTGAGACTTGCTGGAGGACTCCGGCATTGTGGGTGGAAAAGGTGGTAAAGAGCTTTTGCGCCCAATTGCCCGAGTGGATGCGGCGGTAGGTATGGATTTGGGCACTCTCGGGTTTGTACTCAGGGCGGCGATTGAAGCCCTCTTCCTGTCGCGGTCCGTCCTGCCACCATGGGTGCCAACCATTGGCTACCGATACTTCGCCTGCTCCTCGATCGCTGTATCCATCTTCAAAGCCCGGATTCAGCAGTACGTTGCCGGGGCAGTCACTCTGCGCCAGGGGTTCGGCGAGAATGGGCGCAGCGCCCCCCAACAGGGCAAGGACCAGCGCGCAGGTGAGCATTCGGATGGTCTTGAATCGCATGGAAATCACGGTGGCCAAGCACCTCCGTTTGTGGATTGTTCAGGCGCCGGATTATACTCGACATGCAAATCCCCGCAAAACGGTTGTCGAAATGAAGCCTGGGACGACAAAAGTACTGCAAGCAGCTATCCTAGTCGGTTTCGCGCTGCGCGTGTATCAACTGGCAGCCCAACCGCTCAGTTGGGACGAGGGCTGGAGCATTGCCATGCGTTCGCTGCCCTTGTCCGAAATAAACCGCATAACCGCCCTGGATGTTCATCCCCCTCTGTACTACTATGTTCTCAAGATGTGGCCTGGCCTGGGTGCCCACGAGCTCTTGTTACGCTTCCTGTCGGTGGTCGCTGGCGTAGTGCTGATTCCAGCAACCTACGTGGCCGGCCGTGTTTGGTGCGATGAACGGGTAGGCGCCTTTGCGGCATGCGTGGCGGCCTTTTCTCCTTTCCTCGTCTACTACTCCCAAGTGGTGCGTATGTTTGCGCTGTGCGCAAGCCTGGGCGTTCTGGCCGCTTACTTCCTCCTCAAGGCCGTCGCCACTGTGCAGCGGGGGTTCTACCTGGCCTTTGTGTGCTTCGCGACGGCGGCTCTGTACACTTTCTACTACAGCGCTCTTGTCATAGCGGCCGTTCTCGTCTATGCCCTGATGCTCCGTCCACAGCAGTGGCGTCGGCTGCTAATGGCAGGCGGGATGGTGGCTCTCGCGTATGCCCCCTGGTTGGTGTACGCGGTTCCAGCGATGCTGGGGCGTGTAGGAACGCGTACTGGTTTCTCCCTCTCCCTGACAGATGTCCCCCAACTGCTGCGCGATGGACTATTCGGACTGGTGTTTGCTTATGGGACCGGCTGGGTGGCGGTGTACGGTGTGCTGGTAGTTATTGGGCTGGGCCTTGTAGCAGCGTTCGTAACCGGGTCCGGATGCCGACCATTGGCATTGCCACTACTGGCAATCATCATGACCCTGTTTGCGGTGGCCATTGGGTCACAGGCTCACATGTTCGCTGCCAGATATGTGGTGGCTGCTAGCCCTTTCCTAGCCCTTGCCCTCGGGTGGTCCCTGGCTAACCTGTCCCAACGAAGACGGTGGTTCGGAGCACTGGCCGTGGTCGCCCTGCTGCTTTCGGCCGCGCCGACCTTCACGGGATATGTGTACCTCAAATCCTACGAGGTCTCGGGAGAGTTTGACCCGCAGGCGGATTATCGCTATTTGCAGGACAAGGCCCGGGGAGACGACATTGTCTTTTTCAACATCCTCAGTCTGGCAGGACACTATGAGCGCTTTCGCGCTGAAGGCGATCCGCCGTGGTCTTATGTACAGCGCTGGGATCCAGTGGTTGAGGACCTGGAATCCGCGATTGTACAGCGGGTAATGCCCGCCGTACAAAGGCATCGACGCCTGTGGTTTGTCTTTTACAAGGGAACCGTTGGGGCGAACTGGGACCTGAAGGCCTGGCTGGACAATCATCTATATCCAGCTTTCGGGGAATGGCGGGACGACACTTTGTACGAGCTGTACCTTGCACCTACAGCCGCATTGGCAACGGTTGCACCACAGCTGGTCTTTGGGCAGCAGGTGCGCTTGGACCATGCTGCCTTCACACCGCGATCAGAAGCGGACGATCGGGTCGTGGTCAGTCTGGACTGGGTGGCGCAGGAGGCTGTGGCGCAGGGTTACAAAGTATTCGTCCACCTGTATGATGCAGATGGTCGGCTGGTGGCCCAGCATGACGCCGTTCCGCTCAATGAGGAGAGGCCGACCACAAGCTGGGCACCGGGCGAGGTGATTCGGGATCGTCACGGACTCTGGGTGCCAGCTGGGGTCCGCGGGACCCTTCGCCTCGTGGTTGGCCTGTACGATCCGGAGACTGGCCAGCGGCTGGAGCTGGGAGATGGGGCCGATGCAGCGACACTGGGAACCGTGGAGATAACGTCCTAAGGGAGCGGGATCACGACGTGATCGGCACCTGGAGCACCTGTCGCGTCCAGCACCTGCAGCCGGGTCATCGTTTGCAGCGAGTACATCCCTACGTTCAGGACAAGGGGCCTGTCTTCTGGGAGAACCGCGGTCAGGATGTGCTCATCCACGACGGTGTCCCCCGGACGCCAGAGCCCGGTGCGATAGTAGCCCTGCGCAGGGTATGAGTCGCTCTGAGCCAGTGGCTGATTGCCCGCTTTTAGATGAACGAAAACGCTATAGTCGGTCGTTAGTGCTTGACTGGCCTGCCACAGCAAACGTACCCACACTTGCCTTTCAGTTCTCTCTACCTCGGCGCCTAACAAAGTGATGCCGTGCTCCAGCGGCACACGGAGGTTGTCTGGCCTTGCTTTGGCTGACACGGCCTCGAACGTCAGGCACAGGCGCCGGGCTTTGTCCTCCAAATCCCCACGCTCCAGCGGCCCTTCTCGGACCGATATCAGGCGGTCAGTCGGCAACAGGGCAAGGTAGCGGCTGAAATCTTCAAAAGGCCAGACGACGAGCCTGACCGCCGTGTTGTCCCCGCGACCCAATAACGTGCTGTCGTTGATGAGCACGAGACCCGCCGATTCGGGAATAAGAAGACGCAGGCTGGCCCAGTCGTTCCATAGGCGTTCCTCCAACAGGACCAGACGATCGCCGTTTGGCTGGCCGGTTCCGGAATCTGAATCACCGGCCGAGTCAGCGCTGAGGAAGTCGTTGATGTCCACGGCCAGCTCGGCGGCCCCTGCCTCAAAGTTGTAGTAGACATCTTCGCTGGGCGCGTGCCGGACGAAATAGTCATAGGTGGTGATGAGGCAGGACGAGACCAACGCCAAGGCGACCAGTGCCACCGCCCATCCTGGTGAACGGCGAGCCGCGATCCACTCACCGAGCGCATTCAGTCCGATGGCCGGGAAGACGAACAGCACTGGCAACACCCCCACTGCCCTCAGCATGTGCGGAGCGCCCTCAGCGAGGAGGGTGGGCAGCAGCATGGTGAGGGCAACGGCGAGCAAGAGCGCCGGCTCCTGGCGCCGGCGGATCGTCCGTACGCACACGCCCAGGCCCAGTAGCAGCATCAGGCCCATCAGCGGGTCAAACACCGGGCGATAGGGGAGATTGTGCCGAGGGATAAAGTCCCCTCGCCAGTTGAACATGCCCAGGGTTCCCAACACGTTCCTGGTCAGAGCGCCCCAGAGATCACCGCCGTTGATCGAGTCGGAGAAGATCGAGACCTGGGAAGAGCGAGACAGGATCAGGTCGAGATTCCGCGCGGCGTAGGCCAACAGCGGTGCGCTCACCACCAGGGCCGACAGGCCCATCAAGAACAACCCAGCCCACGGGATGGGCTGTCGGCGCAGCGCCCAGTAGGCGATCCAGAGTACAAGCGCAACCGGCACGAAACGGGCTGCGATGTAGGTGTAACCACCGAGGCCCAGGAAGAAACCGGCCAACATCCAATGCCGCCGCCGACTGCGGTGCAATCCGAGGCCACACTGCCAGAGCCAAAGGGCCAGGAAGAGGGGCAACCCGACCGCGCGAAAGCCGATACGGCTCAGGTTCAAGTGCCAGAAGGTTCCGCAGGTGATGATCGCGGTCAGAACCGCCACGCGCCGGCTCAGCCATTCTCGCGCCATGAGAAAACCGGCTGGGACGGTGAGGATTCCCAACAGAGAAGCTACCGAGCGCAGGGCCAAAGGAGTACGCCCCAAGAGCCGTACCGCCACCGCAACGAGGTAGATGAAGAGCGGTTCTCGGCCGTTGTTGGCTTCAAAGAAGATGGGAAAGCTGCCCTGGAGGACCTGGAGGGCGTCCAGGCCGTTAAAGGCCTCGTCATGGTATAGCCCGGGAGGCAGGCGGGTCAAGGCGACCAGACGGAGCGTGGCTGCGAGGCCTGTGATCAGCAGAATCTGGACCCACTCACTGTCCAGCCATTTATGGACACGCATGGGGTCTGCTCCCGCACTCGCATAAGCCCTTTGTAGGCTGCTGGAAGCAAAAAACGGACATGAACCGACTCCCTGCCAACCATGGGCACAAGGCAACTGCTCCAGCAGATCGGGCGCTACGAGCATGCTCGGACAATTCGGCCGGATGTTTAGCTGCCATCGGCACTCACCTTCTGGCATACGGTAGGAGATTAGCTCTATCCCTAGACCAATTGCGGCGAGTGCGGCGGCTCCGGTCACCCAGTTCAGGATTACGGTAGGATGCCTCCGTCGCCGCAATGGTTAGGCTGGAGAGTGTTGTCCCTGGAATGGCCTCGGGCGTCTGGCGGCCATTGTATGTTCACGCTCAAGTTCGGTCAAGCCCTCAGGCCAGGCTCTTGATGAAGAAGAAAATCTGGCTAAACTGTAAACATGGCTGATTTCTGGATCAACCGACGCTAATGCGTGTGCTGATGGTCTCCAAAGCTTGCGTGGTGGGTATGTATCAGCGCAAGCTTGAGGAGCTCGCTCGCTGCGAGAACTTGGAACTCGTGGTCGCGGTTCCGCCCTTCTGGCGGGATGGTGAACGCAGGCTTGAGCTGGAAAGGCAGTTTGTGTCCGGCTATCAGTTGCACGTGCTGCCGATGGCTTTCAACGGCCATTTCCACCTGCACTTTTACCCCACGCTGGGCCAGTTGTTGGATCGGGTTCAGCCGGATCTGTTGCACATGGACGAAGAGCCATACAATTTCGCCACCTTTCACGCTATGGTGCTGGCAAGGCGCCGGAGACTTTGCACTCTGCTCTTCTCCTGGCAGAATCTCCACCGCAACTATGCATTCCCCTTTGGATTCTTTGAGCGCTATTGCCTGAATCATGCTTGCTGCATGATCGCAGGTAACCAGGAAGCAAAGACGATCCTGCGCAACAAGGGATTCCGGCGCACTTTGGAAGTCATTCCCCAGTTTGGAGTGGATCCGGCTTTGTACAACAAACAAAGTGAGCAAGGCAAGCGTGACCATGTGATCATCGGTTACCTGGGCAGAATGGTGCGGGAGAAGGGGGTTCAGGTTCTGTTACATGCCGTGAAGGATATGCCGGGTGATTGGCGGCTGCGTCTGGTTGGGTCCGGAGAGTATCTGCCCGTCTTGCAGCAACTCACGGCCGAGCTCGGACTCCAGTCCAGAGTCGAGTTCTTGCCCCATGTGGCCTCCCACGAGATGCCACGGTTGCTCAATGGACTGGATGTCCTGGTATTGCCGTCACTGACCCAGCGGAATTGGAAGGAGCAATTTGGCCGGGTGTTGATAGAGGCGATGGCTTGTGAAGTGACCGTGGTTGGCTCCTCTTCTGGTGAGATTCCTCATCTGATAGGGGAGGCGGGCTTTGTCTTCCCAGAGGGCGACGCGGGAGCACTCCAGGAGATTCTGCTGCGGTTGGTGACCGACGCGGAACTGAGGGTGCGGCGGGGGCGTCTGGGAAGAGAGCGGGTACTGGAGCATTTCACTCAGGAGCGGGTCGCGGCGGAAACCTGCACGGTGTATGCCCGATGCCTGAAGGAGCCAGTTTGAGGCCTTGTGCCGATGCCTCTTGGAGGGTATAATCGGGCAAGAGCGAATGAAGGATGGTCGGTGACCGTTTCTCCCACAAGGCGTCCACATGTGGGCATCAATGCCCATCTGCTATCTACTCAAGAATCCTATCGTCAGGCTGGCGTTAGTCGTTACATCCACGGGCTTCTGGCTCACTTGGAGGAGGTGGATCCGGGCGGTCAGTACACGGTCTTTCTGAATCGCGGGTGTACCCTTTATTCTTCCTTGCGCCAGCGACACGCCCGCATATCCACTGTGAATCCATGGGTGAGGATCCTGTGGGAGCAGGCTTGCTTGCCTTGGCTGATTCAGGCCGAAAAGATCGACGTGCTTCATTCACCCGTCAACATTCAGCCTTTGGTCCTTCCCTCCAAGGGAGTGGTCACCGTAACCGACCTGAGTTTCCTGCTGTTTCCGCAGAGCCTTGGAGGGGCGAGACGTCGCTACCAATCGCTGTTGACGAAGGCGAGCAGCCAGAGAGCGACGGGTCTGATTGCCATTTCCCACAGCACAGCCCATGATCTGCAGAAGTGGTTCGACGTACCTGTGGAGCGCATTACGGTGGTGTACCCTGGGGTCTCGACGGCATATCACCCTATCAAGGACAGAGGACTGCTGGAGGATTTCAGGCGTAGAGGCTCCCTCGCAGACAAGTTCATCCTGTTCGTGGGCACCCTCGAGCCGCGCAAGAACCTGGTCATGCTGCTCCGGGCGTATGCGGAGTTCAGACGGCGCACTGGAGGTAGCCACAAGCTTGTTCTCGCGGGCGGACGTGGCTGGCTGTATCAGCCCATCTTGGCCGAGGTTGAGGAACTGGGTCTAAGGGGAGAGGTGCTCTTTCCCGGGTTTGTTCCAGAGCCAGAGCTGCCACTGTGGTACAATGCGGCAGATGCGTTTGTCTATCCTTCTCTCTACGAGGGCTTTGGCCTGCCGCCCTTGGAGGCAATGGCTTGCGGCACGCCAGTGGCAGTCTCTCGTGCATCGTCACTGCCGGAAGTTGTGGGCGATGCAGGCCTGCTGTTGGAACCAGATGACAAGAGCGCGTGGGCGGAAGCGATGATCCAGCTCTGTTTTGACCATAATCTGCGATCTGAATTGAGCGCACGGGGTCCGGTCCGCGCCCTCGAGTTCTCGTGGACTCGGGCAGCTAAGGAGACGGCGCAGGTGTACGAGCGGGTCTGCTCGGGAGGCGGCTAGGTGGATCTGCGCAAGCTGCGTTGGACAATCGTGGCCCGGGTTTGCGTGGATGCCGTCTTGATCAATATCTCCTTCTTCCTGGCCTATGTGATCCGCTATCAATTGCAGTGGTTTCGGCCCGTGGATGAGGCCTTCTTTGTCCCGTATGCCGTCTATTTTCCGGCCTCTTTGGCTCTAACGCTCATCCTCCTGCTGATGTACTGGGCGGAGGGGGCGTACAATGCCAACCATCACCATTCATGGTTCAATCAGGCCTACATCATCTTTCGCGGGACCGTCACCAGCGTCGCGGCTCTGTACGTACTTTCCCTCCTGTACCGACAGGTGCTCTACTCCCGGCTGATCTTTGCTTACGCCGGTATCCTGATTGTCCTGGTGCTTTCGCTGGCGCGCGGGGCAGAGAACTGGCTTCTGGGTGCCCTGCGCAAGCGGGGAAAGGGCGTGCAACGCGTCCTCATCGTCGGGGCTGGCGAGATGGGCCGCACCATCATGCGAAACATCGTGGCTCAGCCCGACCTGGGTTATCAGGTCGTCGGATTCGTGGACGATCGGCCGGAACGCGGCAGCAAAGACCTGGGGCGCTTCAAGGGCCTTGGAGGAACCGATCAGATTTCCCAAGTGGTTGCGACGAGCTGCCCGGATATGGTCATCATCACCTTGCCCTGGTTGTATCACCGCAAGATCCTCAGCATCATGGCCCTTTGCGAGCGGGCCAAGGTGGTGGTCAAGATTGTGCCTGACCTGTTTCAGATGAGCCTGAGCGACGTCGACATCGACGACCGCATCGGCGTGCCCCTCATCGGCATCAAGACGGTTTCCATCAGCGGCTGGAACCTGGCGGTTAAGCGCTTGCTGGACGTGGCGGTGGCTGGGCTGGGCCTCGTTTTCCTGTCTCCCCTCCTGCTCGTGATAGCCATTTTGGTCAAGGTGGACTCTCCTGGCCCCGTGATTTTTCGGCAAACGCGCATCGGCCGTGACGGACGGCCGTTTGCCGTGCTCAAGTTCCGTTCCATGCGGGCCACGGCTGAGGAAGAAAAGTCCGCGCTAACTCGTCTGAATGAAGCCAGTGGTCCTCTGTTCAAGATCAAAGAGGACCCGCGGGTTACGAGGCTCGGTGGAGTCCTGCGTCGAACCAGCCTGGACGAGCTTCCGCAGCTTTTCAACGTGCTCAGGGGGGACATGAGCCTGGTGGGGCCG
>DDYO01000218.1 GCA_002348045.1 Anaerolineales bacterium UBA2232
ACCCGAGCGCATCGACTACTGGGCGCGGGCCAAGAATCAGAAGAAGAGACGAGTGTAACATGGCTGACGAGAAACAGCTATTCGATCTGGCAACAGAGACCATCGACGGATACGCAGAGCGCGACCAGGACTATGACGCGCTCGAAGATTACTACTTCCTCGACGGCGACCAAGACCCGACGCAGGACGCAGACGACGAGGCCGTTGACATTGTGCGCCTGCCGTACATCACCAACGTGGTGGACCTGGTACAAGACCTGTTCGCATCGGCTGAGTGGTCTATCTCCGTGCCGGCGGGTGGCGAGAAGGTGACAGACCAACAGCTTGCGGACGATGCCGAAGAGTATCTCAAGGTGGTGTTCAGCCAGAGCCAGAGGGCACAGCGACAGGACTTTCTCTCTCGTGCTGCGTGGCTGGTGGCGATGCGGGGCTGCCTGGCCGGTCGGGTGATGCGCGTCAACGACTGGCTGAAGAAAGACGGTGGCAGGCTCACGGTTGGCGACAAGATTCCGTTGCTGATCCAGATGAGAGACCCGCGTTATGTCTACCCTGAGTTTGGCTTGGATGGCCTGAGCTACGTGGTTGAGCAGTTTACGCGGACGGTCGGGGATGTGCGCCGGACGTATGGCGAGGATGTGCTAGCCAAGAAGAAACGGGACGAAGAGATCGAGTGGACCGAGTATTGGGACGGCACACACTTTTACCACTGGGCAGCGGGTGAATTGGTGCAGAGCGGCGAGCACCTGTGCGGTGGGATTCCGTATGCATACGAGTTCGCCCGGCAGACGGGGAAGATTGAGCCAGAGAAGCGGGGGCGCAGCTTCTTGCAGGGCATGACGGCGGTCGTGGACCGGATGAACACGCTTGCATCCATGGAAAGCACGTTTGTCTCGAATTACATCGGGTCAGCCTGGGCCTACTACTCAGAGAGAGACGAGGGCCGTATCGACCTGAGACCGGGGGCCGTGAACCGGCTGGATGCGACTGACAGGCTGGAACCGATACAGGCAGGGCGCAAGGCGCTGGACCTGGATTCGAGCTGGGGAAAACTCGAAACGCATTGGGAGCGGGGCACGTTTCCAGGCACGGTGTTTGGCGCAGACCCTGGGCGGGTGATGAGCGGGTACAGTCTGACCATCCTGAACCAGTCGGGGCGAATGCGATTGCAGCCGATGATCGCCTGTGTCGAGCGGTTGCTAGAGACGCTATTGTCGAATGTGCTGATGGCCTCGGAACAGTGGGTGTCGGATTTGGCAGGCGGGAAGATTCCATTTTACGGATATGCCCAAGCCGGCAACAAAACGGACCAGTCGCGGAAGGTGCGCAAAGACCGGACGTTTGACGCCAAGAATCTCGGCGGAGTGTACCAGGTCGAGGTGAGTCTTGCTGACCTGTTGCCGGCGGACGAACAGGCCAACCTGGCCATGGCGCAAGCGGCTCGCAGCCCCAACGCCAACGGGCTCCCTCTCCTGAGTGATGAGACCATTCGGGAGAAATACCTGAACGTGGGCCGGGACGTGGACGAGCGGACGCGCATCGACCGGGAACGCATTGAGGTATCCAATCAGGAGTTGGCGGCTATCAAAGAAGCGCTGGCTGTATCGAGACGGAAAGAGGAACTAGCGCGAGAGGTCAAGAAGCAGCTGGGCACGACGGTCGAGGAGTTGTTGGTTAGCCGGGTGCCGGTGGGTAGCGCGGACGGCGACATTATGGGCCAGCTCTCGGAGTTCATGGGACAGGGCGCGGGGATGCCTGCGCCTGAAGAGCCGATGACGGGCATGATGGGGGGCGGGCCTCCGCCGATGATGGACGAACCGGTGGTAGATGAGCTACCGCCTGAGATGATACAGGGAGTGATGTAGCATGGCAAATTCTGTGTATGGCGGGCCGACTTGGCGAAACACGCAGAACCTGTTGGGCAGCGGGCAGGGGATGGTAACGCCTGCGCCTCCGAGTGGTGGCGGGTGGGGTGCGACAACCTGGCAGAATACCGGGAACCTGTTGGGCAGCGGTTGGGTGGGGGCTCAGCCTCCGCCTGGCTATCGAGGTGGCAGCCGATGGGGGACTACAGCGCCTTATGGGCAGTCGCCGGTTGCCGGGTCACAGTGGCAGTATGAACCCCGTGCCCTCCCCTGGGTACCTGGCGACAACCCCATGCAAGCCGGCTCCACTCCATGGCGGGGACAACCGGCGCCCACGACTCCCTCACCTACACCGGGNNCGGGGTATGCCAACGTGCCAGCAGAGGTACAGCAGGCCGGGCTATCGAACTGGTACCAGCGGTTCATGGAGCAGCATGGAGGCCAGACACCGGAGGACTTTTACCGGACCAGCGGATACCGGCGGGAAGGACTGTCAGAAGCGTTGGCCGACCTGGACTGGAGCAAGGGATTCCAGCAGATGTATGGGCGGCCACCGAGTGAGGATGACTGGAAGGCATGGTACTTCCAGAGCCGGGGTGGTGGCAACTATGGTGGGCGCGAATTGTGGCGGGACGTGAAGGGCGCCAGCGACAACGAGTATCGCCGGATGCTAGCACAGGCGACCACCAAAGAGGAGCGGAACAAAATCAAACGGTACAAGGCAGCCTCGGGTGGCGCAGGCTGGGACCAGCTGTGGGCCTCGGGCAAGTTGACAGGCAGCCGGTATGACCAGTTCGTGAAAGAGAAGGGCATGACGCCAGAGCAATACTATGCCAGCCCGACCAGTATGCCGGGTGGGGGCACGGTGACGCCGGGGGTGACGGGACCGGTGAACGGGGTAGCTCCTGCGCCGGGGTATATCAGTGCAGAAGAGGCAGAGCGGGTGGCAGGTGACCCCAGCTATGGAGCATTCCCGGTGATGGTCAGCCCGGACGGATACCAGTTGCAGCGGCCGGCACGAGCGCCATTGTTTGTGCCACCTCAGACCTATTGGCAGTTGGGATAGACGATGGACCCAAGGTTTCAGGCAAGCGTCGAGAAGTGGAACGCCATTCTTGAGCAGGCAAGGCAGCAGGCTCAGGCAAGCGCCCCTACCCCGACGCCGGCCCAACCTACCAAAGCAGCGCCCGTAACCAAGGCGCCTGTGTCCACCACGGGCAGCACGCCTGTACGCCAAGCGCCCGAACCCTGGGCAGCGATTCCCTGGAAAACGGGGACGACGACCACGAGCAGGACCACGACGCCGGTCAACCGAGCGGGCGCGATCCCTCTTCCACCACAAGCGAAGGAAGTAGAGAATCCATGGTGGGACGTGGGGCCGAAAGAGGAAAAGGAACGGTGGACGCCTGGGGCTGAGGGTGGTACGGGCCTGTGGCAAAAGCTCTTCGGGCAGGACTCAGAGATGCCCAAATGGTTCGAGGACGTGAGCCGGTTCTCGGATTATGTCGTGT
>DDYO01000278.1 GCA_002348045.1 Anaerolineales bacterium UBA2232
AAATATCTCCCCCATCAATCTTGGTGGTATCGCTGCCATACGCCCACCCCGCAATACTCGCTGCTGAGACTCCGCCGATGGTAGACCCGGTCGTCAGGGTGAACACGCCCCGGTAGTTCATCGTCCCAGTAGTTTCGTCCCAGTCCCACCCGTTTCCCGTGGGGGACCCAACAGACATCTGTGCCTTGCCATCGCTTGTGCGCCCGAGCCACCACCCGCTTCCGGTGTTCCACGCAGTTTGCCCGCTTCGGAGCTGCCCGCCGCTACCTACCTGTATATCTTTGCCGGTGATCGAGCCGCTGGAAAGTTTATCCACGGCCAAATCGCTTATTTTTGCATCAGTAACTGCCAGTGCCCCGATCTTCGCCGTGTTCACGGCCAAATCATTTATCTGTGCTGAATCTACAGCCAGCAACCCAATCTTGGCATTCGTGATCGCGGCATTAGCTATGGCAGCGGTCCCAACAGCGAGATTGGCTATCTTCTGCGCGGTAACTGCTGAGTCCGCTAGCTTCCCAGCCTCAACGGAAAGATCAGATAATTTGTCCGCATTGACCGCTGCATCCGCTAATTTAACGGTCGTGATCGCTGAGTCGGATACCTCATTGGTCATTATCTGTTCGAGGTTGGCGACAAACTCAACCGACTGGGTCCCAGAGTAATCGAAGGCATCATACGTTTGGATGGCAACATAATATGTGGACCCAGAAACAAGCTGCGAGCCGTCTGTCAGGGCGTCAATAACGATGGTGGTGTCCGGGCCGGCGTAGACAAGCGTGGCGGCATCCTTGGTGAATCCTGGGTCCGCGCCAACCCAGACCCGCACCCCGCGCCAATCAAGGTCAGTTGGAGGAACGTAGGAGGCGAAAATAGTCTTGAAAGAGGTGCGGACACTAACCCCCGAGACGACTGCGGGGGCCGGATTGGACACGGTGAGCTTGGCGGGGACCGCGGAGATTTGCCCACTGCGACCGCGTTGATAAACCTCGAAGGTGAAGGTTCTATAAGCCCCGCTGGCACCTCCGTGCTCTTCAGCGTAATCCTCGGAGTTCTGCTCGTAGGTGTAAGTGTAGAAATTATCCAAGGTGTGCTCGGTACGGAGTAAGGTAGCCCCATCGAGCACCCGGATCTCAAAATCCATGAAATAGAGGTCCCTGGCCCCGGAGTCCGCCCCGTTCGGCTCTGCGTCGAAATCGTAGGAACGGGTCAAGGACGTTTCGCGCCAGGTGAATTTTGCGTGCTTCCCGGTGAACTCCGTGCCGTTGCCCTGGCCGAACAGCTCAAGTCCCGACACGCGGGGGATCACGTTAGGAGGAACAATTGTACCCTCCGCCTCGCTGGACCACACTGCCCAGGGGCCAACTGTGAGGCCGACCGCAGCAACCCGCATGTAAAAGGGGTGCCGCGGGTCAACCAGCATCGAGTAATTGGTGGCAGTGGTGTCTTTTACCCTGGTCCAGGAACTCCCGCCATCGTAGCTGATCTCGACATAGTAGTTCTCGCCCCCGGGGGCGGCCTGCCAAGAAAGCGAAACCCTAGCTTGGTCGCTGTCACCCGTGATCACCCCGGTAAGCCCTGTGACCTCTGGGCGGGTGTAAACACTTGGCAGCGTAGAGATATCAGGCATTGGCGGGACCGCGCCGCCGTCCGCTGTGTGGACATCGGCATCCTCCGCCACGGCGTACACTTCTACCGTCACCTCACCTCTGGGGCGGATCGCCAGTACCCTGGCAAGCTGATAGAGCTCTGACCCGTTGCCGGGGCCGAAGGTGTAGGTAGTCCGCTCCTCCTCGCTGCCGGTGTAAGGGGTGAAGTCAGGTAGGGCACTCAGGATAATTGTGCTGTCTGTAGCCCCCTTTGTGGCGATAAAGGCTGAAGTGACCGAGCAATCCCTCCGGCGGAGGGAAATATAGTGGGTTGCGCCGGCAGTCCAAGTCAAAGGCTCCGCCGTGATAAGGGTTTTCGTTCCCTCAACCCACGAAATAACGTCTCCAGACTGCCCCCAGCGCACCCTCTCATGGGAGATCGCGATAGGATCAAGAAATGTCGGGATGTATCCTTCCAGCTCTGTCTGCAGGGTGATCAGCTTCCGGCGCTTCGTGTTACAGGCATGCTGGTACCAGGCCTCCCTGGTGGCGTGGTCTCGGTTCGTAACCCCCATCAACCTGTCATCTCCAGGCTGGGCGGCCTCAGGGGGCACCACGACTGTCACGTCTCTCCAAACGGTTTCGTCGAAATACTCCATGGTTACGCCGTCTGCGGTGTCGCTGTCGGGCATGATGTAGTCAACGGTCATTGACCCAGGGAGGATGTTGCGGTGACAGAATAACGCCACCGGCAGCGTGGCTGCCTGGTCCCGAACACAGTGGATGACCCCGCCTTGTTGAAAGGCCTTGGCCCGGCCTGCGCGGGCAATCTGCTGTAGCGCTTCCCACCACCCGAAGAGTGAATCAAATCTTCCATCAAAGTGGTCGCCACGTGCCTCCCAGACAGTGTTCAGCGCGTAGAGCTGGCTGAGGTTGATTCGGCTATCCGCGAGCTCCATTCCGTAGCCAACGGCCTTACAGGCGTCAGCGAAAGCCCACGCGATCGCCCTGGTGGCAGTCTCGGTTGAGGACCACCCGGTGTCTGGGTGCCATGATTTGAGCTTCCTGGTAGCAGTTACATAAATGCGGCGACTGGCCTGCATGCTCAGGTTGTTTGACGCCCGCATCTTGAGTGCGATGCACGTTGTTTGCCCAAACTGCTGCTCCCCGGGATGATACCCGCGGAGCCCTGCCCAGTTGACGTCGTGGCCCGCCCGAGATGAATAATCTTTGGTCGTGGTTCTTGTCGCCCTGGCTTCGTACCGCCCGTCAGCCACATCGTATGTGTAGCTCCGGCGCTGCGGCGTATTGGTTGCTTCGGTGATTGTCTCGGTAGCCAGCGCAACCCAGGCACCGACTGGAAGGCCCAGGTCATCTATAGCCCGGGCCTCAAACAGAACAGACACGGATCTGACATCCATGCCGCCGGCATCGTTGGCATAGAACAGCCCTTTAGGGCAGACGAGGTCAAAGCCAAGCTTATTGAGCGTCGTTCCCGCGGCATTGACCGTGAACGGCCCCATGATGACGCTTTCGAGCAGCTCTTGGCCACTGACCTCAATTGCATTGGTCACAGAGGCTGGGAACAACGTAACCGACTCCCCCGGGCGAACGATCTCCCAGGTGATCCCCTCGAAACTCGTGGTGGGGGCGAGCACCCCCCCTACGCCCAGCGTGGCAAAGGGGGTGTCTTCGATCCCCATCTCCTCGATGTCGTAGTCTCCCTGTCCAAGCAGCAAAAGCTGGTAGAGGTCCTGCTCACCTCCTGCGTACTCCGCGTAAGGAGAGGCGGCGAAATCGGGCCAAGCTTTGTGTCGCCCATACTGCACCGGGATAGGCTGGCCAAGTCGGGCTGAATTACCTTGTGCGGAAAGGGAGTAGGTTGGAGAAGCCGCCGCCATGTCTGCCAGGCGGTTGGGGTCTGAACCTGGCAAGTTGGGAGGGGCCACTGCGTTCATCAGCATTGTGCCGCCGATTGTCACAGCGGCGGAGGCCAGCCCGCCAGCAACGGCCCCGGCCATGGTTCCGTACCCACCATACGCAGCCGCGGCTGCCCCGCCNNCCCCGCCAGTGTATGCCGCGGCCACTATAATCGCGATGGTCATTACGATTCGCAGGGGGCTAGAGCCCCCCTCTCCGCCCAGCGGGATATAGGCGAAAACTACGATATCCTTATCGGCAGTGAACGTGCTATCCCATTGATCACGGAGCAGCGGCGCCCCGTTGTAAACACAGATGAAGGGCTGGTCCGTCTTGGGGGCGAGCTTAGCAATCCGGATCCTTCGCCGAAGGGGTTTGACGTCCCGATCGACGGTCGGATGGTAAGGGTTTTTTGCTACAACGACTACTGCCTGCATTTGTGCCTCCAGTAGCCTTTGATCTTCCACCCGGACATGTGTAAGTTGGTCGGGTTAGAAAACATCACCCCGATGCCCTGCACGCAGTGCAGAACCCCACCGCCGTCAACATCCAACCAGAGCCCGACATGGTGGGGGTCCTTCGCGTGGCTCAACTCTACCGCGTCCATGTCTTTCGGCGCTTCGACTTTTACCCAGTCTTTGTGCAAGCCGCCGTCCTTGTCTTTCAGGAGCTTGGCTACGGACAGCAGGCTGAGCGCATCCACGTCTACGGTTGGCACTTCAATCCCAAGCCGCTCCCGGTAAAGGTAACGAACTAAGCCCCCGCAGTTGAACTCGTCCGGGCCGTCGCCATCCTTTACCCAGGGTCGGCCAATGTATTTTGTTGCCCAGTGTAGTTCTCCCACGCTTACCTCCCCAGAGCCGGAAAGCGCTGAATAGTGTAAATTTCCCTGGGAAATCTGCGGTTGGCAAAGTTGCCAAACGACGCCCTTCCCTCAACCTGAAAATCTGAGGCCCGACAAGTTTTCATCTCCATGTGCAAGGGTGGATCGTTCTGCGGGCCGCTGAGATCCGACATCAGGAACACCCGATAGGTCACCTCTATCGCCCCCGGGGAGGCGATCGCGGCCGCGAGGTTCTCCTCAATCTCCGCCGTCACGTTGTCGATCTCTATCGTGACCTCTGGGCCAGAAGCGTCGGAAACCTCGGGCTGGGTGAAACGAAAGTTCATCGCAACGAACGTGACCTCTTCCCCAGGGTTTTCGGGGGCAGTGGTCTCCAGGGTAGCAAGGAGGTCTGCGTGGTCCAAGACTACTCGGATAGGGGTAGTGAACGCCGAGTGCCGCAGCTCCAGAGTATTCAGAGCCAGAGACTGAGAAGGGGCAACAGCATAAGCCTCTTTGATGGCTTGTTTAAGTGCGGTGTCAGGCATCAGGCGAGCCTCGCAGCAAGTTCTGCTTCCGTGAGGGTCGGCATTGAACGAACTTCAAGCACCCCGTCAACAATCCAGCGAAACGTGGAACCTTCAGGAGAGGCCTTGTACATTTCGGGAAACCTGGCCTCACAGGAAGTCAGTCCCTTGCCGTTGGCCAACGTAATCGTAAACCAGCCTGCACCGTCGTTGATCTCAAACTTGTACCAAGCCTCGAACGTCTCGAACTGAGTTAGCGACATCTTGAAGGACACAGGGACCCGGGTAGGTGTGGTAGAAAATCTCCTGCGCTGTCGGGCGGGACCAGCATCCATCTGCGTGCGGAGGAACGCTTGCTGGGGCTCCAAGGCATAGCCAGGAGTCTGCGGAAGAGGGAGTGAAGTGGGCCAGGTAGCCATTAGCGGACCATCCCGAAGGCAGGGTTAAGTGCGTAGCGGCTTTCCAAAGCTGGAGCGAGACCTTTACCCTGCGCGACTCTTCCTGCCATCTTTCCCTCGATCTGTTCAACAAAGATATCAATAATCTGACCGCCGCCACTGTCTTGCCTGGAGTCAACCTTGCCCCCGTTCCCTGGGGACTCAATCAAATTTACTACCACGCCCCCGCCAGCGGCCACAGCCCCGCCGCCCTTCGGCACGACCGTTTCACCTCGCTGCAGTATAGCCGGAAACTCATCAGATGCAAGCCCATTATGAAATCTTGGGGCGTTGAAGAATAGGGAGGCTGGAGCCATGAAGCTGCCGTTCCCAAACCCCGGATCCCCGACGACACCTCCCGTGTGTGCAATCTTCCCAAAATACGCCGAATCGTAGCTGAACGATGAGGCGGAGGACGCGGCCGCGCCCGAGGCCCCGCCGCTGTTGAACATGCTACCAATAATCCCTGCGGCCGCGCCTGCCAGTGGCCCAGTAATGCTCTGCTGGATAGTCAGCCTGATCAGGTCCGAGATCATGGAGTCGATCATGTCGGAGAAACTGATCTTGCCGGTCTTGACAAACTCTACCAGCGCGTCCTCCATATTCCGTAAGGAGTTGGTCATCAAACTCTCTGTGGACTTAAAGACGTTGCTCGCAGAGTCGGCGTAGGAACGCAATGCCTGCTCAGCTCCCCGCGCCCAGTCCTTCGTATCAACCCGGGCTTGTCGGGTCAGGAGATTGTGCTGCTCCAACTCTTTGACCAGCAACTGATACCCTGAGGTGAGCGACGCGATCTTGGACGTGTGGGCGTCTATTTCCTGCTGGCGGGCAAGCTCCTCCCCCTGGAGCTTCTCGGCTGTCGCAAGCAGCTCCCTCTCAGCGTCCAACTGAACTTCCAGGTCTGCCAATCCAGCCTGCAGAGCCTTCCGCTTCAGCTCCCGGGTAATATCCCAGTGCTCAGTTTCGGAAATTCTGAACTCAGCCCGCTGCTGATCCCAAAGCGCCTGCTCAGCCTGCAGCGCTGCAGAAGTTTCCGCGAGCCTGATTGCTGACGCTTCCTTGCCAACCTCCACGCTCCGCTTTGCCTCGTAGCGGGTGGTTGCCAGCCGCCGAAACCCCGCCTCGTTCTCTCGCTGCTCGCGCTTCTGCTCCTGAGCCGCCCTCAAAAGATCGACCTTAGCCTCAGCGTCCAGGACGGCAATCTGCGCCTGCCCGGCTGCCTTAGTAGCACTGGCGACTGCCTGATCCCGATTGGCAGAAGTATCGAGCTCACTGGTCCTGCGCAGCTCTTCCCCGGCCACACCGAGGGCCTGCTTCTTGGCGGCAACCTCAGCTTGGGCAACCTCCATCTTTGCGCGAAAGTTCTCCTCGTCCAAACGGGCCTCTTCCTTATGGAAGGCCTCTGCGGACATGAGCTTTGCCGAGAGCACACTTTGGTACAGTTTGAGCTCGGCGGCGTTGCTTTGTGACAACGAGGCTTCCCGCCGCTTGGCCGCGGCTCCAGCGTAATCGACGAAGGAGTCGAAGGCTTTTTTGTCGAGAGCATCGGTGGAATCGCCAGGCTGCAGTCTGCTGCCCTGACCAGGCATTTTACCCCCAGCGCTCCTCACTGTAGGGAGGGCCGCTCCAAGCGAATGTGTGTTCTTCAGCAAGTCGCGGGTTTTGCTGTCTGCCTCTCGGAGACCATTAACGTGGTCCCAAATAGCGTCCCCCAGCTTATACGTGCCGTAAAGCGCCAGCGTAATTATGCCTATTGGGTTGGCCGCCATTACCCCGTTCAGCGACATCTGGGCCACTGTGGCGGCTTCCAGCGCCGTTACCAGGCCCCAAACGAGGGAGGCGATCTTGGACGCAGCCCACAACTGAAACAGCTCAGCCGCAACCCCTCTTAGCTCTATAGCTAAGCGCACGGTTGTACCCAGCGCCCCGATCAGATCGTTCAGTGCTCCACTGTTCACCAATTCCCGGAGAGACTTCAGCAGGTCGGTGGTGGCTTCCGAGTTAAAAGCCTCTGTGAGAGCCTGCTGGATCTCGGCGTTCAGCTCTAGGGCCTGAACCTTCGCTGTCTCCGACAAGTCGCCGTAGATCTTTCCAAGGTAGGTGCCTTCCAGTGCCGCCTGCTTGGTGCCCTCGATCAGTTTATTCAGGTCGTTGGAGCCGTTGTGGATATCGTCCGCCATCTTGCTGAAGCCCTCAGCAAGAAGCGGTGCCACCTTCTCGCCCCGCTGGCTAAAAAGGGCGTGCATCAACTGCGCCCACTCCTTGGCGTCCAACTTGGCCTTGGCGTTCCCAAGGATCTTAAAAACCTCCTCCATGCTCTTCATCTTGCCGGTTTTCCGGTCGAAGGTGTCGAACTCAACCCCGAGGTTCAAGAGCATTTTGGTCGCAGCGCCGGTCTGGCTCTGCAACTTCAGCATGGCTGTAGTTAAAGACGTCGCCGCGGTTGAACCCCTGACGCCCGCATTGGTAAGGTACCCAAGAGCACCAAGCATTTCGTAGAAGGATGCGCCAGTGAGGGTGGCGATGGGAGCCGTGTGCTTCACCATCGTCATGAGGTCTTTTACGCCCAGCGCCGACTCATTGGCTGCGAAGGTCATGGCGTTCATGACCTGGGAGAGGCTCGTTACGCCGCGCTCGGCACCGACGGTGGCGGCATTCCAGGTGCGGAACTGGGAAACTACGACGGTGGAAACCGCAGCCAGGTCTTCCTCGGCCACAGTGGCCATCCGAGACATCTCAGCTAGGCCTCCCAGCGCAGTCGCGGCATCAAACCCGGCCTTTACCACCTCTTTGTGGGCGTCGGCAAGTTCTTTAGGTGTGTGGATCGTGTCTTGGATACCAAGGAGCCCCGCCCGCAGCTGTTCCAAGG
>DDYO01000014.1 GCA_002348045.1 Anaerolineales bacterium UBA2232
ACTCCCCGCGCCGGCAGCGATGCCTCCGTCTTGGGCACTATGGAGGGCCCGGTCGTTGTCAGGCGACCAGATCACCCTGCCGTTCAGAACCTCAATAACATCCAACTGGTCCATGATGGGCGCAAGCCCGGCCTCGCCGAGTGCCGACTGGCGCAGGCGGTCGAAAGGATGGGGTGCGTAGACCAGGCCGCCCTGCTCGCGGATCAACAGTGCCGTCTCCGCCGGCGACAGCCCGGGAGGTATCCACTGCTGCAAGAAGAGGCCGATCAGGTCGCCACAGCTGGTGGTGATCTCCTCGCCGACGATTACGGTGAAGGGGGCGCGTTCCTTGAGAGCGAGCGCTCCGGCGATGGCATCGTGATCGGTGATGGCGATGGCGCCGAGATTCGCGCGCGTTGCTGCCGTGATGACCTCCGATAGGGGGGTGCGGCAATCGTCGGAGTAGCAGGTATGGACGTGCAGGTCAACGCGCCATGTGGGCGTGGCTTTATGGGATGAGTGGGGACGACGCACGTGAGTCACGGCAGCATTCCCGGTGTAATCGCGATCTCTTGTCCGCGCTCAGGGACCACCACATTCGGAACTCGGAGGTCTCGCATATCCTTGGCCAGTGCTTCGCAAGCAGGCTCATCCCCGTGCACAGCAAAAGCTTGCTGGAGGTGGCCTTGGGCATCAATTTGCTCGACATATCTGCCCAGCTCATCTTTGTCGGCATGGGCGCTATAGCCGTCAATGAATTCCACGCGGGCTCGGACCGAGTGCTGCTCGCCAAAGATGGGGACCGTTTTCCAGCCGTCTACCAGCTTCCGTCCGAGGGTCTCCGGCGCCTGGAAGCCCACGAAGAGCACCGNNTTCTTCAGGTGATGCAGGATGCGCCCAGCCTCACACATACCAGAGGCGCTGATGATGATTGCTGGCTCCTGCAGGTCGTTTAGTGCCTTGGACTCCTCAACCGTCCTGGTATATTGCAGACGGTAAAAGCCAAATGGGTCTTGGTCCTTGCGGAGGAGAGCGCGCAACTCGGAATCGTAGCATTCCGGGTGTATGCGAAAGATCTTGGTGACGTTGATAGCCAGAGGGCTGTCCACGAACACCGGGATTTGCGGCAAAGAGCCGCTCTCGATCAAATGGTGAAGCTCGTACACTACCTCCTGGGTGCGACCAACCGCAAAAGCCGGTATGATCACCCTCCCTCTCTTCCTTATCGTCTGGCGAACGATCTCACATAACTGAGACTGGGAATCGGCTGTGCTCGTATGACGGCGGTCTCCGTAGGTGCTCTCCATAATGAGGTGGGTTACGTCGGGCACGATCTCGGGATCGCGGATGATGGCCAGTCTGTTGCGGCCCAGGTCGCCGGTAAAACAAAGGCGGTAGCGAAAGGCATCTTCCTGAATGTCCAGCACCGTGATTGCAGAGCCCAGGATGTGGCCAGCATCATAGAAGGTAGCGGTGACGCCGGGAGCCACGTCGAAAGGCTCGTGATACCCAAGGCTGGCAATGTATTTGAGACTGGCCTGTGCGTCCTGCTTGGTGTATAGGGCTTCGGCGGGAGGCAGGCCCTTGCGTCGGAGACGCTTGTTCAAGTAAAAAACGTCGCTCTCCTGAATCTGCCCAGAGTCCAGGAGCATGGCACGCGCTAGATCTCGAGTCGCTGCAGTAGCATAGATGGGACCCCTGAAGCCGCTCTTCACCAGGTTGGGAATATTGCCACTATGGTCAATGTGAGCGTGAGACAGAACAACCGCATCAATCTTGGAAGCGTCAAACGGGAACGTGCGGTTTCGTTCCAGGCTCTCCTGGCGCCGCCCCTGATACAGCCCGCAGTCCAGCAGTATCCTGGAACCGTTCACTTCCAACAGATGCATCGAGCCAGTGACTGTCCTGGCCGCACCCCAAAAAGTGATTAGCAAGATGCCCTCCATGCCCCTGGATGAGTCGAACCTGTCACGCGACAGTACGGGCATGTAGGATCACCCGTTGACCTGCCCATCGCGCGCGGCCTAATGGCGAAAACCTATGGGGCGGTCACCGTCGAATCCCTGGATGGGCGTTTTGATCTCGCCGAACTGCTCTTCGTACTTGACTAGGTTCTCGCCCAGGGCGCGGTGCAGCAGCTTGGCATTCATGGGCGTCATGACCACCCGCGCGTAGACCTTGGCTTTGGGAACATTGGGCAGGATTCGCGCGAAATCGAGGACGATCTCTGACGGGGAGTGGGTAATCAGGGCAAAGTTCGCGTAGGCAGCTTCCAGGTCTCCGGGAAGCTCGACGTTGATCTGCACCGGCTGAGTCGGCTTGTCCTTTGTCATGTTATCGTCCTCCATCTATGGTGCTAGGGTTGCGGGTGAAACTCAACCCAGAGCAGTTTGCTCCATTCCGCTCTGACCGAAAGGGGTGAGAAGGCCAAGTCCGGCAAGGAGAGTGTGTAGACCACGGGATTGCCCAGTCCGTCAAAGGCAAAGACCCCTTCCTCGTTGGTGATGGCTGGTGGGGCAGACCAGTCGAACGCCGACAAGCCCACGACTACACCGGGCATCGGTTCCCCAGCAGAGTCGTAGATGGTACCACGAATCATCATTGCGGTTGGGGAACCGACGTCCTCGATGGTCACTAACGATCC
>DDYO01000013.1 GCA_002348045.1 Anaerolineales bacterium UBA2232
GCGTTGCGTTCAATCGCATTCTTTAACAGGAGAAACCATGTCTGAAAAAACCGAGTTCAAGACCCGAGAAGAAATCCTCGCCATGTCGCTGGAGGCGCGTGAGCAGGAGGTCATGCACTACCAAATCAACATCGACAACTACTCGATTGCATTGGAAAAGATTGCCGCACTCCCGGCAGACGAACGCGCTGAGTTGTCTGGGTTTGCCGATCAGCTTCGCGGGCTGCTGGCTTCTGAGAAACTGGAGCAGAAGAAAGCCAAGATCATGTTGGCAGTCGTTCAGGATCAGGTGGCCTAAATGTTTGCGCTGGTCAAAGACGGCGCGGTGGTGCGCTACCCATACACCCCCACGGACGCCAAGTTCGACAACCCAAACGCCAGCATCCCAAGTGCGCCCAGCGACTCGGACATGGAGCCGGTTGGTGCGTTTCGGGTGTTCTTCACGACGCAACCGGCCGTAACGGCGCAGCAGGTGTTGGCGGAAGGAATCCCGACATTTAACGCAGAGGCTAACCGCTGGGAACAAAGTTGGTTGGTGCGTGACAAGACCGTGGAAGAAATGGCCGCTGAAGCTGCTGCGCTTCAGCAGTCCATTGTTGCAGCCACCCAAGCTCGCCTCGATGATTTCGCCCGCACCCGGAACTACGACGGCATCCTAAGCGCTTGCACATACGCCACGTCGTCGGTGCCAAAGTTCCGCACCGAGGGTCAGTATTGCGTCGATGCCAGAGACAACACCTGGGCGACACTATACCAACTGCTGGCTGAGGTGGAGGCTGGCACTCGACCTGTGCCGTCCGGCTACGCCGAAATCGAACCCCTGCTCCCTGAGCTGACATGGCCAGCCTGAAGCGTCGCGTCCTCAACATACTGATCGCGCTGGATCAGTTGGCGTGGACCGTCATCACGTTAGGACATGGCCACCCAGACGAGACCATCAGTGCGGCCGCTTGGCGGCTGGAGTTAGCAGGTAGGTGGCAAGGTAAGGTCTTCAGACCTATAATCGACACGCTATTCCTACCGCTGGAGCGCGACCATTGCCGGTTGTCTTTCGAGTCCGAACTGTGGGGGCGACAGTTGCCACAAGAGTACCGCTCAGAGGTTTTAAATGTCCCCAGAACACATCGCCGTCATTGACCACCGAGTGACCGCCCTTGAAGACGACCGCAACGAAATGTTGCAGGTTCTAAAGGAGCTGAACGTGGCTGTCAACAAGTTGGTCATCATCGACGAACGTCAAGTACAGGCCGCGCTCATCATGGACAGACTCACCAAGTCGGCAGACCGCGCCCACGAGCGCATTGACGGCGTACGTTCCGAAGTTCAAGGCGTGGTGTCTGCCTTGGGAAAGTCGGTATCCGCGTTGAAGTCCGAAGCGCACGATGCGCACGTAAAGATCGAAGCCCGGATTGATGAGCTGGAGAAGGCAGAAGTCGAGAACAAGCGCGTGCGCGGCTGGGTGTTTGCCATCATCGGTCTGCTCGGGTTAGCAGTTGCCGGTGCCGTCCTCAAACTGATCGGCTTGTCGGTATGAAGCACCCCCGCATCGCCATCAGTGCATTGGCCCTGAGCGCGGCGGGGTTTGTCGGCCTTGTCAGCCACGAAGGCTTCACCGACCGGGCCGTGACCCCAGTCAAGGGAGATCGCCCAACCGTTGGCTTTGGCTCCACCTTTCGCGATGACGGCACGCCCGTCCGTATGGGCGACACGATCACCGCACCGCAGGCGCTGACCCGCAGCTTCAATCACATCGCCCGCGACGAATCCAGGCTCAAGCAGTGCGTGACCGCGCCGCTGACGCAGTACGAGTACGACACACTGGTGGATCACGCCTACCAATACGGCTCACAGGCAACCTGCAACAGCTCAGTAGTGCGGCTCATCAACGAGCACAAGTACACCGAAGCCTGCCAAGCCTACCTGCGCTGGAAGTTCGTGGCGGGGCGGGATTGCTCTGTGCGCTCCAACGGCTGTTACGGCGTCTGGCTGCGCTCTCAGGAGCGGGTCAAGAAGTGCATGGGGGAGTGATGTGTGGAATACGAGATTTCTGATTGCGGCTGTCACGGTCGCCAGCATCTTAGGTGCTGGGTGGCAGTTGTACGGTCTTGGGAAGAAGCGGGGTATGAGCGAAGTGCAGCAGCAATGGGACGCGGAGAAAGCGGCCACCGCGCAGGCTCAGGCCGAGGAACTGATGAAAGCCAGACAACGGGAGTCGGCTCTGCAAGAGCTGGCCACCAGATTGAGGAAGGAAAAAGCCGATGAAGCACGCCGCCTGGCTCGTGAGTACGCTGCTGATATTGAGCGGCTGCGCGACCGCCCCGAGGCCCGTGCAGGTGAGTCAGGTGTGCCCGAAGGCGCCACCCCTAACGTCGGATGCACCGGAGCTGGCTTGGCAAGACTGGATGCGCAGCTTCTTACAGGGTATGCCCACGCCGCTGCCCGACTACAGTCTGCCTACGGCGAATGTAAGGCTCAGTACAACGCCTTGAAGGAGGCCTTAGATGCCCGCGATCAAGATTGAAAACTTCGGTGGCGAGCTGCCCTCCGTATCCCCTCGCGCTCTGCCGCCCAACGCCGCCCAGGAAAATCGCAACCTGTACTTGGCGACGACCGAGTTTCGTCCACTGGCGCAAGACGCCGTGTCCGCGTCAACCGCCAATGGCACGCGCACGCTGTACCGGTTTTCCCGCGACCCGTCGGGCACCTTCAACACCAACCTGACCTCTGGCTGGATCACGTCCACCCAGGAGCGTAGCTACGTCAAGGGTCAGATCAACGACGAGAAGACCGAGCGAACCTATTTCACGTTCGACGACGGCTCGGCCCGCCCCAGGGCAATTGACAACACTGGAGCCGACCGCGAGTTGGGTGTTTACCGGCCCGTGAAACCCACTTGCACCATCAACGCTGTGGACGAGTTCACCACGGAAGAAGCCAATAACTTCTTGTTTGGTGAGGGGGCGGAAGCAGTCCGCAAGGCGTTCTCAGACAACGGGATCATTGCTGAACCTGCCTCTCGGTACGCTGGTGAAACGATTTACGGCGGCCCGTACTCGCGCAATGGCCTTGAATACGCCTCGGCGTTCAACAACACCGACTACTGGAACTTGCACGGCAAGATCACGCCCGCTCGGGCCGATCAGTTGGGCCTGGACCTCGTGCGGCTGTACTCCGCTGAAATTAATGGTTTTGTCTGGGTGCCCGTGACGGCGCTGCCGTTCACCATACGATTTAACACCGCCGCGATTCGCTCGGCGCTCAGTGCCGTGGAGTTGCCTGAAGGGGCAGGTGATAAAGCAGGCACTCGGCTGTTCACCGATGAGCAAATCACTGAGTTTCTGAAGAAGGCCGAGGACTACCTTAACCCCTCGCTGTTTGCCAAAGACAAGCGCGACGAGCTGGACGAGCTGACCAAAGAGTTCAACCGGCTACTCACCACGGCCGTGGTGACGACCGCTCCCGCCGAGCCAGTAAAGACCGCCTACACGTACCTCGACACCACATCTGGCGTAACCAGGAACATCACGCAACAGCCGTCCGGCAGCATGTACGGCAACGGGCGGAACTGGAAGATGTCTGACGGGCAGAAAGACGTTGAGTACAGCAACGCCCACAGAAACTACGACACCGCGGTGGCAAGGTACGAGGCCGACTTGGCAACCTACGAGCTGCGCAAAGCAGAGTTCCAGTTCGACTCGGCGTCGCTGAACAACCGCCTGTCTGAAATCCAGGGCCGCGCCTTGGCCATTACCAGGGAAGTTGAGACGGAGTCGCTCACCCGCTGGGAAGCATTGACGGCGGACGCCACCAAGGTATCTGATTTTTTGCAAGCCGAAGGTGGGGTATCGGCATTCGTTGGGGAGACGGTGACTCGGCTCATCGACACCCGGTTCTACATCGTCACGTTCGTGACCGACTGGGGAGAGGAATCCGCTCCGTCCGAGCCGTCGGACATCCTGGAAGTGGATCAGAACGATACCGTCACGATCACGCGCCCCAACTCCACGCGGTTTGGTTCCTCGCTGTTCAGCAACAACATCCAGAAGTGGCGCATTTACCGCAGCAACACTGGCAGTGCGACGTCGTCTTTCCAGTTCGTCGAGGAGCTGCTGACCAGCACCAACACGTACACGGACAGCAAGAAAGCCGAGGAGCTGGGTGAGGTATGTCCGACGCTGACCTGGGAGCCGCCGCCGTACCGGGCCGACTTGCAAAACGAGCTGTACCCGCAACCCGTGGTCGGCACCAATCCGTTCCTCCGTGGGCTCACCGGCATGCCCAATGGGATCATGGCCGGGTTCTTCGACAATACGGTGGCGTTCTGCGAGCCGTACGTGCCCTACGCATGGCCGATCGAATACCAGATCACGACCGAGTTCCCGATTGTCGGCCTGGGGGTGTTTGGGCAGACGCTGTTCGTGGGCACCACGGGTAACCCGTACTTCATCAGCGGCGCCGACTCGGCCTCGATGTCGGCCCAGAAGCTGGACGCCAAGCAGTCGTGCTCATCCCGGCGCTCCATCGTCTCGGTGCAGGGCGGCGTGCTGTACGCCTCACCCGACGGCCTCTGCGTCGCGGACCCCAGCGGGGTCAAGGTGGTCTCGGGCGGCATGTACACCCGCGAGGACTGGCAGAAGCTCAACCCGGCCACGATGGTGGCGGCATCGCACGAGAACATCTACTACCTGTTCTACACCGGCAACGGTGGCGGCTGCCTGACGTTCGACCTTGCCACGGCCAAGCTGGGTCGCCTGGACCTGACCGCCACGGCAACTTTCACGGACACGCTGACCGACACGCTCTACGTGGCCAACGGGACCAGCATCCAATCGGTGTTTGGCTCCGCAACTCGGCGCACCGCCAAGTGGAAGTCTCCGCGCATGGTCCTGCCCCGGCAAGAGCCCGTGGCCTGGGTCAAGGTGTATGGCGATCAAACGCCAGAAGCCCCGGTCACTGTGCGTTGGTATGGTGACGGTGCACTGCGACATACAGCGGTATTCACCGACCCTAACCCACAACGTCTACCTGCCGGACGCTGGCTGGAGCACGAGGTGGAGGTTGAGTCCGCCGCCCGCGTCACTCGCGTCGTCCTGGCCGGCAATACCCAGGAGTTGCAGTCGGTATGAGTAACGCCAAACGAGACACCGGCAGAGCGCTGCTGCCGGCCCTGCCGCCGGTCAATGCCCAAGACCCGTCGTTGCGCAACTGGATGTCAGCGGTCGCTGAGCGCCTGGAGGTGCGAGAGGGCAGTCGAGGTAACCCTTACGAGCGAGCAGTCACACTGCGCGAGCTGGAGGCCGCTACCGGCGGTCTGGTGCAGATTACCCAAGGCCCCCAGCCCGACCCCAACAGTGCAACCAGCATCCCGATTGGCGGTGGTTTGTACGCCAGCGTGGCCATCGACCGGTTCATCGAGTCCATCCGCAACACGAGCCTGTACCGCGACTTGATGAAGCGCCTGGACGACCCGACGCGCTTCGACCATTTGGCCTCAGAAATTCGTGGCGTTCTGCTCAAGAGCATCGCCGACGAGGCGGCCAAGCGTGGCGCGGACATCCAGCGCACCGAGCTGAAGATTCAGGACACCAACCGCTCACTGGCTATGGCGGTGCAGGAGATCACGGCCGCCCTGGGGCGTAACGCCGCCGGTATCCGCGAGGTGCAGGCGGCCTACGTCAACGAGAGTCAAGCCACGGCCGTACAGGTCACACAGCTTGAGGTCAGCCTGGGCAACTACTACCAGGACGGCTCACCGGGTCGCGTTCGACTGGAGCAAGAGCTGACGACCCAGGCCAGCTTTGTGAACGGATTGCGCGGTCAGTACACCTTAAAGATTCAGGCTGGCGGTGCGCTGGCGGGCTTTGGTCTGGCCGCCCAGGAGGTCAACGGCGTCCCGTCTTCGGCGTTCATTGTCAGCGCTGACAAGTTTGCTGTCGTCCTTCCTTCGTACTCCGGGGGGCTCACAAACAACCCAGGTACCATCCGACCGCAAGACGGAGGCATACCTTTCGGCGTAGACGCCAACGGCATCTACCTGAACAACAACGTCTACATCCGTGGCACGACGATCATCGACGCGGGTGGTAACCGGGCTCCGCTGTCCGACGGGCTGCGGGGTTCCCTGAACATTTCAGTCACGACGGGGACGTGGAGCGATACCGCTGCGCGGCAAGCGATCTGGTCGGCCTTGGGCCGGAGTGGGTCGGCCACCGACAACCGCCATCTGGTCATCGGCGACACAGTGACGTTTACTCAGGCCGTGACCTCCACAGACGCCACAGTCAGGGCCAACGCCACAAAGTATTGGGGTGGGTCGTCCTGGTTGACACCGGGCGTGGTCATCAACGGCAACTTGCTGGTGGATGGCTCGGTCGCTGCGCAGAAGATCGACACCCGTGGCCTGACGGTCCGCGATGCCAACGGCAACGTCATTCTCGGTTCTGGGACCAATCTCGACTGGTCGTTTATCCGCAACCAGCCGGCGGGTATCTACAACAGCAACATCACACTGAAAGCCAACGGCACCCTGAGCGGAGCGGGTGGTGGGCAGGTGACTCTTAACGGACTTGGCGCCGGGGCGCTAGCCACCAAAAACGATGTCCGTATCGGCTCAGAGGTGAAGTTTCCGGACGGCTCGACCATGCAGGTCGGAGATTTTGTCAGCCGGCTTTCCAAGATCGGCACCAACAACATCTCCACTTTCATGGAAAGCGCCGCCATCGGCAGTGCCTACATTGGCAATGCGGCGGTTGACACTCTGCAGATCAAGGGCAACGCAGTCACAATCCCTTCCGGCAGTAGCGGCACGTACTCGACTTCGGTGCAACTGAGCGTCAGCGTCTCTACGCAGTTCATGGTGATCGCCACGTTCACACAGGGTTCGCCACGCAACGCGTTTGAGTGGATTTTGACCTGGAACGGTTCCCAACTACAGCGGGAAATACCCCGCGACGGAACCCTCGGGGCCATGTCCAAGATCGTCCACGCTGGCCCTGGGCAACATACTTTTAGTATCTACACACCTCAGCAGACCGGCGATGCCGTTTGCGGCATAACAGTTCTAGGGGTAAAGCGGTGATTGACTACTACCTGTACGACGACACAGGTCGCATCCATTCGACTGGGTATTGTCCAGAAGAAATGGTTGACTTGCAGCGCACACCGGGGTTGAACCTCAGCCGAGGGGTTGCGGACTTCAAGACCCAGTACGTGGACAATGGGGTTCTGGTGGATATGCCTCCCAGGCCGTCGCTCCACCACAAGTTCGACTACACCGTCAAGCAGTGGGTGCCCAACGCAGACAGTGCGTGGCAAGAAGTACGGAACCGCCGTACCCGCCTGCTCCAAGAGTCCGACTGGACCCAACTCCCTGACGTGCCGCTGGCTACCAAAGAAGCATGGGCCACCTACCGCCAAGCCCTGCGCGACATCACGGAGCAGCCGGACCCGTTCAACATCGCCTGGCCGACGCCTCCGGGCGGGTGACACTGCTAACGCGTTAGCGCATAATACGCACTGTGTCAAACTGAAAGGAACACACATGTCTAACGCAGACAAACTGATCGCCGTTGGCGCCCAAGTGGTGGGCGGTGATCTGATCTGGAGGCACAAGGTTTTGGGTCATTTCCGCAATGGCGACTTCAGCATCACCGAAGAAGGTCAGAAAGTGCTGGCCCAGGACATTGAGGATGCCGAGGTCAAGGAAACCAAGCCGAAATCCCGCAAGGCCAAGGCGACCGAGCCGACCGATGACCTGAACCTGGACGACATTCTGGGCGCCGAGTAATGGAAACGACTGAACCTGTGGTTGCACCGCCGGCGGAGGTGGACGACACCATCGCGGTGCTGTATTCGGCCGACCGGCAGGAGGTTCGCTCGAAGCTGTACAGCCTGGAATCCAAGCTACTGCAGTTTCCTCAGCGAGAACTACCCCTAGAGCACCTGTTTGCGCACGGTGTGTACGCCCGCCAGATGTTCATACCCAAGGGCACACTGCTGACCGGAAAAATCCACAAGTTCAGTCACATCAACGTCGTCCTGAAAGGCGACATCTCGGTGGCCACCGAGTCTGGGGTGCAGAGGATCAAAGCCCCCGCGATTTTTGTTGCAGAGCCTGGCACCAAACGTGCTGGGTTTGCCCACGAAGACACCATCTTCATCAACTTCCACGGCACGTTCGAGACCGACGTCGAGAAGCTGGAGGACGAGCTGGTGACCAACGACTACCAAGCCTACCTTGAGCATGAGGCCAAGGTGTTGGCGCTGAAGGAGAGCTAATCATGTCATTTGCGGTCGCTGCGATTGGGGTCGGCGTGGGCGTTGTCGGAAGTTCGTTGCTCTCAGGTGGGCCTGACATCCCAGGGCCGGACCCCAATGTCGGCACGGCATCCCGAGAGCAGATCGCGCTCAACCGAGACATCTTCAACGACTACCGCGATAACGAGCGGCCGTGGATGCGCAACATCACTGAGGAGGCGCTTGCCATCCAGCGCGGAAACTCCGCGCGGTCGCAGGCCCTGTCGGACTACCAGCTCGACTCGATGCGGCGCAACGACCAGCGTTACTGGGGAGTCGGGGTTCCGTTTGAAAACCGCCTGTTAGAAGACGTAAACCGCTTCGACAGTCAAGCCTACAAAGACGGCTTGGTCAATCAGGCGCTGGCAGATACGCAGGCCCAGTTCAGCAACGCACAGGCCCAACAGCAGCGCGGCTTGGCTCGCATGGGGGTGAACCCCAACTCAGGTCGGTTCCAAGCTCTGGGAGCCCAGATGGCTATTGAGCAAGCCAAGGCGATGGCTACCGCCGCGAACAAGACCCGCCAAGCGGCCGACCAGATCGGCCTGTCCACCAAGATGCAGATGTATGGTGGTATGCGGGGCCTTGCAGGCCTGGGCGCCACTAACGCTCAACTGGGTATGGGCGCTATGGGTGTCGGCAACCAGTCGGCGTCCGGAATGACCAACTCGGCTGGNNCATGTCCGGAATGACCAACTCGGCTGGCGCATACCTGTCGGCCAACAACAATGCTTTGGGGGCCTTCAACTCTGGAATGTCGTCCGGCATCCAAGGACTGACCGGGTATTCGAACCTCGGCATACAGGCCGCCAACGTCGCCGCTCAAAACGACCCGCTGAGCACCATTCTTGGTGCGGCTTCAGGTGTCGGCACGAGTTGGGCTTTGAAGAAGTGGGGTTGATACTATGAGCGCATTTGCACGTGGATTTGGCATGGGCCAAACGGCCTACCAGCAGATGCTGGACAACAAGGATCGTGAAGAGCAGCGAGCCCGCCAGCGCAAAGAGTTCGCGTGGAAAGAAGCTGAGCAAAAGCGCCTGATGGATCAGTGGGCGCAGGAAGACGCCGCGTTTGCGGAGTTCTCCAACGTGCAGGCAGGCATCCAACCGTCCACGGCGGCCAAAATCCAAGAAACGTACGGCATGACCCCGCAGCAGATTACCTCTGCTGGTACGGGCCTGAAAGAGCGTCTGGCCGAGTACGACAAGCCCGATTCGTGGGATTTGCAGGGTACCCCCGGTGCTGGGTCTGTCGGTCTGCAACCGCGATTCACTGCCGACCAAGTTCAGGTAGCGCCACCGTCCCGGCTGGACACCGAGCGGGCCTTGGAGCGTGTTGCGGTGGCCAAGCGGGACGTCAACGGTATCCGCACCTCGATGGACAACCAGCGCAAGCTGATCACCGAAGAAGGTCGTCGGGCGGAGTTGAAACGGTTGACCTCCCTGAGC
>DDYO01000062.1 GCA_002348045.1 Anaerolineales bacterium UBA2232
GAAGCGCCTTCCGCATCAGTTTGCCCCTGGCTCAGGCGACCTGACTTTGGCCACGCCAGGACGCAGGGGGCCCGTAGGAATGCTCCACCCAGTCCCGTTGCGTGCTTCCGTGCCCTCCACCGGTGCCGCCGGCCACAAATCTCATCAGGATGGAGCGCCATGAGCGGAGAGGATAGGGTCGGTGCCCTGGCGGCTCGCCTCGACCAGGGGGGCGCAAAGGTGGAGGCAACGTTGCGGGCGCTTCCACCAGACAGATGGGCTTCGATCGTGTACCGCTGTCCAACGCCCTGGACCGTGCGGGACGTTATAGCCCATCTTCTGTCAGCGGAATGCGCCCTCCTGTTGCTGGCCCAGGACGTAGCTAGTAGAGGATCGGGCTCGCCTGATGGTTTTGACTATCATGGGTTCAACTGGGAGGAGCAGGAGAAATTCCAGAGCCACTCGCCAGACGATCTGCTCCTGCAGCTGGGTAGGGCCCGACTCGAGACGATCGAGTGGGTGCGCAGCTTCCAGCCCAGCGTCTTGGAGAATCGTGGACGCCACCGGGGACTGGGGTTGACGACCCTGGAAACGATGCTCAACGCCATGCAGGGCCATCAGCTCCTGCACCTGCACAACATCGCCAAGCTACGGTGAGCGCGTCGGCGTCGAGCAGGCACCGCTACTGGATACGCCTGCTCCTTTGAAACCGACGGCCAGGACGTCCTCAGGGCACCGTGCTGCCCCAGCGCTCGCTCCTTGGGCAGCGCAGCCGGTTCTAGCCGCCAGGGCGCCAGAGCGTCATCACCGCACCCATCGCCCTGGCCCACGCACCTGTCGGTGACCCCTTCGACACTCACTTGACAGGCGCGCATTTGGTGCGATATAGTGGTAGCTAACTCGGGTGAGCCGCCCACAGCGGGATGTGTGCCTGTTCGGTCTGGGTATCGTCGAAAGGGTTGGTTGCATGACGCATCGCCGCGATGCGAGCCTTCGTGACCGCATGCTCTTCGTTGTAACCCTGGCGCTGGTGCCGGCCTTGATCCTTATCCTTCACCAGGCGGTTGCCGCCCGCCAGCGCGCCGTCGCAGCAGTCGCCGAACGCGCCTTACGGCTGAGCCAGGCAGCCTCCGTGGATCACGAGATATTGGTTTCCCACGCGCGACAGATGGTGGCTACCCTTTCCCGACTTCCTGAGCTTCGCGAAACCTGCTCTTCGTCCAACGCTGCGATGTTGGCGGACATGCAGCGACTTTACCCATGGTACGCAACCATCGCAGTCATCGATCGCGACGGCGCCCTGCTATGCAGCGCAATCCCACCGCCACCACAACCCGTGTCCTTTGCCGATCGTGACTGGTTCCAGGAGGTCATGGGCACCCACAGCGTGATCGTGAGCGGCTTTCATCTGGGCCGGATCACCGCCAAGCCCGTGATCGTCGTGGCTGCACCGATCCTCGATGACGCGGAGAATGCGCTGGCTGTGGTCGTCGCGAGTTTGGAACTGAGCTGGTTGAGCCAGCTTCTGGCTGACATGGAAGTCTCCGCTGGAGGAGCCACAGCCGTCGTGGATCCCGACGGGATCGTATTGGCCTGGCAGCCCGACGGCCAGGCCTGGGAGGGGAGACCTCTGGCCGAAACCCCACTCGGCAGCCTGACCCTAGATCCCAGCGGCCAGGGCGTGACAGAGTTGGTCGGAGCCGATGGCACGGCCAGGCTGCTGGCCTACAGCCCGCTGGGTGCTGACACACCGTCCGGCTACGCGCTGGTAACCTTGCCCCGGTCACAGGCATACGCACAGGCTAACCGCGTTCTGTATTTTGGCGTGGGCGCATTTATCCTGGCTGCCGTGTTTGGCATCGGATGGGCCTGGGCAGGCATCAACCGCTTGATTCTGGGCGACTTGAAAGCCTTGCTCAACACCACCGAAGAGCTGGCTGACGGCAACTATGACGCCCGATCTCTCGGGGCTCACCGAAGCCGCGAGATGGCGCAATTGGCCAGCGCCTTTGACCGGATGGCCGAGGCTTTGCAGGAGCAACATGCCCAGGTCAGCCTGAGCGAAACGCGCTACCGTACCCTGGCGGAACAGCTGCCGGGGATCACATACGGTAGGGGCCTCAGCGCGGCACTTCCAGTGCTCTACATCAGCCCCCAGGTCGAGGCCCTATTGGGTTACGCCGCTCGCGAGTGGACCGAGGATCCTGGTTTGTGGCAGCGTTTGGTGCACCCGGCTGATCACGATCGGGTAATGGAGGCCTGGCGGCAGAGTCTGGAGACCGGTGGTCAGCTGGATTGCGAGTACCGCCTGCAGGCGCGGGACGGGCGCGTGGCGTGGGTTCGCGACCGAGCGAGTGCTCGGCGCGGTGTCCCGGGGGGCGGAGACCTGCTTCTCGGTGTACTCCTGGACATCTCGACAAGCAAGCGGCTGGAATTGGTGCAGGCGGCTCTGTACGAGATCGCGTCAGTGGCGCTTGAGACGGAAGACGCCGATCAGATGTATGGCGCAATCCACAAGATCATCGGCCGACTGATTCCCGCGGACGATTTCTACATCGGCCTCTACGACCCTGCCTCGGATCTCTTGAGCTTTCCATACCACGTGGATAAGTATGACGCTGAGTGGCCGCCCATGGCCCCGGGCCGGACATTGAGCGCCTACGTCCTGCGTACCGGGCAGCCCCTGTTGGCCAACCCCGAAGTGTTTCCCGGGATGCTGCGCGACGGCGAAGTGGACCTGGTAGGCACTGAGTCGGTGGATTGGATTGGTGTCCCGCTTCGAACCCCACAGGGCCAGACGATTGGTCTGATGGCAGTGCAGACCTACGACCAAGGCACGCGGTTGGACGATGCTGACCTGCAGGTGTTGCAGTTCATCTCCACTCAGGTGGCCATGGTCATCCAGCGCAAGCAGGCTGAGCAAGACATCCTCGAGCTCAAGGACTTTAGCGAGAGCGTCGTTAACGGCGTGGCCGAGGCCCTGCTTATCGAAGATGCCAACGGTATTGTTACCTTTGTAAATCCGGCGATGGAGAAGCTGTTGGGGTACAGCCAAGACGAGCTCATTGGTTGTCCATGGACGAGAATCGTGCCTCCCTCCGAAGTGGACAGCGTCCGCGAGCACATGTCGCAACGGGCGGCTGGCATCGCAGAGCAGTACGAGAGCCTGTTGCTGACCCGCGAGGGGCGTACCCTGGCGGTGTTGGTCAGTGCCCGGACGTTGACCAGCGATGGCGAGTTCGCCGGAGTACTGTCAGCCTTCGCCGACATCAGCGCACTCAAGGCCGCGGAAGCAGCACTGCGGGAAGAAAAAGACCGGGCGGAGCGGTACTTTGACGTGGCAGGGGTCACGATGGTGGTCCTTGATCGCTCGGGGCGAGTTATCCGCCTCAACCAGCGAGGTTGTGAACTGATCGGCTTCACCCAGGAAGAGATCATTGGAAGGGATTGGGTTGACGAATTCGTGCTCAAGCGCGATCAGGAAGGCGTGAGAGACGTCTTGGTGCGACTGATGTCCGACGTCAGCGACTCGGTTGTGCATTATCAGAACACAGTGGTCAGCCGGGGGCTGGGCGAGCGGGTGATTGCCTGGCACGCCACAGTCCTCCGGGATCGGGATGGTCGCCCAGTGGCTGTGCTGGGCTCGGGGGAAGACATCACCGAGCGCGAGCGCCTTGCCGAGGCGCAACGCGAACTCGCCCGCATGAAGGACGCCTTTGTTGCCGATGTGTCCCACCAGCTACGCACTCCGCTAGCCTCCATGATGGGGTTCTTGGAACTGCTGTCGGACGACGGTTTCGATGACCCCGAGGTGGAGAGAGAGTTCGTGGCGCGAGCCACCAAGGCTGCTGAGCGCCTGAAGGCCCTGGTGGACAACCTCCTGGATGTCCATCGCCTGGAGGCCGGTCGGTTGCAGCTTGATCTGATTGAGCTCGATTTGGTCGCCCTGACGGCCGAAACCGTGGAGAGCGTTCGGGGGCTGGCAACGAAGAAGAACGTTCCCCTGGAGCATGTCGTACCCAGTGCTTCCATCCGCGTTTTGGGCGACTGCCACTGGTTGGGGGAGGCATTGAGCAACCTGGTCGAAAACGCTATCAAGTACTCGGCTGCAGGGCGTCGTGTACTCGTTTCGGTGACAGCCGAAGGCGATCTGGCAGTAGTAGCCGTTGCTGACCAAGGACCTGGCATTCCAGCGGCTGCGCTGCCCACCCTGTTTGACAAATACCACCAGGTGCATGGCCTGGCCACCGGCCATATCCGGCAGGGGTGGGGCCTGGGACTGGCCCTGGCGAAAGGGATTGTGGAGGACCATGGCGGCACCATCACAGTAGAGAGCGAGGAAGGCAAGGGCAGCACCTTCCGCCTCTCGCTGCCACGCGTCGTGGACCCATTGAGCTTTTCTTCCGAGAATCACGAGACAGACACGACGGCTGAACAAAGGAAGTGAGCCATGGCTGAACGAATCATGATCGTCGAGGACAATGAGGATGCGCAGCGGTATCTTGGCTACTCGCTGCGGGCGAGGGGCTACGAGATCGTGCTGGCGGCGACGGCTGGGCAGGCCCTGGAAAAGGTCGAGACGATGAGGCCGGACCTCATCATCCTGGATGTGATGCTGCCGGACATGGATGGCGTGGAGCTGTGCCGGCAACTGCGCAGCCGAGAGACTGCCAGCCGACTGCCCATCATCATCGTGAGCGCCCGCACCGACGTAACGGACAAGGTAAGGGGACTGCAAGCGGGTGCTGATGATTACGTCAGCAAACCCGTGGATCTGGGAGAGCTTGCCGCCAGAGTGGCAGCACACCTGGAACGGTCTCGCCAGCAGACCTCCGCAACGCCAGCGGCGCATGGGAAGACGGCAGCGTTTCTGGGGGTCAAGGGCGGCGTCGGCACTACCAGTCTCGTCCTCAGCGTGGCCGCTGCACTGGGGCGCCATGGCCACAGCGTGATCGCCGTAGAACTCCGTCCTTGGGTTGGCACGTTTGCGGGACAGATGCAACTCGCCATGCCAGGTACCCTGGTCGAACTGCTCCAACGACCAGCCGGCGAGGTCAACCGGACTGCCCTGGACCACGTGGTCGCGAACACAGAATTCGGGTTCAAAGTGCTGTTGGGCCCGCAACAGACCGAGGCCGCTAGCGCCCTCACGGCGGACCACGCCGGCGCGATCGTGGAGGGCCTGGCCCGGATGGCGGACTATGTCCTGATCGACCTTCCCGCCGGAGCCTCGGAAGGCAATCAGGCCGCGTTGCGGGTCTCCAACGGAGTGGTGCTGGTCATGGAGCCAGAGAGTCTCTGTCTGTGGTGCGGCAAGGCCACCATTCAACTCCTGAAGTCGTGGGATGTCCGATCGTCTCGTACGGGAGTTGTGGTCGTGCGGCGCACTCCGTTGACGGCGCCCCTGGAGCCGGGCGCAATCCGCACCGAACTGGGCGTGGACGTACTGGGTTCGGTTCCACACGCACTGGAGGCCTTCCACCGGGCGCTAAAGGCGCAGTCCCCCATTGTGGGAACGTCCCCGGACAACCCGGCTGGCAACGCCATCGCGGACATCACGACCCGGCTCAAAGTCCTCGTGTCATAGAGCGACTGGGTGCCACCGCGGTCGCCAGGCTCACCGGCGGCGCATCATTCTGCCGCGCCAACGCGCCGCAGCGCCCAGGCTACCCCCTCCTCATCGTTGCAGGGACCCACCCAGGTAGCCGCGGCCTGGACATCGGGCGGGGCATTCCCCATGGCGACGCTGACGCCCGCCGCCTGAAACATGGGCACATCGATGGCCTGGTCGCCCACGGCAAGGACCTGCGACAGGGGAATTCCCAGCCGCTCGGCCACCAGCGTCAAGGCCGTGCCTTTATGGGCGTCGGGAGCAAACACGCCGATGCATTCGGTGCTGCCGTCAGGATTGTAGAAGACAGCGGTCCGGCACAGGTCGGGGAAGCGGTCGGCGCACCAGAGGCGGATGGGCTCGATGGCTTCCGGCTGCCAGGCCATGATGCGCAGGGGATCGCCTACCACCCCGTCCACGTTGTGGTCCATCAGCGTCACACGGGTATGAACTGGCGCCGCGGATTGGCCGGGACGCCACCGCCAATAGGTTTCCTGCCCCACGGTGATGATAAGCTCCCAATCGCGTTCATCGGCCAGTTGGGCGAGGGACAGGCCGACGTGGCGGGGCAGGGTGAACGTCGCCGNNGCCCTTCGGGGGACGCCCACACCTGGGCGCCATTGCTGCAAATCAGCGGGCCGGTCAGGCCCAGTTCCGAGGCGATAGCGCATGCCGACTCCGGGTTGCGGGTGGTGGCCAGGATGACGTGCACTCCCCGTGCCACCGCCTGAAGCAGGAGGGCAACGCCCTCCGGGGCCATGGTCTTGTCCGACCGCAGCAAGGTACCGTCCAGGTCCACCGCCACAAGCCTGATCTCGTCCAACTGACCTCCCCCGCGGACCTCTCGCCCCATGGCCGGATGCTGGCCTGCCCGCAACCTAGAGCATAATAGCCGCTTCAAGGCGTCGGGTCAATCAGACCGTGTTCCGGCGACTTGACGACCACTGGCGCCGGCCTATACTGGCGCGGTGAGGCCGGTGGTGAACGATTCGGGGAGCAGGGAACATGGTGCAGGGAGTTTGGGAGTGACATCCCTCAAGGCAGAGCAACGCCAGCGCTGGCTGACCTTCACGGCAACCGGCTTCAGCGCCTTGGGCACCGTGTCCATCCTGAGCATGGTGAACGCGTCGCTGCCCACGCTGGTCGAGTACTTTGACACCGATGTGCTCACCATTCAGTGGATGGTCCTGGGCTACTCGCTGACGATGGCCGGCCTGCTGCTGGGCTTTGGCCGCCTGGCCGATGTGGTGGGCCGTAAGCGGGTCTATCTGTTGGGCTTTGTGCTGTTTGCCACCGGATCCTTGCTGTGTGGCCTGGCCGCAAACCTGCCGATGTTGCTGCTGTGCCGGGTGGTGCAGGCCAGCGGGGCGTCGGCCCTGGTGGCCAATACCCTGCCCATCGTGGTGGGCATCTTTCCTGCCCAAGAGCGCGGGCGGGCGCTGGGCTACAACTCCGTTGTGGTCAGCCTGGCGTCGCTTCTGGCGCCCACCTTGACCGGGTTTCTCATCGGCACCTGGAGCTGGCGAGGGGTGTTCCTGTTTCAGATCCCCGTGGTACTCACCGGCATGGCGCTGACGTTGCGGTTCGTTCCCGATGTGCCCGCCGAGCCGGGACAGAGCTTTGACCTGGTTGGCGCGGTGGCTTTCGCCCTCACCGTCGTGCCGTTGACGGCGGTCCTGAACCAGGGCTCGCGACTGGGATGGTCCTCACCCCTGGTCTTGCTGCTGGCCGCGGTGGGCCTGGGTTCGGGAGCGCTGTTTGTGGTGCGCAGCGGGCGGATCTCCCAGCCCCTCATTGACCTGCGGCTGCTGCGCATCCGCATGTTCGCCTTCTCCAACCTGTGTACCTTTGTGTCCAATCTGGATTGGGCCAGCCTGGGATTCCTCTTGCCCTTTCTCCTGCAACGGGTGCTGGGTTACAGCCCGGTGCAGATGGGCTTGCTGCTGATCGCCCAGCCCGCGGTTCAGATCGTCACCAGCCCCATCGCCGGCTGGATGGCCGACCGGTGGGGATGCCGGGTTCCGGCTACCCTTGGGTACGCGCTGCAAGCGCTCACCGTGTTTTGGCTCAGCGCCACAACGCCGGGCACGTCCACTGCCCTGGTCATCCTGAAGCTGGGGCTGGCTGGAGTCGGTTTTGGCCTCTCGGCCACGCCCAACAGCGCGGCCGTCTTGGGCTCGGTGCCCAAGGAGCGAGGCGGGGCGGCCAGCGGGCTCATGGCGACGATGCGCCATGTGGGCATGGTCACCGGTGTGGCGGTCATCGGCACCCTGTTCGCCACCCGCAGCGCCTACCACGCCGCACTTCTGGGCAGCGCCAACCCCGCCGACGGGTACACGGCGGGATTCCGCGACGCCGCGCGCCTGCTGGCCACCGTGGACGCGGCAGGCATCCTCCTCTCCTGGGCGCGGGGGCGTCAGACCGGAGCCTCCTGAGGACGAGCATCGCACGCTCGTAGCCAGGGTGCTTTGGCCGTCAACTGGCCTGCTCAGGTGATGGTGCTGGTCAGTCGCGGCTACTCTCACCGCTTTCATAGCGCTTCTGGGCTTGGCTGTTGACCGGCGACCTGCACCTTACACCCGGCATCCCAGCGGGGCCTTGGGGTTGGGGCTCCTCAGGTGAATCCGCGGCGTCGGCCGATGGCGCTGAGGCCGGACGTTGGCCGGGGTGTTTGACCCCTGCTGACGGCACAGTTATCATGACGGCATCACCCCGGCTGAGCTTGCTGTCGGCGGCGTGAAACGCACTCGAAGGTGGACAGGAGGACGGTGGAGAACGCAGGCGCGATTCGTGCGGACAGGGCAGTGCGCAATGCCAGCGTTGTCGCCCTGCAACGAAGCCTGATCATCCTGAGCGGCGTCCTGACCGCGACCCTGGTCCCGCGGGCGTTTGGGCCGCAGGTCTATGGCCGCTACGCCCTGGTCAGCTCGATGGCCATCTGGTTCAGCATTATGAGCGAGATGGGCCTGGCTCCAATCCTGGCGCGTTTCATCCCCGAGTCCCTGGCCGCCAACGACCGGGACAACCTGCAGCGGCTGTTCGACAATGTGCTGGCAGCCCAGCTGACCTCGGCCTTGGCCGCCGGCGTTGTTTTCACGGTATTCACCCGCCTGTGGCTACAGGATCTTGACGGGTGGGTGCTGCTGCTGGGCGGAGGAATGGTGGCCGTGAGGGGCACGGCGGGCCTGCTGGCCCAGTTCCTCGCAGCCCTCAACGAGGCTGGACAGGCTGCCCTAGGCGAAACGACCCGCCAGTGGCTGGCGGTGATCGTGCCGTTGCTGGGTTTCCGTGCGGCGGGCCTGCGGGGCGCCGTATTGGGCCTGCTGCTGGCCGAGTTCGTGGTCATTGCGCTGGTGGTCTGGCTGGTGCGGCGGCACGTCCGCCATTGGCGGCCTCGGCTGGAGCCAGGTTACCTGCGTACTTATATGGCCTTTGGCCTCACCATGTTGGTGAGTGAGGCCGCCTCCACGGCATACAGCGCCAGCCCCAGCATCGTGCTCCGCCTGGTCGCACGTGACTATGCTCAGATCGGCTACTATGAGCTTTCAGCCAAGGTCTACACGACGCTGGCCGTCGCCATGATGCAATTCACCAGTGCGTTCAGCCCGCTGATGGTAGCATTTTTCGCTCAGGGACGCCGGGATGCAGTTTTCAGCTGGGCAGAGCGCCTGCTCAAGTGGATGGCCATCTTTGGCAGTTGCGCCGTATTCGCCGCCCTTTTGCTGGGCGAAACGGTAATCCCCTGGCTGGTGGGGAGGGACTACCGGCCGGTGGCGTACGTCCTCATTCCTCAGCTCGTCTCCCTGCTGGGCCTGGCCCTCACCACCACCGCCCGCACCATGAGCATCATCCACAAACAGCCCAGGATCGCTCTCATGGGGATCAGCCTGCGGCTAATCCTGTTCTGGCTGCTGGGAATCGTCCTCTCCAGCCGATGGGGTGCGTTGGGAACCGCTCTAGCGCAGGTGGTATCGGGACTGGCCCAGGCGCTGGTGATGACCTGGGTCGTGCGGCGCTTTGCGCCATACTCGCTGCGGCCGCCCTTGGCGGCCATGGGGTTGGCGGCTGTCTTCCTGCCCCTGGTGGCATTTCGCGGCGCGTGGACCACGAACCTCGGCCTCTTCCTGATATTCGCCCTGGGCTATGGCGTGCTGGTCCTGCGCAGCGGCTTGGTGCGGTGGAATGAGTTCCAGGTGGCATGGCGGATGGTGCGCAGCGGAGGTGGAAGCCGGTTGTCGGGCCAGCCCGGACCCGAGCAGTTACTATGACAGGCAAAGCAGCCCTTGGTTTCGCCGGAGCGGCGGGATGACAGGACAGCGGGTCTGGGCGGGCGACAATGCGACTTTTCGAGGCGGGGCCATCGTACGGGCCGTCCATACCTGGGTTACCCCCCACCCTGTCGCGTTGCTCACGGGCAACGCCGGGTCGGACGAGACAAGGGTTCTGGCGGCCGGCTCAGAACCATGGGCCAGCTTTATCGCCGAGCACGCCTTTGACGAGGCGCCCCGCCGCCGTGCCATGGCCAACCGGCCGGTCTGGTCGCTGCCACGCCTCTTTGACAGCCTGCCGGCAGAGGTAGATTTGGTGACAGTGCGGGTGGACCGCCTGACAGCGCGCTGGTTGTTCCGTCAGCCCCACCTGACTGTGCCGGAATGGGTCAACATGACGACGACCCTGCCGCCGGACCTTGGCCAATGGCGCCGGGGCCGCCACGGCAAGTCACTGGACAAGGATTTGCGCTGGGTCAATCAGAGCAACCTGGTCGTCGAGGTCTCCCAGCAGGAGGAGGACCTGGCCGAGTTCTATCAGCGCTACTACCTGCCCCACGTATCGGCACGCTTTGGCGCTCGGGCCTATGCCCGGCCGTTTGCGGAATTGCGCCATCTGCAGCAGCGAGGAGGTCTCGTCTGGGTCAGGCGGGAGGGGCAACGCATTCACGGTGGAGTCTATTTCGAGCAGGATGGGACGCTGTACAACGTGGTGGCGGCGCCGTTGAGGGGCGACCGTAACTGGATGGAGCAAGGCGCTCACACTGCTGCCCTCTGGCACCTCATGGAACACGCCCAGCGCTCCGGCTGCAAACGCGTCAGCCTGGGAGCAACCCGTCCAATCTTGACCGATGGCGCCCTGCGTTACAAACGCAAGTTTCACGCCGCCTTCATGCACGACCCGCAGCTGTGGTATGATTTCGTGGTAGCGTGGCAGGCCTTGACGCCTGGCGTAACCACCCTGCTCACGAGGTCCCCTCTGGTCTATCGCCTCGGCGCCGGATTCGCAGCGGCGGGCTGCCTGGCAGGCGAGGCCGGAACACAGGCAGAGGGCATCCGACACCTCAGCCGCTACCTGTGGACCGAGGGACTGCAGCGGCTGTTCCTGGTGTCCCCTGAGGGTTGGTCGCCGGAGGTTACGGCGCCCCAACGGGTGACCCTTCTCTCGCCGGAAACGGCCTGCCGGGCTGACCCTGCCGCCTGGGCTGCCGAAGGCGAACGCGCGGGGGCGCTCGCCGGGTCAGTCGGGTCGGTGGTGAATCGGTCGCGGCCAGGGAGCAAAGAGCGGTGACTTTAGCCAAGAGCACTGATCCAAGCAGCGCACTGGCGAGGCTGCGGTGGATGGCCGGCGCCATGGCGCGTTGGGCGCGGAGCCTGGCCACCCCGCTGACGGTAAGGCGCTGGACCGGGCCCACAGCCAGGCACGGCATCAACGCGACGGTGTTGGTGGCTGGCTTGGGACCGGGGTTGTACGATCCCCTGGCGCCCTTGTTGGGCGCTGGGGGCGTCCGAGATGATCTGGGCACCGTGCGTTTGTGGGAGCTGCCCCGCTGGATAGACCAACACCAAGGCGAGGCGGACCTGACCATTTTGAGGCTGGATCGCCTCAGCCAGAGGATGCTCGGTGACGAGCCCTGCTTGGCCCTGCCAGAGTGGATCGAGCTGGTCCTGACGCTGCCCGAGGACCTTCACTCGCTGCGGAAAGGCCGCTTCAAGCGAGATATCGAGAATGACCTGCGAATCGTGCGCCGGGAGGGATATGGTTACCACATCTCCCACGACCCGGAAGACATTGGGCTCTTTCATGAACGCTTTCACGTCCCGTACATGAGCCAGCGCCATGCTGACCGCGCCTTTACGCACACCCTTTCCGGGCTGTCGCGGTCGTTTCGCCACGGTGGTTTGCTCTGGGTGCTCCACCAGGGGCAGCAAGTCGCAGGCGATCTGTT
>DDYO01000144.1 GCA_002348045.1 Anaerolineales bacterium UBA2232
CCTCCAACCCTCCGGCCGAGGCACCGATACCAACTATGGGAAACTTTTCGGTAACCTTTTTTGGGATTTTCCCGGCAGCTGAAGCTTTTGATTTTGTTTTTTTAGTTACGGCTACCATGTTTTATTTTGAAACCGTGGCACTTGCATTAAATTTTCAAACAAAATAAAGAATAAATTACCATTCAGGGCATGCAATGGCGGTTGTTTTACCATCAATCACTGAAAGGATTTCAACAAGGTCATAAGAGGGCAACTATTTCGCGGCATTATAGTACTTAAGTGCTTCCGGCATGAACTGTTCCAGCTTCCTCAGCCTGGTGGCATCAGAGGGGTGGGTACTTAGAAACTCCGGAGGTTTTTCTCCACCTGACGCAGCCATTCGTTGCCAGAAAGGTAATGCCTCACGCGGATCATATCCTGCAATAGCTGAAAATATAAGCCCATACTGATCAGCCTCAGTCTCCTGCTGTCTTGACCAGGGTAATACGGCTCCAACCGTGCTTCCTATTCCATAGGCCGTCATGAAAAGGTTCTGCGTCTCCTGGGGCTTTTGTGCAAGTGCCACCTGCAACGCCATACCCCCCAGTTGCTGCACCATGGCCTGGCTCATTCTTTCATTGCCGTGCCTGGCAACCGAGTGAGCTATCTCATGACCCATTACTATAGCAAGAGCTGCTTCATTGCCTGTTACAGGCAACAGGCCCGTATAAAGCACTCCGCCTCGGGAGTTTGGGGGAGATCATAACCCATCGCCTGCAGCAAGCGGTACAGGTGGCATAAGGGCAGCCCGATGACATTGGCATAGCAGCCCTCCACCCGCTCAACCGGGCTAAAGCCTGGGTACTGGATCGCGTAGGCCCCGGCCTTGTCCAGCGGGTCACCGCTGGACACGTAGGTTTCCAGCTCGAGGTCGGTGTAGTTCCGCATCCACACCGTGGTTTGTGCAAGTTCTGTCCGTCGCCAGCCGCTATGCCCATCCACCAGTGTGACTCCACTGAACACCGTATGCGATCTGCCCCGCAGGCGTCGCAGCATGACCTCAGCTTCATGCGAATCCCTGGGCTTGCCCAGCACTCGACCATCGAGAGCGACCAGGGTGTCGGCCGCGACGATGACCCTGCCCGGAGCTGCCTCCAGTCCTGCTGCAGCTTTGAGCTGTGCCAGTCGAACAACTTGCGCATCGGGGGACTCACCGCGGTGGTTGTCCTCCGACACCTCCACTGGCTGTACTACGAACGGCACTCCTAGCAGTGGCAAGAGCTCACGGCGCCGTGGCGAGCCGGAGGCAAGGATCAGGGTTGTTTCGCGAGGCTCGGTTGCTGAACACATAGCGGGGAGTTTAGGCTATCCATCGCGGTCCGTCAAACAGATACTTTCGACGCGGGGCCCGTCCTCTCCTTGATCATCCGATGACTCCGAAGATGGAACCACACCAGGATCGTTAGCTCGCCAGCCCGCCACCGACGCTGTGATCTTTCCAGAGACCCCGAACCCAGGACGATCATCGGCGCACGTGGGGCGCCTGCTCGCGCCATCATCGCAAGACACAGCGGACATCGATGCACCGCCCGCAGTGTGCTGCAGTGGTGAAAGCGTCCAGGCTATCGCCACATTCACGCCATTGGCTCACCCTCCGACTTGACTGAGGAACCCTTGACGACGAAGATGCGTCTAACTGGCGGAGAACGCTTCGGTAGATGAAAGTCATTTGTTGGCTTCAGGACATTACGATAGAGGACAGCAGCCTGGTTGGCGCCAAGGCATTACGCCTGGGCCGAGTCATGCAGGCGGGTCTCCGCGTGCCCCCTGGCTTTTGCCTGACGACACAAGCGTACAGAGCGCACATGGCTGCGATCGGCCTGGAACATGACCTGCGCCTCCTCGCCGCAGCCACCGACAATCAGGCAGAGGACCTCATCCCCCCGATCCAGCAGGCCATCTGCTCGTCAGCCTTGAGCGCCGCAATCGCTGAACCCCTGCTGGAGAACTTCAGCAAACTGCAAAAGATGCAGCCAGGGGTCGTTGCTGTGCGGTCCTCGGCTACCACCGAAGACCTTCCGACGGCTTCGTACGCTGGACTCCAAGCCACCACCCTCAGTCTTTCCGAACCTGCAAGAATACTGCGAGCGGTGCTGGAATGCTGGGCTTCCCTCTCGTCACCATCAGCGGTTTCGTACCGTGCCCACAGAGATTGGAGCACAGCTCTGCCCGAAATGGCCGTGCTGATCCAGGCGATGCTGACCCCCGAGACATCCGGTGTAGTCTTTTCGTTGGACCCGACGGGCCTGGACAGGGTGGTCATTGAGGCCACTCAGGGCCTGGCAGAAGCCGTGGTGCGGGGCCGGGGCAGCCTGGCACGTTACTGGGCCAGCAGACAGGACGGACTGGAACAGGCGCCTGAGCAGGGCGACATCTCCAGTTCAACGGATCGTCCTCGCGTCCTAACGCCAGAGCAGGTCTCACACGTGGCACGCACATCGTTGGCGCTGGAGCATCACTTTGGCCGTCCGCAAGACGTGGAATGGGCCTTCGCCCAGAGTGAGCTCAATATCCTCCAATCGCGACCGATCACCACGCTGGGCAGCAGTTTTTTCGACGACTATGTATCGGACAGCGCATCCGTCTGGACAGCTGGTTTTCTGAACGAGCGGTTTCCCACGCCTGTCTCGCCGCTGGGATGGACCCTCGTGCGCGAGCTCCTGGAGGAGCTGGCCCTGCGCGACCCACTGCGTTTTCTCGGCTGCCGCGGTGTCGAACGGTTGCCCATCACTCGGCTGTACCGGGGTCACCCCTACGTCAACCTGGCCGTTTTCCAAACTCTCTACAAGGTGTTTCCCGACAGCCTGCTGCCTGAGGATGCGCAGCGCTATTTCCCCGACGGCAGAACGACGCTGAGGAACGAGGCCCCGTATCCACGTTCCGCCCTCGACCCGCGCTTTTTGGTATCCATGACCCGTCACCTGCTGCGGCGGCCGTGGGTGTGGTCACCATGGCACAACCATGCCGTCTGGCGATCCTTCGCCAGCGAGCATGCGGGCCGAAACCAACATCTGGTCGAGCTTGCGGAATCGTTTGAGCAGCGAGGCGGCGAACCTGTTGCCCTTTGGCAATGCCTGGAGTGTGCCCAATCGCTCAGCCACGAGCTGCTGGCTCTCCATCGCTGGAGCCTGACCTGCGCCGACCTGACGTACAGCCTTCTTCGCCGGCTTCTGTGCCTCTGGACCAGCAGCGAAGAGGCCAACGAGTGGTGTGCCCGTCTGACCACCGGCCTCCCTAATCCCTCCCTCGATCTGGATCGTGATCTGTGCGCCCTCGCGGCAGAGAACGACGAACACGCGCACGACGCTGCCCTGGAACGATTCCTGCAGCAGCATGGCCACCGTTCCTTCAGTCTGGACATTCGTCAACCCACCTTCGGAGATGATCCGGACCAGGTAGACGCCCTTCTTGACCGGTGTCGTCGTTCGACGCCGCCTTCCCCAGAGCAGTCTGCACTTGTTCGCTCAAGGGCTAGGGACCTTGTTCTTCAGCGGCTCGGACAGGGGCCACTGGGAATTTGGAAAAAGGCCCTCTTCGCCCGCGTCTGGTCCCTCGTCCAACAATACGTTCCCCTCAGGGAGGAACAGCGCTTTGCCTGGCAGAAGACCTTGTCTGTCCAACGTCGGCTTTTCTTGAGCCTGGGGAAGATCATGACTGCTGTGGGTGCTCTCCA
>DDYO01000026.1 GCA_002348045.1 Anaerolineales bacterium UBA2232
GACAAAGACATCGAACGTTATCGGGCCTTGATCGAGCAACTCGGCCTGAGAAAGTAGGAGGCTCAACAGAATAATATGCCGAAAATATACTCAGTAGAAATCGGGGGGCGAGACCTCCATTTCGAAACGGGCAAATTGGCCCAACAAGCCAGCGGTTCAGTGCTGGTGCGCTATGGCGAGACTGCGGTCCTGGTTACCGCGGTCATGTCCGACACCGTTCGGGAGGGCATCGACTTTTTGCCCCTGACCGTGGATTATGAGGAACGCCTTTATGCTGCAGGCAAGATTCCTGGCAGCTTTTTCCGGCGTGAGGGCCGGTCTACGGAAGCTGGCACACTGACCTGCCGCCTGGTGGACCGCCCGTTGCGCCCCCTCCTGCCAAAGGGGCTGCGCAACGAGGTGCAGATCGTCCTCACGGCGCTATCGGCAGACCATGAACACCAGTTGGATATCCTCTTCATTATTGGTGCCTCGGCTGCCATGATGATTTCCGACATTCCCTTTGCGGGCCCTGTTGGCGCCATCCGTATGGGATACGCTGGTGGCAAGCTGCTCTTCAACCCGACGATGTCGGAGATGGAGACGAGTTTGATGGATCTGCGACTGGCGGGGACGAAAGACGCCATCGTGATGGTCGAGGCAGGGGCCAGTGAGGTTTCGGAGGATGTTATCCTCCAGGCGCTTGAGGAAGGGCAGCGTGCCTACCAGGATGTAATTCGTATGCAGGAAGAGCTGCAGGCCGCTGCTGGCAAAGCGAAGCGCGAATTCCAGATGTTTTCGGTGGGCGTGGACTTGCGGAACGAGGTCGAGGCGCTGGTGGGAGGTCGCATCATGCCAGCACTGGAGGCGGCCCACACCAAGGAACAGCGGGAGAAGGCCGTCGACGACCTGCGGGCTGAGGCTCTGGGAGCCTTCGGCGAGGCAAGTCCTCGAATGGAGATCCAGTCGGCTTTTGAAGACTGCGTCAAGCATGCGGTGCGCACTTCGATACTGGAGCGGGGCTACCGACCCGATGGCCGGGCGATCAAGGAGATTCGGCCGATCCAGTGTGAGGTAGGGTTCCTGCCACGCACTCACGGGTCGGGGCTCTTTAGTCGTGGTGAGACGCAGGTCTTGACCATCGCTACCCTGGGTACTTCCAGCGATGAACAGATTATCGATAGCCTGGATGCCGTAGAGGATACCAAGCGCTACATGCATCACTACAATTTCCCGCCCTACAGCACCGGAGAAGTCAGAGGAATGCGAGGCCCGGGACGTCGCGAGATTGGTCATGGGGCTCTGGCAGAGAGAGCGCTTACGGCGGTTCTCCCTGCAGAGGAGAGATTCCCCTACACCATACGGCTCGTGTCCGAGGTCCTTTCGTCCAACGGTTCAACTTCTATGGCGAGCACGTGCGCAAGTACTCTGGCACTGATGGATGCGGGAGTTCCGATCAAGGCGCCAGTTTCTGGTATCGCGATGGGCCTGGTGTCGGAGGAGAATCGCTACGCGGTGCTTTCTGACATCCAGGGAATGGAAGATTTCTTGGGCGACATGGACTTTAAGGTCACGGGTACCGCTCAGGGCATTACCGCGCTGCAGATGGACCTGAAACTCAAGGGTATCAACATGCAGATTATGAGAGAGGCTCTGGAACAGGCGCGCGAGGGGCGGTCCTTCATTTTGGACAAGATGCTCGCCACGATACCTGCGGCGAGAGCCGAACTATCGCCCTATGCACCTCGGATCACCATGATTAGGATTGACCCAGAGAAGATCGGGGCGCTCATTGGCCCTGGCGGCAAGACGATCCGTGGCATTGTGGAGCAAACTGGGACCAAGATCGATGTCCAGGACGATGGGACGGTGTGTGTGGCATCGGCAAATGGAACCAGCAGCGAGCGGGCCATCGCCATGGTGCGTGCGCTCACTGAAACACCCGAGATCGGCAAGATCTACACCGGTCGGGTGGTCCGCATCACGGACTTTGGCGCTTTTGTGGAAATCCTGCCGGGAACTGACGGCCTGGTTCACATTTCTCAACTGGCTGACTTTCACGTCAACAAGGTGGAAGACGTGGTCAAAGCTGGCGATGAGATCATGGTGATGATCATCGATATCGACCGCGATGGCAAGATCAGGCTGTCACGTCAGGCGGTCTTGCAGGGCTGGACTCCGGAGGAGGCTCGCGAGCGCGATAACCGGAACAGAAGCTCGGGACGCCCTTCCAGTGGACCATCCCGCCCGTACGGGGGTGGCGGACCATCCAATCGAGAGGGTCGGCGCTAGGCGGCGTTGAAAGATGAACGTTGAGGATCCAGGTCAACAACCTGTGCAGGAATATGCGGCTGTGCCGCTGCACCGCCGGATGATGGGCTGGGTACGCGACATCCTTGAGACCCTTCTGCCTGCTTTGCTGATTGTTCTCGTGGTGAACACGTTTGCCGCTCAGGCAACGCGTGTCGAAGGCCCCAGTATGGAGCCGACCTTGCACAACAGTCAGCGCCTCATCGTGGAGAAGGTGTCCTTTCGGCTGCGAGAGCCGCACCGGGGTGAGATTGTCGTCTTTCGGGTGCCCAACTATGAGCCTCCGTCCATGATCGAGCAGGTGCGTAGCTTGCTTCGCAGCGTGCTTTCTGGTAGCCGTGATTCTGGCAGCCCAGACCCGCTCATCAAGCGGGTGATAGGCCTGCCCGGTGAAACCATTGAGATTCGCGATGGTTACGTCTACATCAATGGAGAGCTGTTGCAGGAGGAGTACCTGACGCAGTTGACGCTGCGCGGAATGGGCCCGAAGACTATCACCGAAGGACACATCTTTGTGATGGGGGACAATCGGGGCGCCAGCAATGACTCCCGGATTTTTGGCGAAGTACCTTTGACCAGTGTGATCGGCAGGGCGTGGATACGTTACTGGCCGCTCTCTGAAGCGGGTCAGCTTCCCTGAGCAGGAACTGGATGTCAACAGGCCAGGCCTCATTGGGGCCTGGCCTGTTTCTTTATGGATGAGCGCGTCATGCCGATGTTGAAACAGGGGCCTCTCTGGTGAGCCTGGCGATAAAGTCGTAGATGTTGGCATAGACCCGGTCGCGATCATAGTCCTCGGTGACGATGTGACCTCCCTTTTCGAGCCAGATCATTTCTTTGTCAATGTCGCCCAGCCGTTGGTGGATGGCTCGCATGTTGGCGGGAGGTACGGTCTTGTCATACAGCGAGTGGATGGAGAGGACTGGCGTTAGTACATCGGGCAGATCATCTTGGAGGTGACGAAAGAAGAGAAGGGCCTGCTCCATGCTACGGACGGGCGTTGAGTGATAGGACACGCGCCGGGATCGAGCTTCTGGATCCAGCAGGTTGCTGGGTCCTTTTCGTTGGTACGGCCAAACGCGCTGGAGGATGCGTGCCATCGGCAGCAAGTGGCCGGCCGTCATGAGCGGGGAAGCCAGGGTCACGACGCCGGTGACAGGTATATGGGCAGCCAGATGCAGGCACAAGGAGCCGCCCAGGGACTGGCCAATGCAGAACACCTGCTGACACTCGGACTGGAGCTGCCGCCAGCCCTGGCACACGGAGTTGTACCAATCTCTCCAGGTGGTCTTTCGCAAATCGCCCACGCAGGTGCCGTGCCCGGCCAGCAGCACCCCGAGCACGGAATTCCCCTTCCCGCTGAGGAAGTGCCCGAGCTGGCGCATTTCTTGCGGCGACGCAGTAAATCCATGCACTAGCAGGCAGCCGATGGGACCGCCACGAATGACGAAGGGTTCTGCTCCGGGCAGAATGTTGACCATGGTCACCTTCCATTGGCTGGGGGATCGAGGATCACAGAACGTCAAGGCGCCAGTCGCCCAACTTGACCTTTAGTTGACAAGGCTGGTTTGATGTAGTATCATGCGACCAAATACCATGTAATGCAAGCCCGCTCTAACGGGTCTGGCGGCAGGTCATTCGGAAGGGGCCGCTGCGAAGAGCAAGGAGGCGGACACAATGAGGAAGCTGACTGGTCTGTGCTGTGCGGGCATTTTGTTAGGAGCTGTTCTGGTCCTGGCGTCCTCTGGGTGCACCCGTGCCAAGCCAGAGGCTCCCACTCCTACCATCGCAGTGACCTCTTCGAGCGGCACGGAAACACCTGCCGTCAATGCCACCGTCGTCTTCACCCCGCAAGCGCCTCCAACTGCTCTTTCACTCACTCCTGGCCCAACCACCATCAGCGTCGCGCAGCCGAGCCCTGGCAGCGCCACGCCCGTCGTCTACCCTACCACGGGAAGCCCACCAGCAGTGCCGGGCGAAGCCCAGCACACTGTAGCCTGGGGTGACACCGTGTATTCCATCGCTCGCCTTTACGGTACGACAGCGCAGGCGATTATTGATGCCAACAACCTGACCACCCCTGACTTTATCCGGGTGGGCCAAGAGCTGAGGATTCCGGGTGCTGTGGCTCCGCCCGTCGGGTCGGGACAGGAGTATATTGTACAGACTGGTGACACCCTGTTCTCGATTGCGCGGCGCTTTAACACTACGGTGAGCGCCATTACGCTGGCCAATGGGATTGTGAATCCGGCGCTGATCCGAGCTGGACAAGCGCTGATCATTCCTGCTGCTGGCTCTCAAGGCGCTGCAGTTCCTGAGGGCACTACTTACATCGTCCAGGCTGGTGATACCCTTACCAGCATTGCGGCCCGGTTTGGCAAGACGACCTGGGACATTGTGGTAGCGAATAACCTGCCGGACCCACAGACCATCTTTGTTGGGCAGACCCTGGTGATCCCCTAGGGGTGTCGCGAGTACTTGACGAAAAGGAACTGTCCAGAGCATAATCTCTTTCAAAGCTGGCTGGGATAGGAAGGGAGGTGGACCTGCCCCAAGAGTCTCTTCTATGTCTCTAGTCTTTTGTGATGGCAGCAAACATTATTGTGAGGAGAGTAAAACATGGTAGGCAAGAAGGGTGTTTGGTTTATGGCTTTGCTGCTTGCCGTGGCGATGGTAGTGACGAGCTGTGCGCCAGCGGGACCAAAGCTGGCGAACGTCATCAACCTGGACCACGGGACAGAGCCGCCGTCGTTGGACCCGAACCTGTCGACGGACACGACGTCGGTACAGTGCGTGGCGTTGTTCTTTATGGGTCTGACGATCAACGATGTCAAGACCATGGAGACCAAGCCGTGGCTGGCGACAGAGTACTCCGTATCAGCGGATGGACTGACATGGACGTTCAAAATGCGACGGGATGTCAACTGGGTCCACTATGATCCGGCGACCAAGAAGACCGAGCGGAAGCGGCCGGTGACGGCCCATGACATCGTGTACAGCGTCAAGCGTGCGCTGAACCCGGAGACGGCGTCAGACTATGCGTATGTGCTGTACATTTTGCAGAACGCCATCGAGGTGAACTCGGGAGAGAGCAGTGATCTTGACTCGGTTGGGGTCAAGGCGACTGATGACTACACCGTCCAGTTCACGCTGACGCAGCCGGCAGGGTACTTCCCCAACATAGCTGGCCTGTGGACGGCGAACCCGGTGCCCAAGGAAGCGATCGAGGCGCACGGGGACAAGTGGACGGAGCCAGGGAACATCTGGACCTGTGGGCCGTACGTGCTGGACACGTGGGAGCACGAGTCCAAGATGGTCATGAAGAAGAACACGCTGTGGTACAACGCCTCGACGGTGACGATCGAGACCATCAACTGGACCATGGTGACTGAGGAGTCCACGCGGTTTGCCATGTACGAGAATGGCGAGTTGGACGTGTGTGCAGTGCCGGTGGCTGACATCGACCGGGTCAAGGCAGACGCCAAGCTGAGCAAAGAGCTGTACATCGCGCCGTACCTGTGCACGTACTACTATGGTTTCAACACAGCAAAGGCGCCTACGGACAATGTGAAGGTTCGGCAGGCGCTCTCGCACGGCATTGACCGGCAGAAACTGATCGATACGGTGTTGAAGGCGGAGCAGAAGCCAGCCAAGACGTTTGCGTGCCCCGGCATTTTTGGCAGCCCGGCGGAGGATGCGAGCTTTGTGGGCATCAGCTACGATCCAGCCAAGGGCAAGGCCCTTTTGGCCGAGGCGGGTTATCCGGACGGCAAGGGATTGCCGGAGATCACCCTGATGTTCAACACCAGCCAGGGGCACCAGAAGATCGCCGAGTTCATCCAGCAGAGCTGGAAGGAAGCTCTGGGCATCGAGGTTAAGCTGGCGAACCAGGAGTGGGCGGTGTACCTGAAGACGGTGAAGGATGATGCGCCGCAGGTGTACCGCATGGGCTGGTGCGCGGACTACACGGATGAGAACAACTGGGTGTTGGAAGTGTTCCATCCGACGCTGAGCGCCAACGACCCGAACTGGAGCGGCCCGGACGCGGACAAGTTTGGGCAGTTGACCGAGCAGGCAGCAGCAGAGACGGATCCCGCCAAGCGCAAGCAGCTGTACTTTGAGGCGGAAAAGCTCCTGTGCGTGGATTCGGCAGTGATCGCGCCGATCTACTACTACACGCGTGTAGTGTGCACCAAGCCGTACGTGGAGCGGTCGTACTCTGCGCTGGGCGGCGAGCAGATATGGGGCTGGAAGGTGCAGGCCCACTAGGAATGGGTCGTCGGAGCACCCGGACAGCCCAATAAGGCTGCGGGGATGTCTCCGCGATGAATCCAATCGAACTCTCAAAGGTGAGAGACACGATTGACTCGAGTCTAAGCAGCAGGCGCCGGGACTGGCCAATTGTGCCAACGGCGCCTGCTGCGTCTTTGGTCAACTGAGCTCGTCCACTTCGTTGGCGGTCTGGGCAGCGCCAAGAGCCTCGGGCAATTGACGCGTAGGCGCTTCGGGTGTACAATCCGCAAACTGGAGTGCGCGAGCCATGTCGCCAGTCCGTAGGAGGTGTCCATGTCCAACTATATCATACGCAAGTTGTTCATGCTGGTGCTGGTGTTGACATTCGTTTCGATTATTACCTTTGCCTTCTTGCACGCGGTTCCCGGTGGTCCTTTTGACGGCGAGAAGCGTCGGCCTCCCGAGATCATGGCCAATCTGATGCGCAAGTATCACTTGGATGAGCCAGTCTGGCGGCAGTACGTGCGCTGGATCAGTGGCATTCTGTTGCGGTTTGACTTTGGCCCCATGCTCACGCAGCGTTCGCGGACGGTCAATGATGTGTTCGTGGCGCACTTTCCGGTGTCAGCTCAGTTGGGCCTGGCCGCCTTACTGGTGGCCGTGGGCATCGGTATTCCTTTGGGTATCTTGGCTGCTCTGAAACAGAATACGCTCTGGGACTATTTGGGGATGGCTGTCGCCATCGTTGGTGTTTCAGTTCCCAGCATCGTGATAGGCCCTCTGCTGATCCTGATTTTCGCTCTGGGCTTGGGCTGGTTTCCGGTGGCGGGGTGGGGCACTCCGGCCAAGATGGTTATGCCATCCTTTGCCCTGGGCATACACTACTCTGCCATCATCGCGCGCCTGACCCGGGCCAGCATGTTGCAGGTGATCCGTGAGGATTACATTCGAACTGCGCGAGCCAAAGGACTGAGCGAGCGGATGGTGGTCATGCGTCATGCGCTGAAGAATGCCTTCATCCCGGTGGCGACTGTCCTTGGCCCGATGTTCGCAGCTTTGGTGACAGGTACCCTGATTGTGGAACAGATCTTTGCGATCCCCGGCCTGGGCAAATACTTTGTCACCAGCATCACCAACCGCGACTACTCGGTGGTGATGGGCACGATTCTTCTCTATGCGGTGCTCTTGGTTCTGGCCAATCTGGCCGTGGACTTGACCTATGCCGTTCTCGATCCCCGGATCCGTTATACCTAAGAGCGAAGGAAAACGATGGCTACAGACAGACAGACTGTACAGCAGCAGGCCGCCGCTCGTTTGAGCGAGCGTCAGGGCAAGATGGCCAACCTGTGGCTGGACGCCTGGCGGCGGCTCATCCGCAACCGCGCAGCGTTAATGGGAGGGATCATTGTTCTGCTCCTCTTTGTCGTCATGTTCCTGGCGCCTGTCATCGCGCCGTACCACTACACCCAGGGAGACTCGGCAGAAGCGTACACGGTGCCCAGGTGGCTTGTCGGTTGGATGCCCGGCAACATGGAGGACTATGCACAGATTGGGACCAAGTTCCTCTTTGGCTCTGACTATCTAGGCCGGGACATCCTCAGCCGCCTCATCTACGGCACGCGCGTGTCCATCCCCGTCGGCTTCATTGGCGCCTTCACCGCCCTGGTTATTGGGCTGGTGTACGGATGCATCTCCGGATACTTTGGCGGAAAGCTTGACACGGTGATGATGGCTTTTGTGGATATGATGTATGGATTCCCAACGCTGCTGCTCATCATCTTGATGATGGCCTTTTTCAAACCCACCTTCTCCGAGGTCAAGCCGGGTACCCTGGCCTACACCTTTAACCGGGTCAATGCGTTTGTGGACCAGGTAGTGGGCCTTCAGGGTGGTGGAATGCTATTCATCTTCATGGGCATTGGCGTTACGGCCTGGATGGGCATGGCCCGGTTGACCCGAGGACAAATCCTCTCCCTGCGGGAGAAGGAATTTGTGGAGGCAGCCCGGATGATCGGCGCGGGTGACATGCGCATCATTATCCGGCACATCCTGCCTAACATCATTGGCCCGTGCATCGTGGCGGAGACTCTGGCGATTCCCAGCTATATTCTAACCGAAGTGTTCTTGAGCTTTATCGGCCTGGGCGTTGATCCTCCGACGCCGAGCTGGGGCAACATGATCAACGAGGGAGCGGGCACCATCCGCGCCTATCCGTATGTGGTATTGTTCCCTGCCCTGGCTCTGGCGGTCACGATGTTTGCATTCAACTTTATGGGCGACGGCTTGAGGGACGCCCTTGATCCTAAGATGAAGGGCACAAGCTAGTGAAGTCGCACCGTCCGGTCCGGAAGCAGGATCATCCCAGGCGACCCGGAAGGTTGCCAGCTTCTGCGGGTGCATGACCGTGTCCAGGGGCCGCTCGCTGCTGCCATTGATCTTTTTGTGCTTGGCAGGTTGCCTGGCGCTGGTTCCCGTGATGGGCGCGATTGCAGCCTACCTGTTCTTGGATGGGCGCTCAGTTGTGTTCGGTCCGGCGTCTCCCCCGCAGTTGGCCAGTGGCACCTTGCGCCTCTTTGGCGGGGATCCCGAAACCCTTGACCCAGCGCTGGTTGAAGATGCGGTTTCCGCCGACTATGTCGTGGAGATCTTTGGCGGCCTGGTTGCTTTGGACGAACAGCTTCAGATCGTTCCGGACCTGGCGGAGCGTTGGCAGCTGAGCCCCGACGGCCGAACGTACACCTTCTT
>DDYO01000191.1:0-2556 GCA_002348045.1 Anaerolineales bacterium UBA2232
AAATATCTTCACCAATTCTCACCCAGTCCGCAGGTGTCATGTTCGACGAATCCAGGAGGGGCTCGAACTCATGGATGTCAAAATCAGGCATGGATGGGTGGCGAAGCTCCGGAAGGAGGAGCATCTGAGCCTCCAGGTGACCGGGCGCGGGGGCGTATCCAAACTCCGTCCGCTGCATTCCGATCGTTCCACCGGTGTAGGCGATATAGAGTCTCTTCTTCATGATTTTCCCAGGATATTCCCCCAATACTGTCTTCGCATCAACGCAACATCTCCCATCATGATAGCATCCACGGCAGGCGCCCGCAATCGGCGCGACCCACGCCGTATTCAGTCAGTCCGGCTTGTGATCATCGGACGGGCCAACCGTAGGACTGTGATGCGCCTCAGACCACGGAGGCGAGGTGACGGAGCATACCAGGTGACTGGCGTCCATGTCGCCCTGGACTCACGCTGCTCCAGCGGCAATTAAACGATGCTCGGTTCGGCTGACTCAGAAGCAAGAACTTGGGCGGCGAAACGGTGGTTGTTCAGCCGTAGAGCGCTTTCGGCATCGATTCCCTGCTGCCTGATCCAGGCAACAAGGCTGCGCAACGCCTCTCCCACCGAATCTTCAGTGATCGGTTCTGAGCCGAGCAAGGGTGTGAGCGCGTCCATCAACGTTTCTGGCGCTGGAACTGGCCCGAGTCGGGCCATTCGGTCCAAATAGGCTTGGGCGCAGGCGAGCGCTGGCAGGCCGGCCGGGACGCCTGCCAGCGGCGACCGCGCGCTCCCGTTGATCTCTCTCTCACTGCGCTTGATGGCCTCCCAGTTGGACAGCACCTCTTCGGTGCTCTCCACTCTCGCCCCGCCGAAGACGTGGGGATGGCGGCGAATCAGCTTGGTGACGATGCCGTCAATCACTTCAACGAGTCGAAACGAGCCCTGCTCTATGCCTATCTGCACCAGCAGCGCAATTTGGAGGAGCAGATCTCCCAGCTCCTCGGAGATCTCAGCGGCGTTCTCCTCATCGAGCGCTGCAAGTAGCTCGTGCGCCTCTTCCAGCAGCGAAGTCCTGAGCTTCGACCAAGTGAGTTCGCGATCCCAGGGACAGCCATCCGGTGCTCGCAGGCGCGCCACGATGTCTTGGAGAGCACAGAAGGTCGCCGGACGCTCGAGTGGCCAAACCAGCAACGCGGTAATGGCGCTGCTAAGGGCTTCACGCCCGACTTCCCCGAGCGGCAGTTCTCGCGAATCGGCCTTGGAAATAATGGTTACGCTTTGCGACTCAGGGTAGAGTAGTCTGAGTCGATCGAGCAGGTCGCCCATTTGTGCCTGATCGCAGTCTGCGATGAGGAGCGGCTGAGAGGGATCAGCCTGCGGATAGCGATGGTCAACGACGCGCGCGGCGGTGACGATCTGCAACTCGTGGAGATCGTGGTCATCGAGTTCGCTCAAGAGCGGTAACAGCATAGATGATGAGATGGACAAATTTCCTCCAGATCAGGTCCGAGGGTCTTGGCCTTGGTCACTCTCCGATGTGCTGCGGAGAGCTATCAGCGCCAACTCACAGGCCTCTTCGAACTGCCTAATCGCGTGGAACTCCCGTAGATGCGGGAGAACGCGAGCACCGGTGAGCAGAGAGGCCGGGATGCTACATACCTACTGCCCGTATGCTTCTCCCCTGACGCTGCCGTCACCGCGATTGCCCACAAACACGTAGCCAAGGCCGGGATCGACGGTCACGGCCATAGGGTTGTCCCCCACCGGCACGGTGGATTTCACCGTGAGGCTCTGGCCATCCAGGATGGAGAGGGAGTCATCCAGGCTATTCGTGACGTACACGCGATGAGTGAGGGCATTCACCGCGATCCCCCCTCCCCCGTCCGGTCCTCCCCTGCCCACGGGCAGAACACCGAGTCGGGAAGATCCCGAGCTCGTAAGGTGATAAACAAGCAGCTGATTGGGCTGTGCAGGATCGGACGGATTCGAGGAGTACGCTACGTACAGCTGACTAAGCGTGGGATCCACCGCCAGGCTGAAAGGTACGCCCGAGGGATCGATGGTTTGGTCTCGGATGAGCCCCAAGCTGCCGCCATCGATGACCCGTATCCACTTTGCATCTCGGCAGGAGATATAGACTCGGTTCAGGACAGGGTTCACTGCGACGCCAAACGCCCCCTCGCCGACCTCGATCGGCGATCCGATGAGAGTGTCGGTGGTGCCGTCGATAATGGCCAGTCTGCCTCCTTTGTGAAGCGCAACATACACCCGGTTCCGCGTCTCATCTACCGCCACGTGCGTTGGCTCGCCGTACGGCGCGAAGGAGAGAGTCCTGATCACGGACTTACTTCCTGCGCTAATCACCGTAACACTGTCGCCGAAGAAGTTGGCAACGTATACCTTGCCGCTCACGTTATTGACGGCAAGGCCGAAAGGGCTCTTTCCTGTTGGTATTGCTGCCAGCCTCGTAGTGGAGATGATATCGAATGCCAAGACGCTGTCTGAATCTCGGCTGGCAACAAAGAGATGGTGGCGGTCATTATCCACTCCAAGTCCCTGCGGGAAGGCGATCCC
>DDYO01000191.1:2564-6194 GCA_002348045.1 Anaerolineales bacterium UBA2232
GCCGTCGGGGTGGCAGAAGTTGTTTCCTGTTCCCGCATGAGGAGGGGGAGGTAATAGGCGGATCCTTTCTCAAGAACTATGTCATAACCCAGGCAGCCACGCGCACCGCTTTGGTAGAAGTCTCGGACCCGGGCATAGTACCTGCCTGCAGCCGGAGCCCGCCAGCGAATCTGCGAACCCAGGTTGACTCCGGGTATGATGTCGTCATTGTACTCGATCGGCGTGGTGGCGTCCCCTTCAAACAAGGTCAGGATGGTGTCTGTGCTTTCAAGGAGCTCTTGGGTTCGAAGGGAGTAAATGCCTCCCTCCTCGGTATCGAAGATGAACCAGTCGATATCGGTTATCGGTTCTAGGGTGTGATGCTGCGGGTCGCCGTTGGCGACCAAAACGGTTGCTTGCTGTGGTAGGTTGTTTGGCTCGTACGCGTCGGCCGTGCAAGTCTGTGGCAGGTATTGGGCGCCAGAACCAACCTGAGCCGGGCTCGATAACGCAGGCGGCCACTTCAGAACCGGCAGCGTTGACGTGGCGCCAGGGTGTGTGGTTCTTAGTGCGAGCGGCGCGGCGTTGCTGGTCAGAGACTGAGCGTCCGTCACACGGAGGACTGTGATCAATATACCTACTGACAGAAAGACTGATACAAGACGCATGCGGTTCCGAACAGGATCCAAAGTCAGGTCTCCTCTGCGCTACTCTACCCAGAGCGATGAGCCTGTTTGCCAAGTGTCAGATGTGTGATCGCGTTGGGCGACACGGTTCTGGCTTGCGTTCTGGCAATTTGGGCGATCAGAGCGGACGCCCCGCCGCCTGTGCCCATTCGCGGCTCAGGATGCTCATCAAGAGCAAGTCATGCCATTTGCCGTGCCGCCACTCGGCTTCGCGAAATCTGCCCTCGTGCACGAAGCCGAGCCGTTCATAGGCGTGCAAAGCGCGCATGTTCTCCGCAAACACCCTCAACGAGACGCGATGTAAGTTCAGGTAGTCGAACCCGTACGCCAGCAGTGTTCTCAGCATATCCGTACCCAAGCCGCGATCCCAGAGGTCTGGCTCACCAATGCACAGGCCGACTTCCGCTCTACGGTGCATATGATCGATGCCGCAGAAACCCCCACCACCGATGTGCCGGCCTTCGAACTCGCAAGCGAAGTTGACTGCAGACCGGTCCGAGTTCTGCGCGTCCCACCAAGCTCTTTCCTGGGCAAGGTTCATCGGTCGGAAAGGTCCGAAATACTCCAGGACTCGCGAGTCAGCAAACCAGCGGACGTAGCGTGGCAAATCCTCCACTTCGATCGGGCGGAGAACGATATGCGTTCCATGAAGCACTCTGCACCTCCTTTGCGCATCGTCTTGGGACCTATAGCAGGCCTTCACGAATGAGATCGAACGCCAGCATGATTGCTGCGACAGTCGGGAGCGAGCGAATGACGCCACATCTCGCCATCTCACGCAGCTCGTGCGGGTCATGATAACTGATCTCGAGGTCTTCCGTGGGGTCCAGCTGCGGCTCATATGCCAGCGCTCCCCCTCTGGCTGCGAACAGGTGGGCCCTTGTCATCCCCCGATTGGTGTCGATGAACGGCGCAGCCAAAGCCCGCCATTCCGGCGCGACGATGCCAGTCTCTTCTCTCAGCTCGCGTTGGGCGGCCGACAAGGGCTCCTCGTGCGGGCCGTTCAGATACCCAGCAGGTAGGTCCCAACTAACCTGACCAATTCCGTGCTTGTATTGCTGCACCATGGGAACGCTACCATCCTGCATACGAACGAAACACATGGCGTACTCACGGCTGTCTTTCCGAATGTAGTTCCGGATAATCGTGCCGCTGGGAAGCAGCACATCTTCCTCGAAGACCCTCAGCCATGGTTCTCGGTCGAGGACGAGTCTTCGGGCCAGAACTTCCCACGCTTGACACTGAGCCACTTTGCCTTTATCCTCTGAGACGTAGTCACTGGCGCGATTCTATCATGATCTGCGGAGGTTCGCCATGTCGGGAGGGTTCGCCCGGGTTGGTCCTGGGGGTGCGCGGGTCCGGCCTGGACGCGGTTGGTGCTTCGCCTTTCTGCTTCTTATTGCAGCGTGGGCGCTGATCGTAGCATCACCTGTCAGTGCGCAAGGTGTCACGCATGTCGTCCGCCCCGGTGAGACCCTTGCTCTGATAGCCGCCCAACACGGCACTTCTGGTGCGGCGATTGCGCTGGCCAATGACCTGACAAGTCCCGACCTGCTCTGGATTGGTCAGGAGCTGTGGATCCCCCTCGAAACCAGCGATCTGCAATCAGCGGCCTCGTCGAATTCTCACGCCTACCACGTGGTCCAGCTGGGCGATACGCTCGCGGATATTGCCTTTCGCTATAAAGTGAGCTTGCCCTCCCTGATACAGACCAATGGAATCAGTGATCCTGAGTTGCTGTGGGTTGGTCAGAGACTTCTGATCCCGGGAGGATACGCCGCGTCAACTCCTTCCGCGTTGGCCACCGCCACTCCCAGGCCATTCCTCCCGCTATCGGACATACTGCTGACATCCACGCCAACGCCAACCGGAGCGCCGATCCCGGCTGCCGGTCAGAGTACGGCGCAGCCGGTGGGGTCAGCTGATGTACCGGGCGCGACCCGGACCCCGATGCCGCCGACTCCAGTCGGGCAGCAAGAGGGCGCAACAACGGGATCCCAGGCCGTGCCAGGCGTTGTGGAGACTCCGGTGCCAAAGAAGCATACAGTGGCTCCTGGAGATACCCTCGGCGCGATCGCCAGGAAGCATGACACCACTGCGGCTGCGATCGCACGTCTTAATGGCTTGACCAGTCCTGATCTGATTCACGTCGGACTTGAGCTCCTCATTCCCTACAAGGATTGGACTGCTCCTCTCTTCCCTGGTCAGGCCAATCGGTTCGTCGTGAGTATCTCGCAGCAACGCTGCTGGCTCTATCAGGGCAACGTACAGATCGCCGATTGGCTCTGTTCGACGGGCCAGCGCGGTACAGCGACCAGGCCAGGCACCTACGCGATACAGTCCAAGATGGAAAAGGCATACGGCTCAGCATGGAATATCTGGATGCCCTACTGGTTGGGCATTTACTGGGCCGGCGCGAGTGAAAACGGCATCCACGGACTGCCCTATGATGCTGATTCGGGCTACAAGCTCTGGGAGGGTCTGGTGGGCAGTCCCGTAACGTATGGCTGTGTCCTGCTGACCGACGAGCACGCCGCGATTCTTTTCGACATGGCATACGTGGGCATGCCGGTTATCATCCAGCCCTGAATTCCGCGAACTGCCGGCTGGTATCACGGCGGAACAGCCGGCAGCTTTCTCCTCAGTCAGTCCTGAGCAATTCCCTAACCGGAGCATGCTGCGTGCTCCCGGCTTGTAACCTCTTCTCCCTTCGCGCATCTCAAGAAAGTGTCAGGTGTTCCAGGTTGCCGGCTGGGAAAACGGCCAGCTTAGACGCGTGGATGTCTGACCATTCTGGAAAAGCATAATGAAGCAGGGTCAAGAGGGGGTTATATGCCGGAAATCGTCGTTACTTTCCCTGGGGGATCACGGGTTGACGCCCAGGTAGGCTCTCACATTGTTCGCACTGATCAGCCAGTTCGCACTGGCGGGGACGATTCTGCGCCTACGCCCTTTGCGACTTTCC
>DDYO01000156.1 GCA_002348045.1 Anaerolineales bacterium UBA2232
GTCTGCTTTTCAACTTTGAATGACAAATACCGGTATATACGTTGACAAACAGCAGAATGCGTGATACAATAGCTGTGGAGGGTACGATGAAGTCAGGATGGCTGTGCGGCCAAATGATGCATTCCGCGCTGCTGATGGAGCCCGACCCTACGGTTCCAGGGCCCTTGACTTAGTCTGTTGTGAAAACCCCATAGTATCTTGCAGGGCATCCGGTCTGTACGCTTCGGGTGTCCTTTTCTGCGAGGGAAGCCGGCGTGGCGGGTGGTGTGAGTGGTAAGCGGTTTTGTCCTTGATCCGAATCTGATTCTGGGGGCCATCGAGGCGAGGGATGACACCGACGTTATCCGGACGATGGCGGCGGTCTTGCTCAAGTCGGGCTACGTCATGGATACATACGAGGACGCGGTTCTGGCACGGGAGCGAGAGTTTCCCACGGGCCTTCCGACTGAGGGAGCAGGCGTGGCCATCCCTCACTGTGATGCAGGGCACGTGATCACGCCAACGGTGGCCTTTGCCACACTGGTCAAGCCTGTGACGTTCGGTCTGATGGCCGGCGAAGAAGGCGAGACGGTGGAGATTGACATCGTCATGATGCTGGCGATCAAGGATCCCGAACAACAGATTGAAGTGTTGCGCCGGGTTTGCACCGTGGTTCAGGACCCGGACCTATTGATTGGGCTCAAGTCGGCAACCAGCAAGGAGCAGGTATTGGAGCTCTTGCAGCAGGTGTTTGCCGGTTGAACGAGATAATCTCAAGTAGGGAGCGATTGTAACCATGAAAGCTGCAATGTACTATGGACTCAAAGATGTGCGCGTCGAGGATATCCCCGAGCCCAAGGCCGGTCCGGGTGAGGTAGTGATCAAGGTTGAGGCAGCCACCACGTGTGGCACCGATGTCAAGACCTATATGCGCGGGCACGTCTTGCGCCGTGGCAAAGGCCCTGGGGTATTCGGTCACGAGTGTTCGGGCACGGTGGTGGAAGTCGGCGAGGGCGTGACCAAGTTCGCGTTGGGCGACCGGGTGGCCACTCACAACTCGGCGCCGTGCTGCAAGTGTTACTACTGCAAGCTCGGCCAGTCCAGCATGTGTCAATCGCGAGTGGGGCTAGGCGGCGCATTCGCGCAGTACGTCAAGATCCCGGCTCCGATTGTGGAGCAGAACGCCTTCAAGATGCCTGACGACTTGTCCTTCGGCGCTGCCTGTATGCTAGAGCCGTTCTCGTGCGCTGTGTACGGCGCTGATGAAATCGGTATTCGTTTGGGGGATATCGCTGTGGTCAACGGCGCGGGCCCCATTGGTTTGATGCTGATGCGCTGCGCCGTGATGCAGGGTGCGCACCTGATCAGCACCGACATGTCGGACTACCGCCTGGGCGTGGCTCGAGAACTGGGCGCCGCGGAGACCATTAATGTTACCGGCATTGAGGACCAGGTCCAGGCCGTGCGCGACCGGACGCCTGACGGACGGGGCGTGGATGTGGCCATCGAGGCGGTAGGTACGCCAGAGACTTGGGAAAAGACCATCAAGATGGCGCGCAAGGGGGGCAAGGTCCTGCTCTTTGGCGGATGCAAGCCCAACACGACCTTTACTGTGGACACTGAATTGATGCACTACTCCCAGCTCACCGTCAAGGGTGTGTTCCACACGACGCCGCTGCACGTCTCGCGAGCGTTTGACCTCATCTGTCGGCGTGCCATTACCCCCGAGATCTTTATCACTGGGCAGTTTCCGCTGTCCGAGACGGTGGCAGCCATTGAAGGTCACGCGCGACAGGAAGGCATCAAGAATCAGATCTTGATGTGGTGAGAGCGTAACCGTTCGGGGTGCAGCGGTGTTCACGCTATGGGCCTGGTAGTTTTGAATCTGGAAGGTTAGGATCGATTGATGAGAGCGCTGGTTCGCAAGTCTTTTACGGCCGGGGATGTGGGTCTGGTGGACATGCCAGAGCCCCATCCCGGGCCTGGTCAAGTGGTGCTCAAGGTTGTGTACGGAGGCATCTGCGGTTCTGATGCCAAGATGTTCAAGGTGGATATCGCTCCAGGCGGCAAGTTCCGCCCACCCACGGTCATGGGCCATGAGGGCGTTGGGATCGCGGTTGAAGTCGGTCCCGATGTCACCAATGTCAAGGTAGGTGATCGGGTTGCCGCTGAGACCACCGTGCAGTCATGCGGCATCTGTCGCTTCTGTCGCACCGGTAATATCAGTATGTGCATCGACCGCTCTGGTCTGGGTACCCGGGCCAACGGGTACTTTGCCGAGTATGTGTTGGTAGCTGCCAAGGGGTGCCACGTCATTCCAGAGCATGTGGACCTCAAGGCGGCAGCAGTCCTCGAACCCTTGGGGTGCGGCGTCAAGGGCATGATCCAGCAGGCGCGGATCCTTCCAGGGGATGTGGTGGTGGTCTTTGGGCCAGGGACGATCGGGCAATGTGCGGCCCAGGTGGCCAAGGCTGCCGGGGCATATGTGGTGATGGTTGGGACTCCCCACAGCCGAGCCCGATTGGATGTGGCGCTCGATCTAGGGATCGACCAAGTGCTGGTCACTGGGGATCAAGATGTGCCCAAGATGGTCATGGAGATGACCGACGGCTATGGGGCAGACCTGGTGTGCGAGGCCGCTGGGTCACAGGCCGCTTTCTCCGAGGGGCTGCAATGCGTTAGGAAGCTGGGTCAGTACGTGATCATGGCGACTCCGGCGTCTTATCAACCCGCTCAATTGGATTTGCGTTGGTTCTTTTCGCGCCAGATTCACATGGTCGGCGCGGTGAGCTGCGACCCCATCTCGTGGGATGTCTCTATGGACCTGCTGACCCAGGGCAAGGTCAATCTCACCCCATTGGTTACCCATGTATTCCCGTTGGAGCAGTGGCGCGACGCGATAGCTCAGTCCATGTCGCGCGAAGGCATCAAGGTACTGCTGGACCCTAATCGCAAGAAGGAGGCTTAACCGAATGACCCATCAGACTGGACGCAAGAAGAGAGTGATGATCGCCTGCGGCAGCGGCATTGCCACAGCAACCCTGGTCTCGGAGCACATCAAGGACCTGTTCAAGAAGGAAGGGGTGGATGCCGAGGTCGTCGCTGTGGGCATTCGAGAGATCGTGTACGAGGCCAGCAAGGCCGACGTCGTCGTGACAACGGCCAAATATAAGGGAGACCCGCTGGACAAGCCTCTGCTGAATGCGATCTCGGTCATCACCATGATCAATGTGGAAAAGTTCGACAACGAGCTGCTGCGGCTCATTCGGGAAGCCTAAGCGGAGTACGAACCTGCGCTAGAGAAGGGAGGTACGGGCAAAAACCTACAGCTATTGTATTTGATTTCCCTCGCAAGCCCTGGATCATCGTAGGCGTTCATCGTGGACTGTCTGGACAGCTGTGTCTCGGTTGTCATAAGTACAGCTAAATTCCGGAGGGAATCGAATGGAAATCCTGAACAACATCGTCAAATTTATCATCGGCCTTGGCGGCGCCACGTTCATGCCCATTATCGTGCTTTTCATCGGCATGATCTTTGGCATGAAGCCGCTGCAGGCCTTCCGCTCTGGCCTGCTCATTGGTATCGGCTTGACGGGCATTAGCCTGGTCCTGGGCCTGCTCACCAGCACGATGACCCCTGTGGTCAAGGCTCTGACCGCCAATGTCAAGCCTCTGGACGTGATCGACGTCGGCTGGGAAATGACCTCCTCGGCAGCCTGGAGCACTCCCTATGCTGCCGCAGTCGTTCCCCTGGGGGTGTTGCTGAACCTGGTACTGCTCAAGTTCAAGCTCACCAAGACCCTCAACGTCGATATCTGGAACTATTGGCACTTTCTCTTTTGCAGTACCTTGGCCTATGTGGTCACGGGCAGCTTCCTCTGGGGCCTGATAGTTGCCCTGGTCGCCAGCGCCATCACCCTGCTGCTGGCCGACTGGCTCACCCCTATCTGGCAGGATTACTTTGACCTGGAGGGGACCTCCTGCACCACCCTGGGCAACATCGGCAGCATCGGCGTCCAGTCGTGGCTTTTTGGGACCATCATGGACAAGATCCCGGGCCTCAAGGACATCAACATCTCGCCGGCGGGCATCCAGAAGCGCTATGGAACGTTGGGCGAGCCAATGTTCGTGGGCGTCATCGTGGGCGCCCTCATGGCGTTGGTCGGCCGGGTTGAGCTCAGCATCGTGTTCAAGACCGCTGTTGCCCTGGCCGCTGTCCTGCAACTGATGCCCCGCATGGTCCAGTTGCTGATGGAGGGCCTGCGCCCCATCGCCGTGTCCGCTCAGCAGCGGTTCAAGCAGATCCTGGGTCCCGAGCAGGAAGTGTGCATCGGCATGGACATCGCGCTAGGCCTGGGCGACCCGACGGCCATCGCGGCCGTGCCCCTGCTGGTGCCGGTCAAGCTGATCCTGGCCATGATCCTGCCGGGCAACCGCTGGCTGCCCCTGGCCTCCNNCAGACGGTGATCATCGGTGCCTTGTCCACAGTGGTTACCATGTACCTGGGCACCTGGTTCGCCCCTGAGGCTACCGCGGCCGTGCAGTATGCGACGGGCAAAGTTCCGGTTGGCACCTACCTGGGTGGCGCCGGTGGCTTGCACTATGCGGTGGTGATCCTCATATCCAGGATAGTGAGACCGATCTTGGGTCAGTTTGAGAACGTCCGACAGTACTACTGGTAGCGCGTAACCTGAACGTGTATGGTTGATCCCAGGGCTTGATCTGTGGTGGCAGGGCGGGGCGCTCCACGGAGCGCTCCGCCCTGTTCGTATGTGTCTGAACAGCATCTGATAGTGCAAACCAAACTGAATGTTAGGAGTGGTGGTATGGAAATCCTGCTTCGGCCGACCAAAGTTACCTGCAAGGGGGACGTCAGCAAGCGAACGATGCAGTTCGACAGTATCGAGGAGATTCCCGAAGAGATACCCTGCGGCAACCCCGATTGTGATGGCGGCGTAATCAGACTGCGTGAGACGGTGGAACGCGCCCTTACAAAGCCGGCCCGGGCGGGACGCGGACGGTGCCATGGCAAGGAACAGTCCGGCCTGCCGTGCTGGAACATGATTGACGTGTGGATCACGCGCAAGGAAGGTGAGTAGAGTGACCGAGGGCACGGCGCTGGCGAGACTGCTCTCCCTGGTGGAC
>DDYO01000082.1 GCA_002348045.1 Anaerolineales bacterium UBA2232
ATCGTCTGATCATGATTATACCCTGCCTGTGCCTGTTAGCCAAATCCATGAAACTGTCTATTCGATGCTCAATAGCACCCTTAATGCCTTTTGCGCCTGAGAAGCACCCGGCCCGGCACTACACTTGCTGAACCAATAATAGGCCTCTTCGGTACTCATGGCCTGCACCCCCAGGCCAATGGCTTCGATGCGATCGTGGCGGCCCAGTGGCTTGACCGCCATCAGAATGAGGGCCAGGCGCAGGCCGGTCAATTCGTCCAGGTAAAAAGGTGTTTCATCCCCAGCGGCGTGCGACAGATCGGTGGCCTTGTAGTCATTGGCTCGCAGCGCGGTCAATAGATGCTCGGCCACGGCCCGCAGCGGATCGCCCCCCAACTCNNGGCGCCAGGGGCGCGCGCTCCTGCCTGGCCGTTGCGCCGTACCCATTGGTAGAGGGCCACCCGATAGCTGCCGTCGCCATCGGGGATCGCATAGAGCACAAAGGGATGCGCTGGATCGGGTTCCGGCGGCGGGTTGGCATGGTAGATCCTCGAAGACACACTCGGCTTGACTTTGTGAGGCTTGAGGTCTGCCTGCTCGTTGCCCTCCTCGCCGAGCAGTGAGACGGTGAACAGGCGCATCCGCCCGCGGCAAGGGATGGGGGTTTCGAATCGGGCAGGAGTGGTCAACTGCCAGCCATAGCACGGTTCGCCGGGAAAGGGCGTGTCCAGCAGATGTTGATCGCGCAGCGCCCCATAGGCTTCTTCATCTAGCGCAACAATGTCGGTCACCTCTACCGTGCCCAGGAGCGCGCCGTAGGCCAGGACTTCCGGATCAAAACCCAGAGCGCGGCAGCGGTCGTCGCGGCGCTGGCTGCTGGCATGGACAGCCAGTGTCCCCCGATAGCCCACCTGCCAGGTGCGAATGTCCAACGTCTTTTCCCCGCGCAGGATCTGTTCAGCCCGGGGTTGGTGGAAACTGAGCGCCTTCATCCGCTCGACTCCACCGGTTCGCCTTGGACCTCGATCTTGTCCAGGCCGACGGTGGTCATCACTTCGTGCAAGGTGCGGAACTGGTCGCCCTGCACCTCCAGGCCCTGGGGAAAGCCCAGAGTCAGCGTCGTTGTAGCGACAAACTTTTGCGCCTCTCCGGCCAGCGCGTCGGTTACCTGCTTGAGGCGGCGGTAAAGCTCCCAATTGAGCGCCACTTTGCTGGAGATGTACTGCCCACTGTCGAATTCGGCGTTGTAGGACTGCTCGATATCGAACTTGGCCTTGCCCAGTTGGGGGACGATCAGCCCCAGCGTGCGCAGGTTCCGGGCCCCGGATTTATCCTCACTACGCAAGACGACGCGCAGCGTGGAGAGCCGGCTGACCCCCTGATCGTGGCAGCGGTCGAGCAGTTGCTGCAGGGCTTGCTGAGGCACGCCCTCTCCAAACAACCGTTCCCGCCGGACGGTGGGTTCGAACTCGTCTCCGCAGGTGCATTGGCTCACTGTCTGACCGCAGACGGGGCAGGTTAACTCTGGTCCCCCACCGCCATCCACGACAAGGCCCTCTTTGCCCCTGATCGGCAGCTTCAGCCGGGCAGCCTCCTCGGGCAAATACAGGTGCGCTTCGTCGCTCACCTGCACCGCCGGGGGCGGTGACTCGTGATCGTAGCCCATCTGCGCCGCAGCATCGTAATAGATCCAGACCTGGCCCCGCACGCCATTGAGGATTGTCTTCTTGAGTTGGTTGAGGTCCAGCAGGATGGGCAGCCCCAGGCGGCGGGCGAAGGCCTGGCGCAGGTCGTCGGTGGTCATACTAACTTGGTTTGTGTCCCAGGCTCGGGATTTGACGTAGGCCGCGGCCAGGGTGGGGTCATTGCCAGTGAGCAGCTTCTTCTGCAGGCCCAAAGCCCGCAACACCACTGCCGACTGGTCCTTCTGCACCTCGCCCTGATCAAGGGCGGGCAACAGATCGTGGCACAGATAACTGTCGCGCTGCGGTGCGGTGGCGCTGGGAAAATAGAGGTTCCGATAGGCCCGCGTGATGGCCACGCGCACATCGAGCTCGGCCGCTTCCCCCATCTTTTTCAGTTTGGTACGCTGCTCGGCAGTAAACTCGGCCATCCGTTCTGCGTCGCCGGTGATGCGAGCGATGGCCAGGTAGCGCTGCGCCGTCTGGACCATCTCGTCTACTCGCTCTTCGTCCGCCACCAGGAAAATCAGGTTGTTGCGAAAGCGCCGGTAGGCTTCCAGGGTTCCGGCATAGTCGGCGATTTTACGCACCAGTTCCGGCGGTGTTGGCTCGGCGGCCGTCGCCGTCGCGGCGTCGTAGTGCAGGATGACCAGCTTGGGCAGCCCGGCGTCGTCGTCCACCTCGCCCGCCTCCTGGCGGAAATACTCGGCTTTGAAGACCCCGCTCTTCCACACCTGGCGGATGCGGCTGTCCAGCTCCTTCTTGGCCTTGGTGCGGCCCACCATGCCCATCTCGTCGGTGACGATCTTGTTCAGCGAGGGCTCGGTCTTGAAACGATAACGATGGCCGTCCCACTCGAAAAACCAGCCCTTGTCGTAGAGCAGTTCGGCTGCTTTGTGCACCAACAATGGCTCATCGCCCGGAGCCAGCACTGCCAACAGAAGATCGGCTGGGTCCACACCGCTGGCGATCCCCTGGGTGAGGCTGTGCAGGAACACAGCCGTAGCCACGCGATGGGTGTAGGGCGCTTTCCCCGCTTCTTTCCATGCACGGTCCAGAAACTGGGCGTGGGCCGGCGAACCTGCCTTTGGGCTGGCGATGTCAGCCTCGATCACCTGCTTGAAGGCCGGACGCTCCAGGCGGCTGGTCAGGTCTTCGACGATGGCCGGCACAGCCAGGTTTACGTGATGGGGTTGGATTAACCATGTGTCGGCTGGACGTTGCTCCCACAACTGGCGCACGAGCAGCGCCAGTAGGCGCAACGCTCCGCGCGTCTTTTGGAAGTTGGGGATGGTCGAGACCTTGCGGTTGAGGGTGTTGAGCAACTCCGGGTGGAAAGGGTAGTCGTCGGCGATCTCTTGTGCATATTCCGCCCGTAGCGCCCGCTGGGGGAGAGCGACATTCTGCTCGGACCAGGGGCGATAGGCATCTGCATAGAAACGGGCTGCCTGCTTGGCGACCGTCTCATCGATGTGACTGAAAAGGCGATGGCGGACGATGGCCGAAATCTCGTCTTCGCCGGTGGGCGTGATGACCCGCTCCTGCCGGGCCGAGATGCGCCGGGCTTCCGCAAGTTGCTCCCGCAATTGTGCTGTCTCTTTGGCAAATGCGTCGCCCGCATCGGCCAGGGTCAACACGACGACAATGTCGGCGCGGCTGGCCGCAAACTCGAGCAACGACATCAGGAAAGCCACGGTCTGTTCGCCCAGGTCCGATTTGCCGGTGGCCGTGGGGACCGTCTGGGCCACGCGCATGTGTCGGGCAATCTCGTCCAGCATCATCAGCGTGGGCTGATTTCCGATCAGCTCTTTGAATAGTCCGGTCCCGGGTGCGGCGCGGTGCCGATCGCTTTCCTCGGCTAGCATGTAGCCGCTTGCTCCGGCCAATTGATAGGCCATCTCTCCCCACAACGTGTAGGTGCGGATGTCGTCCTCTGGGTGGTAGAGGCCGGTGGTGGGGTCTAGATCAGATCCGACGACGCCGGCCACTCGCACCTGCCCTGGCTGTGGCAAGAGGGCGGGGTCTACTACGCCACGCACCATGTCCGCCGAGACATGTCCATTGGCAGCATGGTATAGGGCAATCAGGCTGTGGGTCTTGCCGCCTCCAAAGGCGGTCTCCAGGCGGATGATGGCATTGTTGGTTGGGTTCGTGCCCGTCAGTCGGCCCAGTGCCTTGTCGAGGAGAAGTTTCAGCCCGTCGGTGGGGTAGGTATTCTCGAAAAAGGTGGCCGGATCCTGGTACACGCGATCCGCCTCGCCGTCCATGACGTCCTTGAGGCGTGCAGCAAAGATCTCCTCGCGCAATTCGCCTTTCAGGACCTCTGGCCGTGGGTTGCAGCTATCAAAG
>DDYO01000122.1 GCA_002348045.1 Anaerolineales bacterium UBA2232
TGGCCGTCTTGTCCTTTGCCGGTGGGGGAAGAAGAAGGGTGAGCCTGACCTTCGTCTGCTTCAAATGGAAGAAACCGAAGAAAGGTTTTGTCCTGCCGGCCGCGATCTCTGCATACACCGCGGAGCATGTGAACACTCTCTGGCGCATGCTTTACCGGCATTACCACAAACCTTTCCGTTTCGTCTGCGTTACTGATGATCCTCGGGGGGTTGAGTGTGAGACACTGCCACTATGGGACAAGCACCTGTCCCATGGTGGCTGCTTTAACCGGCTCTACACGTTTTCGCCCGACATGAAGAAGTTGCTTGGCAAGAGGTTTGTGTGTATTGATTTGGATTGCGTGATCACTGGCGACATAACCGACCTATTCACGGGCAGGCCTGATTTTGTAATAAACTCGTACCACCCGCTGCCAAATCGGTCACACCCGGATCAGCACTACAACGGCGCGCTCTACATGATGAATGCTGGTTGCCGACGCCAAGTCTGGGACAATTTCGACCCAGACACGAGCGTGCGATTGATTCAGAACAATCACAAACTCTGTGTTGGTTCCGACCAGGCCTGGATTCGCCTATGCTTGGGGAAGGGTGAGGAAAGGTTCACGAACGATGACGGCGTGTACGAGGTCAGGCAGTTCAACGATAAGCTGCCTGCGGACGCACGTATTGTATTTTTTGCCGGCGCCCGGGATCCCTCGCAGTTGCGATATGGTTGGGTGGCTGAACACTGGAAATAAACCGGAGGAACCACAACTTGAAGATCGGAATTATTGGGTACGGGTATGTTGGTAAGGCGATGGCAAAGTTCCTGGGCGGCCGGCATGATGTGGTAGTCAAGGATGTCTACAACGGGTACGGGGATATCAACACCTGTGATTTCGCGGTCGTGTGCGTCCCCACTCCCATGGCTGCAGACGGCAGTTGTGATTTCTCGATCGTGGAGAAGGTCGTAAGCGAGTGCGCCCTCGACCGGCTGTTGATCAAGTCCACAGTCCCGCCGGGAACCACGAAGATGCTGGCCGAGAAGTATGGTAAGAAGCTGGTGTTCTCACCCGAATACATAGGGGAGGGGAACTACCCGATCCCGTTCTGGAAGTACCCTCACCCAACCGAGATGCAGTACCATGATTTTTGTATCTTCGGTGGTGAGCCGGCCGACACCAGCTACATGGTAGATGCCTTCAAGAACTCTTTCGGGCCACAATGCCGCTTTTTTCAGCTTACACCGACCGCCGCAGAGATCGTCAAGTACATGGAGAATTCCTGGTTGGCGACAAAGATCGCTTTCTGCAATGAGTTCTCCGACATCTCGAAAGCGTTTGGTGAGGATTACAATATGATTCGCGAGGCTTGGCTGGCTGACGGCCGTATTGAGCGCAGTCACACAGTCGTCAACAATGGTTTTGGCGGCAAATGCCTGCCAAAGGATCTCTCTGGCATCATTGAAGCAGGGCACGCCGCGGGTGTCCCGTTGGAAGTGCTCACCGCAGTTAGGGAATCGAACAAGAAGAGGATTGGCAAGTGAGGTCTTTATCAGAGTTATGCGCGGAAGCGAAGGAGGTTGGCCGGACCATCGACATCTCCGGGTGTAGGTATGGTTATCATAACCGCACAAAGGTTGACATCGGCGAGACTGAGTATTACCGGTTCCTCGCCGGGTTCGCCCGCGTGGTCCAGGCCAAACAGGTGCTGGAGATAGGAACGCATTATGGTGGCTCGATCATGGCAATGTCCCGTGGAGTTCCTGGCGCCAAGCTGGTGACGGTTGATATCACGAACAAGAACGTCGAGGCGTTTGCGACCTACCCCGACGTTACCAGAGTTCGCGGAGACTCCTTGACCCCAGCAGTCTCCGCGCAGGTCACGGCACTCTTATCTGCCCCTGCCGACCTGATGTACATTGACAGCCTTCACACCAAGGAGGCGGTGCTGGCGAACATGGAGATGTACTCCAAACTCCGCCCGCGCTATATCGTTCTCGATGATATCCACATCAGCGACTCAATGGATGATCTATGGGTGTATCTCCGGAGCCGCTATGAAACGGTGGATCTCTCGGACATCGCCGACCGCAAGCGCGTTGGTTTTGGGGCTGTAGCCCTATGAAAATTTCTCCGGAAGCAGCAGGGTATCTGCTGGAGCAGCGCACGCAGTTGCAGGCGACGTTGGCTGAAGCGTACTTGGCGTCGTGCCTGAAGGACGCAGAACTGATTGCGGGCGCCATAAAGACGGCGCCCGCAATCGCGATCGATCTCGGTGGCGGCCTCGGTGGCGTCTCTGCTTGTCTTAGCGAGTTCTGGCCTGACTGCAAATTCGTCATCGTCGATCGCGACGGCCGGGAGGGGCGCAAGATTAACTACGGCGAGGACTTCGGCAAGTACAATCAGCTCGAAGAGACCGGCAAGTTCCTGCGCTCAGGAGGCGTCAAGCACCAACTTGTCAACATCGATGTTCAGCCGTCACCGATTACGGCGGACCTCGTTTTCTCCGTGCTGTCGTGGGGTTTCCACTATCCGATCGAGACGCACCTTGACTGGGTCGTGTGTGCGGCAAGGCAGGTCATTGTTGATTGCCGGGCTGGTACTGGGTCGAGTGCAGCGCTAACCCGGGTGTTCTCTACCGTCAAGCTGATTTCAGAATACCCCAAACACGAGTGGTACCTATGCTCACAGTAGCTTGCGTCCTGAAGTCTGGAGTCTGGAAACCGTCAAAGCTTGACGGAGGTTATTCCTTCTCCCATGTCGAGCGGTTGCACCGAAAAGTCCAGGAGCACCTGACTTTGCCCCACCGGTTCGTGTGCTTGTCGGATGTGCCGGGAGCGTTCACCGTCCCGCTGCTTCACGACTGGCCCGGCTGGTGGAGCAAGATGGAGTTGTTCCGGCCGGGCCTGTTCGAAGGCCCTGTACTCTATATCGACTTGGACACCGATATTGTGGGCAACATCGACCACATGGTCCAGCACAAAGGGTTCACGGCATTAAGGAACCTCTCCTCAAAAAAGAAAGGCAGGATGGGATCTGGTGTAATGTTCTGGGACAAGACACCGAACTACTTGTACGCCAGCTTTGTCCAGCGTCCGGAATTCTTCATGAACGATTACTGCCACACCAGCGATCGCTGGGGTGACCAGGGGTTTCTACAGGAGCACTTAGGCGGAGGGTTTCTGGAGTGGCAGACGTTGTTTCCGAACCAGATTCGTTCGTTCAAACTCGACCCTCCCCATCCCGAGGACAGAATTATCTGTTACCACGGGAAGGGGAAGAGCGAGGCGTTTATTGTATAGGTCCGGCGGTTGGCGGCGACGCCTGCATGGTGTAGAGCGTCCGCTCCTGCGCCTTGGCGATCCTGTCCAGATGCTTGTTCGTCGTGAACAGGTGTCCGGCGATAGCGACCAGAGCCAGGAAGACCAGGACGAGAAGTATGGCTATAAGGTAGGTCATAGGCTGTCCTCTTCAGGCTTCAACACAAGCTCCAACTGGGCCAACGCATTCCAGGCCTCATGCCATCGGTGTGGCATGCCACTTTCGGGGTCACACTCCTCGCCCTGTGCTCGCTTCAGCTTATGCCGCCACTCGGCATCGGCGTACCTGTTGATCCCATCATCCACCTGGAGCCAGCCTCCTCGGGAATATTTGCGGGCGCCGTATGTAGCTATCTGTGCGATTGCTTCCAGCGCATGCGGAAACTGGAGCAGCAGCGCAGCCATCAACTTCCCCTCGTCGAGCTTCGCGCCTGGCTCGTGCTGGCCTATTCCGTTTGGGTCTGTTTCTCTCATCACGTCTCCTCCTTAAATTACCAGTAAGTGTTCACCGGCCGCTTCATCCGTGTCCCGGTGCGTGATGTGCAAAACCTGCTCGAAGCCGGCCGCAGCCAGAACGCCCAGCATGAGTGCTGACCTGTCCAAATCCATCCCAGCTCCAGCCTCGTCCAGCACGAGTATCCCGCAGTTAGAAAATAACTTGGCCAGCGTGATCCTGAGTGCCAGGCCAAGGAGGTCAAAAGTTGACCCCGACACGACGGGGTGCCTATTGACAAGAAAACCTTTCGCCGACCGGCTGATCACTGACTCCTCCCCGCGCATCAGGGAAAAGTACCTGCTGGTGCCCCCAAGCACCTTGGACCAGAGCAGTTCCGCCACGACCAGTCGAGCAGCTCTCACTGCCTTCAGTAATTCATTATTCTCCTGCACGGTCTTGATCGACTCCTGCAACGCCGCGATCTCGCCGGTTAGCAACTTGAGAGTCTGTTCCCGGTGGAAGTTGTTCTGCTCAGCGACCTTGATTTGCTCGGCAATCTCGCTAACTTGTTGACGCAGGGCGGTCTCCGCAGCCGCGACCTCCTGCTGCTCTTTCCTGGGCGAATCGAGATTGGTTGTCTGGCACTGCGCCAGATCTTGCTCCAGCGTTGCCACCGCGTCACTGGCGACCACCGGCAGAACATCAAGCTGAGCCTGAGCCCGCTCGGCCGCAGCGGCCTTCGTCCGCAGATGCTGAGGGTCTTCCGCCGGTATCCCGACATTGACCGGCACTGGTGCGGCCCACGTCGCCTTCCATGGCACTACGTTCTTGTCAACATGGACAAGCGAGGAGAAGGGCAGCAGGGTTCGCTCCCAGCCCACCTGATACTGCTGGACGGCCTGGAGGGCGTGGAGCTCACCCTGCGCTTCTGCGGCAGCAGCGACGTAGCTGGCGTCTGCTGCCGCCAGCGCGGCCAGAGCCTCGTCCACCTCCGCGTTGTTTCTTTTGATCACAGCCGCGTCGGAGAGCTGCCCACACACCTCTTTCGTGATCGGACACACTGTCGAGGTCAGCCGCTCCTTCTCTTTGTTCCGGATATCTGCTGCGACCGTCGCGCGCTGGCTGTTCAGGGTTGTGAGCCGGGCCTGAACATCAGCGATCTCATGGGCTAGGTCGCTTACGTCCCCCTCCCACTCATCACCAGCATAAGCGGGCAGAGAGGTGAAGCCCTGATACGTCATCCAGTCCCGGGCCCGTTCCATCTGCAGTTCCAGCGCGGCGATCTTCTCCGGCAGGCCGACAGCGCTGGCGACCTCAACCTCCAGACGCCGGCGTGTCTCAAGCACCCTGGTGGTTTCCTGAATCTGCCGGGTGACCTCCTGCCTGCGGGCCTCAGCAGTCTGGTTCGCTTTCTCTTGGGTGGCAATCTCTATCTGCAAGGTGTGTGCGCTCATGCTGAGAACATCAAGGTTCGCTTGCTCGACTTCGAGCCCGGCCTGCAGGCCTGATATGTCGACCAGCGGCGGCAGCGCGGCACGCTGGGACTCCTTCTGCTCGATCATGCTCTCGTAGGATTTCACGGAGCCGGTTTCGAGCTTGCTGCTGAGGGTGCTGACGAGAGCATCAACCTCCTGGAACCCAGCCAGCTCCTCAATGTATGCCGACAGCGCTGTCGGGCCGAGAGCAAGGATGCCCTGGACCTTGCCCTGCTTGGCAAAGATTGTGCTGTCCGCGCGGCCGGCAGGGACCCCCAGCAATTCTTCGACCTTGGCCGTCACAGGTGCGTGGTTCGTGCAGACCACCTGGTCGCCGCATCTCAGTTCAGCGCCGGCGTTACCCCGGATGCAGGTATAGTTCTTGCCGTCCACGGCCTCGAACTCGACCACGGTCTTGAGAGACTTGGCGCCCTCGTTGTTGATGTAGTGCTCCAGCGAAAAGTCCAGCACGCTGGTTCCGAACAGGCAGTAGAACATGCCGAGCACGGCCGTTGTCTTCCCCGCCTCGTTTCCGCCCCTGATCACGGTGAGGCCTTCTTGAAGAGGAAGCTCCCGCGACTTGTGCTTTCCGAAATTTGTAAGGGATACTTTATTTATCTTCATCCCTCAACCTCCGCCGTAGTTACTGAAACCTTCAAGCCTGTCTCCCGGGCAGTGTCGATCATGTGTTGAGTGCCTCGGCTCTCACCGTCGTGTATTGCCACAAGGGCCTCGGCGTACTCCGCCATTTCCTTGTTCCGCAGGTACCCGGCACGCTTCCCGTAAGTGTCCCAGTCAGCAGGGAATTTTTTGACCGGGACGCCGTTCCTTGCCGCCCACAACTCGCCCAGCCGGTCGACACCCCGAGCGGTGCCGCTTACGACCTCGCTGATCGTGAACCCGGACCTGGCGATCGCGGCCTCGACCACGGCGTAACTTGTTACTGACCTTGAACCTGCTATAATTACTCTCATGCAGCCATGACCTCCTCAAGTCTCATTCTATGTTTCGCTGACAACACCGATTTCAGTGCCGCCACCGGATCGAATGTTTCAAGCTCTTCGCTGGATTCGTCCAGAGCGCCGATCTCCAGATTGCCGAGCTTCACTGAATTACTGATCATGAACGCCTGTGACGCTGCCCTGAACTTGGCGACCTCTTGGATCAACGTCGCGGCTTCGTCCGCGGTCGCTTCTCCGGTGACGCGGATGAACTGCGCGGCGCTGGGCTCAAGCGAGCGCCAATTCTGTTCCTGGTAGTTGTCGCTGCTCCAGGACTTAAAAGCCTGGGGGTGGCCGACGCCTTGCCAAGTGTGGTAGAATTTGTCCGAACACTCGGCGATGGAGCAAGGCAGGACGCTACCGAGCATAACGACATTATCTGCTGTTCTGCGCTGGTGTTCGTGGCCGCTTATAATGAGCGGGTGCTTGGCCGCCTGCTCGGGGGTGATGTTGAGGCTGTGATCACTGTCACAGGCAAAGAAATTATCGTAGTTACAATGAGTTAGCACCACAGACCCCTCAGCCAGCTCCAGCGCTGCATCGAAAAGGGTCTGATTGGCCATGTGCGGGATGACCCAGTAGCCGGGAAAGGCCGTAGGATTTTCAATCAGCTCAGCGTTCGGCAACAGCCTGGCCAGCAGGGAGATCGACGATAGCTTGGACCTGTCTTTCACTTGGTCATGGTTCCCCATGACCAGGTCAATTCTGCCCTCCCACTGCGACAGCAGCTCAAAGGTTCGCAGGAACACGGCGTTGTCAACCTCAGCCTCAGCAAACAAATCGCCCAGAATGAGCAAGTGATCTTCCGTTGACCTGTCGAGGATCTGCTCGACCATATAGAATTGGAAATCGTTGTAGGCAGCCATGGACGTTTGCGTAGCGCCGGACTTCCTCTTTAACCCGAGGTGAAGATCAGAGAGCAGTAACATTTCAAATACTCCTTCGTATACTGGCGTTTAAGAACTCCCTCATATATTGGTAAGCCGGGCTGGAGCTGTTGCAACCCTCCCAATCGAGCGCCTGCTCCGCGGCTAAACGGTGAGCCACTGCCTCTGTGAAACAGACAAAATCGCCGAGAGAGTAACCAAGACCATTCGCCATGATCTGTGCGTGCCATTTTTTATCCCGCTTGAACCAATGGACACCTTTCACGCCGGACGAGTTGGTGCTTCTATTGGTCGTGTTCCTCATATTGCACGTCCTACTGGCCTCCCGTAGATTCCTGATTTGATTATTCAAAGGGTTGCGATCTATATGGTCAATGTCATGCTCAGGAAAATAACCCTGATGCCACATCCAGATGAGGCGGTGCGCAAGATAAAAACTGCCGTCTACCTTGATGTGAACATACCCCCTAGGTTTCCTGCAGCCAGCAATATCACCAGCCGCAGCAGTGCCTTTGCGCGCTTTCCACACCAGGCACCCGTCCTCACGATAGTAAAACAGCTCCCTCACTCTTTCTTGGGTAAGGGCGGCTTTTTTCTTTCCTTGTTCCAGTACGGGCTCGTGCACTTCGGACATTTCGAGGGCTCCTTATCTGTTCTGGGAAACCACTTGTGGCCACAGCGGTTGCAGGTGTAAATTTTCATAACTGCTCCTTTTATAGTATACTACCGTGATGGTAGGCTACTGTCAACCTAAAATATCTCCACCAATTTAACCTTAACCCCCAACTCCTCGTCAATCTTCCAAGATGCCGCTGCCGGGTCCATGTCCATCACCCTTAGCGACCACCACTCATCCGTCTCGGCCAAGAACACCAACAGCATCGAGTAGGCATGTTTCATCGACAGCATGCGCGGGAGCTGTG
>DDYO01000047.1 GCA_002348045.1 Anaerolineales bacterium UBA2232
GGGTCTCGGCTGCGGTCGACCTCATCCTGATATGGGTTGCTGTCGGCATCGCCTACTGGCTTCGCTACGATCTTCAACTCTTCCGCTCTGTTGACCCGGCCAACAACGTACCTTTCTCAGTCTATCTCCCGATGGTTGCCTTGCTCACGGTCGTGCTCTTGCTGGCCAATCGGCGAGAAGGCGCCTACGACCTGCGACGAGATCGCCCGTTCTTCGACGAGCTCTACGGCATCCTCAATGCCACCACCACCGCCATTATGTTGCTGGTGGTGCTGGTATTCTTCTACCGCCGGCTCTTCTACTCCCGGATCATCTTCATCTACGCTGGCATTCTGATCGTGTTCCTCTTGGGGGTTGCGCGGCTTGTGCGGGGGCTGATCGTGTCGCGCCTTCGGCAGGCCGGAAACGGCGTGGACCGCACCCTCATCATAGGCGCCGGCGAGGCAGGCCGCACCGTCATGCGCAATCTCATCGCTCAGCCTGAGCTAGGCTATCGAGTGGTGGGCTTTCTGGATGACGATCCGACAAAGGGCTTCACGGACATTGGCCCCTTCAAGGCTCTGGGCCCCATCGAAGGCCTGCCCGGAATCCTGACAGAGTACAAGATCGACCAGATTATCATCACGCTACCCTGGCAATATCATCGGAAGATCGTCCGGCTAGTCAACGAATCGGAGCAGGCGGGAATCCGGGCCCGGGTCGTGCCAGACGTATACCAGCTGAGTCTCGGCGGCGTCGATGTCGAGTCGATCAATGGCATACCGCTCATCAGCATCAAACAGACCACTTTGCGGGGATTTAATCAGGCGCTGAAGCGTGCCTTTGATCTTGTCGCAACCGTGATAGTGCTCATTCCACAGATTCCTATCTGGGGGATCGTTGCTCTGGCGATCAAGCTGGACACTCCTGGACCCGTGTTCTTCAGACAAGCTCGCGCCGGGAGACACGGCAACCCCTTCACAGTCTACAAGTTCCGCTCGATGCGCGTGGACGCAGAGGCCATGCTGGATCAGCTCAAGGATCGGAACGAAATTGCTGGCCCGATGTTCAAGATTCGCGATGATCCGCGGAGGACTCGTGTCGGGCGATTCATTCGGCGATTCAGCATTGACGAGCTGCCACAGTTCATCAACGTCCTGCGCGGAGAAATGAGTCTGGTTGGTCCTCGGCCTGCACTTCTTGGCGAGGTCGCCCAGTATCAGGATTGGCACCGCAAGCGGCTCGCTGTGCGGCCGGGAATCTCAGGTCTGTGGCAGGTGAGCGGTCGCAGCGATCTCACTTTTGACGAGATGGTGCTTCTAGACATCTACTATGTGGAGAACTGGTCTCTGGCGTTGGACTTGCGCATCGCACTCAAGACGATCCCTGTGCTGGTTCTGGGCACAGGAGCCTACTAGTTCTGTGTTCACCGAAAGGAGTGACTGACGATGATCAAAACCATGCTCAAAGCTGGAACGCAGTTCTATCCCAACCCGGCTATCCTGGCATCCTGCGGGCCTGTGGAGAAGCCCAACATTATCACCCTGGCCTGGGTGGGGACCCTCTGCTCTGCTCCGCCCATGCTGGGTATTGGAGTACGCCCCAGCCGCTATTCCCACGGGCTGATCAAGGCTTCGGGTGAGTTCGTGATCAATGTCCCTACGGCGGCTATGGTGCGCGTGACGGACTATTGCGGCCAGGTGAGCGGTCGTGACGTGGACAAGTTCGCGACAACAGGACTCCGGGGCGAGCCCGCCACAGCAGTAAGCACTGTCGCCATTGTGGAGTGCCCCCTCAGTATCGAGTGTCGCGTCACTGAGGTCCTCACCCTGGGCAGCCATGACCTGTTCCTGGCCAAGGTTCTTGCCGTCCAGGCCAGCCCCGAGATTTTGGACAGCAAGGGCAACATCGACTTGGCCAAAGCTGATCCTCTTGCCTTTGGCAACAATCAGTACTGGAGCTTGGGTCAGCTGCTGGGGACATACGGCTATAGCGTCAGAGAGTAGCGCTTGCTATTGGCGCGTCGGGAGGCAATGAACTGAGCCGGCTTTTCTCAAGGAGGAGGAGTAGCATGGACTTGTATGGCAGGGACCTGATCACGACGCAAGAGTGGTCGAAGCAGGAGCTGGAAGCAACCCTTGATCTGGCTGCGCGGATGAAACGCGACCGATTCTCCGAACGTTACACGAGCCTACTGCGGCACAGAACCTTCTTCATGTTCTTCTACAATCCTTCTGTGCGCACTCGCCAGTCCTTTGAAGCCGCCGCAACCGAATTGGGCGGTCACGCCCAGTTTCTGGAACCGAAAGCCATGCGTCTCAAAACAGCGACCAGTGCTGGTGAGACCGTAGAGGATGCGGCCAAGGTCATGGATGGCTATGCCCATGGGTTGGGCATACGAATGCTGGAGGATGCGATCGGCGAGTACGGGCAGGGGGATGCCCTGTTGCGCGAGTATGCACATTGGTGCAAGATGCCGGTCATCTCGATGGCCCACGACAAGTTCCATCCATGTCAAGGCCTGGCGGAGATCATGGGCTGGACGGAGTGGCTTGGCAATGGGCCGGGGCAGAGGCTGGACCTTGAAAAGGTGCGTGGGAAAAAGCTCCTGGTGGTATGGGGCCACGGCGCGTTGGTCCGTTCGTGGAGCAGCGTGCAGGAAGCCTTGCTCATTGGCAGTAGGTTTGGCATGGATGTGACCCTTGCCCATCCCGAGGGATTCGATCTGGATCCTGCGGTCATATCCTGGACCCAGGAGAACTGTGCGGAGAACGGGCGAACATTTGCCCATACCCACGATTTGAAGCAGGCCTACGAGGGAGCCCATATCGTGTACTCCCGTCACTGGATGACTCCGCGAGCGTATCAGAATGGAGAGCTCGTGAAGAAGCCAGAGATCGAGCTGGCGCTCGGCTATCCCCAGTGGATTTGCGATTCCGAAAAGATGAAGTGGACAGACAATGCGATCTTTGCCCATCCCATGCCGGTTGACCGGGGACATGAGGTAACCGACGAGGTCGCATCGGGTCCCCGTTCCTGTATCTATACGGTGGCGGAGAACCGACTGCACGTGCAAAAGGCCATCATGGCGATGACCATGGCCAGTTGAGGCAGAACTTGGGATAACGCCTGCAACCTGGGCCGACCACGGGTTGCCGCTTGTTCTGCAATTGTGGCGATCTATTACTGAACCATCGGCTGACGTGAACCTGATTCCGCTACCCGGTCCCTTGTGGGTGCCTGAACACAGGGGGTGCTGGCTGGCGCGATCGGTTTTCGCGAGCATCACAGGAGGCATGCATTGGTAGAACAGCGCACTCACGATGAGGATCTCATTCGTCTGGCGCAAGCCTTGATCCAGATTCCCAGCCCGACAGGGCAGGAACGGGCCATTGCCGAGTACATCCGGTCTTTCCTTGCGGGCGTGGGCTTTGAGGCTATGGTCAATGAGCGCGAGACGGTGATAGGGATTCTGCGCAACGGGGATGGGCCGGTGATTGTCCTGGATGCGCACATCGACACGGTCGAGGCCGATGCCAGCGAGTGGACCTATCCTCCCGACTCAGGGGTGGTGGTCGATGGCATGATCTATGGCCGTGGAGCCAGCGATATGAAGGGCGCCCTGGCAGCGATGCTCCATGCAGCCAGAAGGCTGGCGGAAGACCGCCGATCGTGGCGTGGGACCCTGATTATCAGCGGAACCAGTTGGGAAGAATTCTTTGAAGGACATACCCTGGGCAAAGCGTTGGAGGAGCTATCCCTACGTGGGATACATCCGGATTATGTCATTATCGGCGAGGCTTCTGAGCTCAATATCAAACGAGGCCAGCGAGGACGAACCCGTGTCTACTGCGACGTCAAGGGGCGCGCTGCCCACTCGGCGCATCCGGAAGAGGGGATCAATGCCGTCTACCAGGCGCTTGTCCTGATCGAAGGAGTCCGAGCCCTCTCCCTTCCCCAGGACGATTTCCTGGGTGACGGCATCGTAGCCTTGATCGGCATGCATTCTTTGCCACAACCAGTTGACTCGGTCATTCCGTATCAGTGCCGGGTGTCCTACGATCTGCGATTGCTGCCAGGGGAGACAAAGGATTCAGTGCTGAGCCGGTTCCAGACGGTGATCAAGGGGATAAGCCAGTCGGACCCGGCGTGGAGCGCTGAGGTATCCATCGCTGCTGGCGAATTGCTCAAGGTGGATGGAACGCATGAAATCGTCGAGGCGTTCCCGCTGGCTTGGAAGATACCTGAGGATCACCCATTGGTGGTGAAGGCTCTGGAGGCGACACGCTCAGTGGGGCTGAAGCCTGTGGTTACCAAGTACGACTTTTGCACCAACGGGAGCTACTCAGCTGGAGTGGCCGGCATTCCCACCATCGGTTTTGGTCCCGGTAAGGAGACAACCGCACACATCGTAGACGAGTATGTTGAGATTGCACAATTAGTGAAGGCGTGCGAAGGGTATGTGGCTATTGTGCAACATCTGAGCGGCGACAGGTAGGGTTCGGACAAGGGGGTGCAGCGCCGATGTTGACCAGAGAACTGCTGGAGGAGCGCGAGGTGCAGTGCCTGGCGCCGTTTGCGGTAAGGAGCCGGGACTCACGGGGGAGGGTACACCCGGAGAAGGAACATCCGTACCGCACTGCATTCCAGAGAGATCGTGACCGGATCATCCATACGACGGCCTTTCGCCGGCTGGAGTACAAGACACAGGTCTTTGTGAACTATGAAGGCGACTATTACCGGACGCGGCTTACTCACACCATCGAGACTGCGCAGATTGGCCGCACCCTGGCCCGTGCTTTGGGCCTCAATGAGGACTTGACCGAGGCCATCTCCCTGGCCCACGACCTGGGCCACACGCCCTTTGGTCACTCGGGCGAAGCGGCCTTGCACGACGTGATGCAAGAGCACGGGGGTTTCAACCACAACTGTCACAGCCTGCGCATCGTGGAGGTGTTGGAGACGCGCTACCCAGGCTTCAATGGGTTGAACCTTACCTGGGAGGTGCTCGAAGGAATCGTCAAACACACCACGGATTACGATTCCAGCGATGCCAGGGACTATGAGCCGGACAAGAGGGCGACGTTGGAGGGTCAGCTGGTCAACGTTGCCGACGAGATCGCGTACACGACCCACGACCTGGATGATGGCTTGCGATCCGGCTATATCAGCAGCGACGACCTAAAGGACGTCCGCATCTGGACCGATACCCTTCGCGCATTGAGGGTGAAGAGCGGGGAGCTAGACGAAATGGCCCGGCATCGCGCCATCCGTCACTTGATCAATGTCAAGGTGACCGATATCTTGCAGATGGTCACCCAAAGGCTCCAAGACCTGGACATCCGCAGTGTGGATGATGCGCGCAGCACACCGCACAATCTGGTCGGCTTTTCTCTGGAGATGCACAACCTCAACCGACAGCTGAAGGACTTTTTGCTGCAGCGGCTCTACCGGCATTACACGGTGATGCGCATGCAGGTCAAAGCGCAGCGGTTGGTGCGCGAGCTCTTTGAGGCTTACATGAAAGAGCCACGACAACTGCCCACGGAGGTACAGTCGCGTTTTGATCATGATGGGCCGGCCCGCGTAATCTGTGACTATATCGCAGGGATGACGGACCGGTTTGCCATCCAGGAGCACCTGAAGCTGTTTGATCCTGCGACGCGTGGTTGACAAGCAGGCTCCACTGGTCATGTGAACACGTCACAGTCTGGCAGGATGGTCTCCAGGTTGCGAATTGGCTGCTGCCCAAAAACGATTGCAGTAGAGCTCAAGATCAACCCCCCGGTCATCAGAAGCAACAGGCTGATGCCAGCCTGTGAGCCGGCCATTAGCCAATGGCGGGCCCAGGTTCCTGTTGAAACCGGATTCAGTACGCGGTCCACCAAGGGGCCTGTCAACAAGAATGAAGCCGTCGACCCCACGAGGAAGAACTGCTCCAGGGCGGCAAAGGCGCGGCCTTGCAGCCTCGGTGGGGTTTTGGTCTGAACGATCGACCGGAAGAGAGCGTTGCTGACGGGCAAGGGCACCATGAGAAGGAACAGGGAGAGCCCCAAAGACATGGTGGTTCGCGCCAAACCGTAGAAGATGAACATGACGCCAGTGAAAAGCATCCCCAGAGCAATAACCTTGGTCCTCGGGCGAAGCGCGCCGACCGTCACCACCAGTAGACTTCCAAGCAGGGCGCCCAGGCTCATCAGGCTCATAACCCATCCGGCCTGCTGCTCATCCCCAGTGATGGCAATTGCGTAAGGAAGGGCGAGCTCCAAGGGCCCGTTCAGCGCAAACCACATCCAGCCCTGATAGAGGACGAATTGCAGGATGACGGGCCTTTGGCGGAAGTAGGCAAACCCCTCCCGCAATTCGTCCACCCATCCTGGGTGGCCAGGCTGGCCGTTCCGTGCACTTGGTAGGCGGGGGATAGGCAGCGAGGCCGCAACAAGGGAGGCTAGTACAAAAGTGCCCAGGTCGAGGGCGATGATTGTACCGATCCCTGTTGCTGAATACAGCATGCCCGCTAGCGCTGGTGCCAGAATGCTGGCCAGCGGAAAGGGGAGTTCCAGGAGCCCGTTGGCCCGGTCACGCTGGCGGTCAGGGATGAGCTCACTGACAGTGGCGTAGAGGGCAGGTCCCTGAAAGACAGCGAACGTGCCCTGCAGGAAAGCCACGGCGTACAGGTGCCACAGAACGGTAGCTCCGGCGCGGAAGCCCACCAGCAGGAGCAGGCTGCCCAGAGCCTGGCCCGCGTCGGACAGGGCCATGGTCAGTCTGCGGTCCCAACGATCCACCCATACTCCTGCCAGCGCCCCAGCTACCATACCCGGGGCCTCGCGGAAGAAGACGATGAGGAGCAGGGGTGATGTCAGACCCGTCTGGCGGTATATCCAAATGCCCAGGGCGACAGCAGTCATGCGGCTGCCGATGAGGGACAAGGTCTGCGTGACCAGCAGTGTGTAGAAGCAAAACAAACGGGAGCATTGTTTCATCGCTGCGTGGGTCTCCCTTGGGAAGAGATGGCCGGCTCTGCCTTGCGGGCCTGAAGTGGTTGTGAGGGCGCGCGGAGGGCTCCATCCAGCGCAGCGTCTCAACCCCGCAGCTGTTCCAGGATGGTACGCGACACTCCATGCCTTTCCAAGAGATGCAAATCGGCCAGTTGTCGCTTTAACTCGTTCTGTACCCCGGGCTGCATGTGTTCCCTAGCCCACGGTGTTGGCTCAGCTGCATCGGGGGACCATTCATAGTCCTTATAGTCCAGTTGTAGTCTCTCCGCTGACAGCCGGAGCGCAGAGTCGATGCACCGGGCGGCTGCGTGAAGGGCGGGATCTACATGGCCGCTGACGAAACACTCGGCGGCGAAAATGCTCGCCGCCGCTGCGTCCTCGTCAGCATCTTGCGGCCCACCCGGTTCAGCAGTGGGAAAGTATGGGCCCCGGTAGAAGGCTTCCAGCGCCTGTGACGCCCGCTGCAGGCCTGTGTGCTGGATTCCAGCCAACGTCAGCCACATCGCATCCAGAACGGGCCGCCAACTCTGGGTGAACATGCGCTGCTCACCTGCTGGCAGGCTTTCATGGTACTGCATGAGAGACTCAGCCCTTGCCAACGCAAAGGCCTTGCGTGCTATCGGGGGAAGGGCAGCAAGATGCTCTTTGACCTGCCGGGCTACGTCTCCGGAGAACAGGTAGCCTCGACGTCGAAGTTGTTCTCCAGCAAGGTCACCCTCTGTCGGGTACTGACGTTTGTATTCGGAGATAAATCGTGGGCACACAGGTGTCCGATCCCCGGGCCACGCTGACCCGGTTAGTGGGCACGGCGCATTCCGGAGCCGACTGACTACCCTGAGGCTAGTAAATGGAGAGATTAGAGCGGAGCCGGAATCACCCAGCCCAGCTCGGAAAACCGGCGCATTCTCTCGGGTACGTCTAGCCCTGGGGTGAGACCTCCAGGCTTAAGGCCAGCTTGGCAAAGACCCCTGAGCTGGAACCGCTTTCATAGATCAATTCGTCGATCACCACATCCAGGTGCAGGTTCGCTGTGGAGAGCGAGATGACGTCACCCTCTTGAGCCTGCAACAATTGTCCCTTGCTGGCGAACTTGGACCGCAGAGCGGAATCGGCAAACGCTTGGGCACTCATGATGACGTTGGTCACCGTGCGGATGTCCACCTTGTCAAACAACCAGAGTTCAAAAGCGGTCACCCGCTCTGGAGTACCGATACCCACGGTCTCCAGCACGCTCACTCCGCATTCGCCCAGGAATTCCTCCGATGGTGAGAGGATGGGGAAATTGACGTCGTAGCCTTCGTCACCCAGGTTGTACACGGTCTCAAAGACCAGATGGCGGCCGTCGTCTTCTGCCACCACGGTCTGCGGTTCGGCGGGATACTCTGGAGCGGGGTGTCCTGAAACAGAGGCCTTACGCCGTCGGACGGACTCTTTCTTCTGCCACACGGAGAGAAGGGCGAGGACCACGGCGCCTATCACCATGAACAGGGCGACAATTCCAGCGATGCGCATGAGGCCTGTGGGGGTCTCTGTACCAGACGGCGATGCGGCCGGTGTTGCTGCAGGTGGAATGGCCGACATCATGGCTGAGAGGTTCTGCAACCGCGCCACCGAGTCGGTCCGGCCCATGGCAGCCTGTGTCTTGATGGCTTCGGCGAGGAGGCTTGCCAATCCGCTATCGGTCTCTCCAGGGCGTTTCAACGCGTCCAGACTACTGCGGGCCTGTGCGGTATCGTTCGTCACATTGTAGGAGTCAGCGATAGTGACGAGGTAAGCCTGCTTGTGGGCAGGCTTTAGGTCAGCAGGGTCCGCATTGGTCCACTGAACCGGCCAGACCCACCAACCTAGCACGACCAAGCCGACTACCAACCCCAGGAGAAACGCAGCCACGACTTGTGTGGTCAGCACCTTCCGGACCAGACCACCGATGTCCTTACCGGCCATGTAGCACCTCCCCTGGCTTGTATTCCAGCGAACGTTTCGGAACCCGATGCGCCCGGAACCGGATGAGCTGCCACGTGCATCTCACTCCGCGACGGTCCCATTTTAGCACAACTTGACAGGAAACACAAGTGCCCTTTTGTTCTTGCGACGACAAAGCACCAAGACGGCAATGTGGTCGCGACGGGCAGCTGGTTTGCGGGGGGGGAGCAGGCGCTGAAAGGCCCCGGCTACCGCCCATGTCGATTGCCGCAAGTGTGTCCGCTCACGATCATCGCGATTGCCTCGCAGGTCCAGGCCTGGCGAGGTGGTGGTTCAGCGTGCTTGGAGCTCTTTGCGTGCCTGGGTCAGTACCTCCAGCCCGTTGTCGGTGACTACCACCATGTCCTCGATACGGATTCCTCCCCAGCCGGGCAGGTAGATGCCCGGTTCGACGGTGCAGACCATTCCTGGCTGCAGCTGGGTGGTCCCCTGCTGCCCAACACCAGGACCCTCGTGGATGGCCAAACCAACACCGTGTCCCAAACCATGGAAAAAATGGGCGCCGTGGCCAGCGTCACTGATCACCTTCCGAGCCAGGGCATCTACTTCTCGTCCCTCCATTCCAGGCTTTCCTTGCTGTTCGGCGGTCAATTGCGCTCGCAGGACAATGTCGTAAAGGCCCTGGAGCTCTTGGCTGGGTTTTCCCAGGCAAAGGGTACGGGTGAGGTCCGAGTGGTAGCCGTTGACACGGGCGCCAAAATCCATGACGATGGGCTCGCCGGCCAGAATCTTGCGGTCTTGAAGAACGGCATGGGGCTTGGCACCATTGGGGCCGGACCCCACAATGATGGAAAAGGCCACGGCTTCGGCGCCGTGACTGCGCATGTGGGACTCGAGTTCCCAAGCCACTTCCCTCTCCGTCATTCCCGGCTGTAGGACTTGGCGGATGTGCTCACATGCGGTGTCTGAGAGGGCGATCGCCTGCCGAATCAAGGCAAGCTCATCAGCGTCTTTGATCAGGCGAATACTCTCCACCGCCTCCTTGAGGGGGTGCCAGCGAGTTCCTCGACCTCTCCACTCGCGGTACTGCGCGTGGGTGAGGTGAGTGCTTTCAAACCCGAGACTCTTGATGCCGTGGCTGCGGAGGAGATGCCTGACGACCACCGGTATCGGCTTTTCCAGCTTGACCAGCGTGAAGGAGGGGGATTCCTCCGCAACCTGCTCGTAGTAGCGAGAGTCGGTGAGGATTAACTTGACCTCGGCCGTGATTAGAAGGACCGCATCGCCACCAGTGAATCCGCTCAGGTAACGCTGGTTCTCAGGGCGGGTGATGAGCATGGCGTCGAGCCCTGCTTCCTGCAAGAACTGGCGCAGCTTTTGGATCCGCATCATTCCTCCTCGACAGTGTGAGTTGGTGCCCGAAACGGGCGCATCAGGGCGCCTGGTGCTGGATGTCGTGGGTCTCCACGGGACGTTGGGCCAGGGGATGGGAGCGGAGGTACACTTCCCGGGCGCGCCCCTGGCTGATGTGGGTGTAGATCTGTGTGGTGGCCAGGCGGGCATGACCCAGCAACTCCTGCACATAGCGCAAGTCGGCGCCGCCGTCCAGCAAGTGGGTGGCAAAGGAGTGGCGTAGGGTGTGGGGGGTAACCCTCTTCTCCTGCCCAACCATCTGCCGGTACTTTTTCAGGATGTTCATTATGCTGCGTGTGGTCAGCCTTCCCCCAAACCGGTTGAGAAAGAGGGCATCACGGGAGCGATCGCTCAAGAGCTGAGGCCTGCCCAGTTCAACGTAGGCGCGCAAAGAGGTCGAGGCCGGATCACCGAACAGGGCGATGCGCTCCTTGGCTCCTTTGCCCCATACCAGCAACTCGTTGCGGCGCCAGTCCACGCTGCTGACGTTAAGGCCTACCAGCTCGCTGACCCGCAGTCCTGCGCTGTACAGCAAGTCCAGCATCGCGCCGTCTCGCAGCCCCTGGGGTGTGCGTCCATCGGGCGCGCCGAGGAGGGCTACCGTTTCGGCGACTGACAGGGTGACGGGTAGGCGCTTGGGCAGTTTGGGTGACGAGACGGCGCGGAAAAGGTTGACCTCGATGATCTTGGCGCTGACCAGGAACCGGCCGAAAGAGCGCAGTTCTGACAATCGCCGTGCCACGCTGGCCTTGGCATAGCCCTTGGCGTTGAGCCAGGACAAGTAGCGGCGCAGCATGTGGCGGTCAATGTCGGACCACCCGGTGACGCCCTGCTCCTGAAGGAAGGCCAGGCACTGGCGGATTTCACGGCCGTAGTTGGCGACGGTATACGGTGAGGCGTTCTTCTCGGCGACCAGGTAGATCAGGAAGCGGTCAAGCTGGGCCAGCATGGTCTTCACCTGCTTCCGTGGACTGGCCGCATTGGGTGCACTGGGCTTTCTTCCTGCCGGCCTGGGTAAGGAGACCACCGCACTGGGGGCATGGCCGCGCCAGTGGCCGTTTCCACAGGCTGAAATCGCAAGTGGGATAATTGGAACAGCCGTAAAACGTCCGGTTTCGCCGCGTCTTTTTCTGCAGAAGGTCTCCACCGCACCGTGGACAACGGGCACCAGTCCTGATTACCAGGGGTTGGGTGTTGCGGCACGTCGGATAATTGCTGCAAGCAACAAAGCGGCCGAAACGGCCCATCTTGATGACCATGGGGCTACCGCACTTGTCGCACGTCTGTCCAGTAGGCTCGGGAGCAATGTCCACCTTTTCCATGTTTTTGGTTGCGTCGTGCAGAGCGCGCTCGAAAGGTCCATAGAAAGCACGGAGTACCGCGACCCAGTCCTGGTCCCCGTCGGCGATCTTGTCGAGGTTGTCTTCCATGCCAGACGTGAAAGCGATGTCCACGATGGCCGGAAAGTGCTTGACCAGGAGGTCGTTGACGATGAATCCCAGCTCCGTGGGTCGCAGGTACCGCTGCTGCCTCTCAACGTAGCCGCGGGCTTGAATGGTAGCCAGGATCGGCGCATAGGTGCTGGGCCGGCCGATTCCGTTCTTTTCCAAGTCACGTACCAAAGAGGCCTCGGTGTACCGTGGCGGTGGCTCGGTGAAATGCTGGTTGGGAATCAGGCGCAAGAGATCCACGACCTCGCCAGCTTGAAGAGGAGGCAGTGGCCCCATCTCCTCGTCGCTGGTGGTGCCTTCGTCGTACGACTCTTCGTAAACGCGCCTGAAGCCAGGGAAGACCAGAGTGGAGCCCGTGACCCGAAAGAGGTAGAGCAGCTCATCCAGGAAGGAGAGCAGTGCGGCCCCCTGAGGAATGGCTGTCCCCACAGGAAGGCGCCCAGCCCTGATCTGCACTGACGTCACGTCATAGACCGCTGACGTCATTTGGCTGGCGACAAAACGTTGCCAGATCAGTTGGTAGAGACGATACTGGTCTCGGTCCAGGTATGGCTGGATCTCTTCTGGTTCCCGCCGCACTGCCGTTGGACGGATGCACTCATGGGCCTCCTGGGCCTTGACAGCGCGGGTCTTGTGCACAGGGGGCGTATCGGGCAGGTACTGAGGGCCGAACTGCTGTGCGATGTAGCCGCGGACCTCGGCCAGGGCTGGAGGGGCGATGTGCGTAGAGTCGGTACGCATGTAGGTAATCAGCCCTACCCTCTCCCCTTTGCCCAAGTTGATCCCTTCGTACAGCTGCTGGGCGAGCATCATCGTGCGGCGAGCAGCAAATCCCAGTTTGCGAAACGCCTCCTGCTGCAGAGTGCTCGTGATGAACGGGGCTGGTGGTTTGCTCTGTCGCTTTGATTTGGCTACATCCCGAATGATGTAGGTGGCGCCTGACAGGTCATCGACTACCGCCTGGGTTGCGGGTTGATTCTTGAGGTTTGCATCCTTATCGCCGATCTTGGACAACTTGGCCAGGAAGCTAGGGCGCGAGTCTTGCCCCCGGCTGTCCTGCTTGGCGAGCTCCGCCAATATGGACCAATACTCGACGGGGACAAAGGCCTGAATTTCGCGTTCGCGTTCCACCACCAGCCGCACGGCCACTGATTGGACACGCCCTGCCGACAGCCTGCTCTGCACGCGATTCCAGAGGAGGGGACTGATCTGATAGCCCACCAGCCGATCTAGAACCCTTCTGGCTTGCTGCGCATTCACGAGGTCCATGTTGAGAGGGCGCGGGTGAGCAAAGGCCTCTTTGACAGCATCGTCGGTGATCTCGTGAAACACGACCCGTTGCGCGCTCTCGTGCGGGACATTGGCGGCTGCCATCACATGCCAGGCGATAGCCTCGCCTTCTCGGTCAGGGTCAGTGGCCAGGTAGACCTGTCCTGCGCTACGGACCGCCTCTTTCAGGCGTTTGACGACAGGTCCCTTTTCTTTTGGCACGTGGTAGTGAGGGGCAAAATCGTGTTCGATGTCCACGCTCAGTTTCGAGCGCAGCAGGTCACGTACATGTCCTACGGAGGCCTCTACCTGGTATCCACTGCCCAGGAAGCGTGAGATGGTGCGGGCCTTGGCAGGAGACTCGACGATGACCAGTGTTCCGCTGGGTTCACTGGAGGGTTTTCGCGCACGCTTGGCCCTGGGGGCTGGCTCAGGTTTGGGCAGCGCATCATGGGCCGAAGTAGCGCCCATCTTGAACATCTTGGTCCCACAGACGGCGCAGGTTCCGCGGACGGCTGGGGTCCCGCTGGCCGTGTAGACCGGAGTGGGTGCCAACATGTCCTGTTTCTGCCGACACTTGACGCAGTACGCGGTGGTGTCCTGGTCCGTCATGCTGCTCCTCGTTTCAGAGCGATGCCCGGAGCTCTTCCCAGGTCGTCTCCAGCATAGACTGGGAGAACACCTGCCCCATGTGGGCAATCACACTCTGCCGCACCTGGGTCATCGGGATCGGCCGGCTTACCACCTGGCGCAGGGACGTGATGCGCTCGCCCATCAGCCCACATGGAATGATCAGGCTGTAGTGTTCCATCAGGGGATCGACATTCAAAGCAAAACCGTGATAGGTTATCCCCCCCTCAATGCGCGCACCCAGGGCCGCGATCTTGCCCCCATCGGTCCACACACCGATAATCCCTTCGCGCCGAAAGGCGCGGCAGTCAAAATCAGCGAGCGCGTTGATCAAGACCTGCTCCAGGGCGTGCATATACGCCGCAACACCCATCCGGTGGTCTTCTAACCTCAAGATGGGATAACCCACCAATTGTCCCGGCCCGTGATAAGTGACATCTCCGCCGCGCTCGACGCGGTGCACCGAGATACCAAGGGCGTCCAGCGTTTCCGCCGATACCACAACATGGCTGGCATCGGCAGAACGCCCGAGGGTAATGACGGGTTCGTGCTCCAGTAGCACGACAACATCGCCGACCGCCCCTCGTAGTCGCGCCTGAACAAGGCGATGCTGAAGATCCCAGGCCTGAGCATAGGGCTCCAGGCCCAGGTTCAGGACAAGCACTCGTACCCCCTAAGGTTGGGTCTGGAGGGCTTTCTTCTCAGGCTCACCAAAGTTGGACTCGACAAGGTCTTGCAGCGCTTTAACGGCGCACTCTTCGTCATCACCTTGCGCCTTGACGGTGATCACGGTACCCTGGTTGACGCCGAGGGTGAGTATCTTGAGGATGCTCTTGGCGTCGACTTCCACGTCGCCTTTGGCGACCAGAATGCGTGACTTGAACTGCTTGGCTTTGCCGACGAAGAGGGCCGCAGGCCTGGCATGCAGGCCGGCTTCATGTTTTACGACCATTGTGACTTCATGCATCTCTAAGTACCGATTCTCCTTTTTCCTGTAGCTGCGAAAAACAACCTAGTCCAGCAGTGATCCTAGGAACGATCTTTGCCCCTGACGAAAGTCATTCATGGGGAGCACGCGCTTTCCAGGGAGCTGTACTTTGTCTAACACCAGCAGCCCTTTTCCAGTTATCACTGCGATTTCCCCGCCTGACTCTATCACCTTGCCTGGTTCGAAGTTCTCCACTACTGTGTCTTGGGCATGAGCGCGCCAGATCTTGAGCTCCATCTTATTCCAAAGTGCAAAGGCTCCTGGCCACGGGCTGTATGCCCGGCAACGACGGGCAATCATCTCTGCGGGTTCAGTCCAACGGATACGGCCATCCTCACGTTGGATCATCTTGGCCATGGTAGCCTGGCTTTCGTCCTGTGGTCGAGCGGTGGACCGGCCGGCCAGCCAGTCGGGCAAGGTATCCACCAAAAGCTGGGCTCCCAGATTCGCCAGCTTCTCGGTGAGGGAGCCGGTGGTATCCTCCGGTTCGATGTGAAGGGCGGATTGGCTCAGTATTGGACCCGTGTCCAACGTTTCTTCCATGAGCATGATGGTGACGCCCGTCTGTGCATCTCCCGACAGGATCGCCGCCGGGATAGGCGCCGCCCCTCGATAGCGCGGCAGCAGGGATGCGTGCACATTGATGCAACCCCGTTGTGGCAGTGCAAGCAGCCCTTTGGGCAGAATTCGCCCATAAGCGGCGACCACAATCGCTGCAGGAGCCAGCGTCCGCACCTGCTCCACAACCTCGGGGATGATGCGTGGCGGCTGTAGAACGGTTAGGCCGTGCTTTTCGGCCAGGGCCTTGACCGGGGAAAGCGCTACCTTTTGGCCGCGGCCGGCCTTTGTATCAGGCTGCGTAACCACGGCCGCAATCTCATACTTGCCGATCAGCGCGCTGAGGATCACCGCAGCGAAGCCTGGAGTTCCCATAAAGACGATACTATGCACTGAACAAACCCTACTAGCTGGTGCGCCTGGAGTAGAATGGCTACCCCAGGCGCTGGATGGCATTAATTTTACCACACGGAAGGGCAAACCGCAAACTTGAGAGGATGCTGCGCAACTTGTGCTCCCGTTCTACGTATTGATGGTAGAGGAGGTAAGGGAAAATGACCATAGATGATTCGACTGATTTCAGAGAGGATTTGACTCCGGCGCCTGAGCCGGCTGACGCTGCCGAGATCGAGTTCCAGGTAGAGGCGGCAGAGGGCCTGTCAGCTGAACCGGTGCAAGAGGTCACGGAGAATGACCGGCTGATGGCGGCCCTGAGCTATGCAAGCCAGGTCATCGTGCCAATTGTGATCCCGGCGATCGTCCTGCTGTCGGAAGAGAACAAGCAGAGGGTCTTCCAGAAGTACCACGCCGTGCAATCACTAGGGTTTTTGGTGGCCGCTGTGATCTATGAGATCCTGGCTACCATCGTGTTCGTGGGGTTGAGCATTGTCACTCTGGGCTGCCTTAGCTGCATCCTGTGGGTGCTCTTCCTTCTGCCTGTGGTGCCCGCGTTCTACTATGCTTACCAGGCGTACCAGGGTCAGTACTTTGAGATTCCGTTGGTAACCCAGTTTATGGCTGACAACAAGTGGCTCGAAGTGTCCGGTAAGTAAGGGGTGAACACAGAGCCTCCGATTCCAATCGGAGGCTCTTCCTTTTGTGCGTGAGGCTACTTGCCCATGACCATGCAGGGCGTAGGATGTGGGATAGTCTCGTGCGGCGCTCCCAACCCCCAAGGTGCTGTGCCAACACATGGTA
>DDYO01000124.1 GCA_002348045.1 Anaerolineales bacterium UBA2232
GCAGCCACATTGCTGCCAACGATTCTGGCTTTCTTGGCGGGGGTTGTACTTTGGCCTGGCCGACGGAGAGCCTTGCTGCTTCTAGCTACCTGGCTTCTGTGGCCGCCTCTGGCCCTGTTCGGTGTGTCACTTGGCATGCCCCTCTTTGCCGATCGGTATCTCATCTGGAGCATGCCGGCTTTCCTGGCTCTGGTCGCTGCAGGAGTAGTGGTCCTCGGCCGGATCTGGCGGCCGCTTGGCGCAATCACGCTGGCAGCCATTGTGGGCCTCAACCTTAGTAGCGACTGGCTTCAGGCCTCACAGCCAATCAAGTCAGATTTTCGTTCAGCTGCGGAGTTTGTGTTGGCGCATGCCAGGCCGGGCGACGCGGTCCTCTATCAAATCCCCTATGGCCGCCACACCTTTGAATACTATGCTGGCACAAGCTTTCGATCGATAGATGGGCCCTTCACGAATAGCGGGATGAGTCCGGAAGGGCTTGCAGCTACGATGCTGGATCGACTAGCAGGTGTAGGAACGATCTGGCTGGTTGCATCTGAATCAGCGGAATGGGATCGACGGAACCTGACTGGGTCTTGGCTGGCCAGCAGTGGCTACATAACGGATGCTAAGGACTTTGCGCGCGTCAGCGTCACCCGTTACCAGATGCTCGTCGGTTACGAGTATGGCTGTGGCTGAGGGCACTAGTCGCCACGACCCCGTGCGGGCCGATGGAGACCTGGGATGGCCGGCATGATTAGTCTTGGCCGATTTGGAGCGTAGTTGGCGCCGACCTGCGCCCACCAGTACATGGGTAGCTGACGGTGAGACCAGCAACTGGCTCGTCTCTGAGAGATTGATGACTCGCAGTCGCGCCCTGACCACGCACGCTAGAGCGATCTGAGCCGACGGGAGTTGGTAGATGCGCGGCTCTGGAATCGCAACAGGTCGTGTGACTCGGCGGGACAACCGCTAATTAAGGAAATTGGCTGATGTCGGCCCTTCAGTTCGCAGTGCGTTCCCCGGCCTACCGCCGAAGCCAACAGGAGCCGCCTTTGGCGCCGAATCCCGGTGCAGTGGGTCGGGCGCGAGCACGGCTGGAGCGAGAAGGCGTGAAGCAGAGCCTGCAAGCACACGAATTCGGAGAGGATCTGGTTGCCCCAGGATCAACGCCGTGGGGATGGTGGGCTCTTGCAGGCGCCTGGGTCGTAATCTGGCCGTCGATCGTGGCTCTCCGGGTTGCAGGCAGCCTGACCTGGCTTCCGTGGTGGATGGCCGGACTCCTTCCCCTCCTGCATCTACTTGTCCTGGCTGGTCCGGTGGCATGGACTGAGCATGCCCTGCGCGGGCGAGGCATTCGTCGTCGATTTGGCATGATCCGGTCGGCAGCGGATCTGATCGCACTTGAGCCTGATGAGTTCGAGGTCTGGAGCGGTATGCTGTTGACGCTGATGGGATATCGGGTGCTCGATACTCCCCAGAGCGGCGACCATGGTGTCGACCTGAAGATTTCCGGTAATGGAATTGCGCTGGGTCTGGTACAATGCAAGCGCTACCGAAGTACCGTCAGTGAGGCAACGGTCCGCGATCTTTACGGCGCCATGGCGCACGCTGGAGCAGGTCACGGTTATGTCATCACGACGGGCGGCTTTTCTCGTCCGGCGCGTGATTGGGCACAAGGGAAGCCGATTGAGCTCTGGGATGGTCCGACGTTGTTAGAGTTAGCCCGCAAGTATCGATGATATGATGGGACCTCCAGGCGGAAATCTGGTTTCCCATTATTGGCATTCGTAGATGGATGTAGGCAGGAGGTGAGCATTGGTCAGACCGCAAAGGAGACCGCTCGTTTTCGCGCATAGAGGTGCGAAGCTGACGGCGCCCGAAAACACCCTGCCCGCTTTCGAGGAGGCGGTCCGACTCGGCGCAGACGGTGTGGAGCTGGACGTACAATACACCCTGGATGGACATCTGGTGGTGATACATAACAGGACCCTGGAAGCGACCACCAATGGCACGGGCAGGGTGACTTCGCACTCGCTGCAGGAGTTACGAGCTCTGGATGCAGGCAGTTGGTTCTCGCCCCGCTTCGCCGGGACGCATCTTCCCACCCTGGATGAGGTGCTCGACTTGCTCCGCAAGAAGCTGCTGGTCAATATCGAGCTCAAATCGATGGAAACTGAGACGTCGGGGATCGGGGTGGACGTAGTTGCCGCGGTGAAGGCGCAGGGGATGGTTGAACAAGTGATCATCAGTTCCTTCAATCCCATCGCGTTGCGCCGGGCGAGACAGGCTGGCCGCGAAATCGACGGCGCCCTGTTGCTTGCTGCCGATCTTCCGGGCTGGATGCGGTCCGGGTTGGTTCGGCGTTGGTCCAAGGCCGTGGCCCTGCATCCAGAGCTGACCATGGTCAACGAGGCATATCTCGCGCGTGCGCACAAGCTCGGCCTGCCGGTGCGGGTATGGACTGTCAATGACGATGCCGACATTCGGCGCATGATCGATCTCGGTGTGGACGCTATCATCACCGACGCGCCGGACCGCGCCCTTGCACTACGCGAGTAACCTGCAATGCTTGTGAGTGATACACAACGGAGCCTTACATGAGCCAACTACCTCCACGAGCCGCTTCACTTCACCCCTTCTTCCACCCAGCTGGTGTTGTGGTGATAGGAGCCAGCCGCGACCCGAACAAACTCAGCTATGGGGTCGTCCGCAATCTGACCGATCCTCAGGGAGGGTACCCGGGCGCCCTGCACCTGGTCAATCCACGAGCGGACTCGATCCTTGGGATTCCCTGCTACCCGGACGTCAGC
>DDYO01000161.1 GCA_002348045.1 Anaerolineales bacterium UBA2232
CATCATGACCTCGAACCTGGGCACCAAGTACACGCAGAAGGGTGGAAGTGGTCTCGGGTTCCGGACAGCGGATGATGCCCCGGAAGACAGCAAGATGCAGCAGGACATCGAGGCAGCCTTGAAACAAGCGTTTCGCCCCGAGTTCCTCAACCGCATCGATGAGGTCATCGTCTTCCATCGGCTGAGCAGGGAAGACATGAAGCGTATCGTTGCTCTGCAGTTGAACAAGATCTGCCTGCGCATGACAGACCAGTGCATAGCTGTTCAGGTCAGCGATGAGGCCCAAAACTGGCTGGCGGAAAAAGGCTATGATCCCGTGTTTGGGGCGAGACCGCTGCGCCGCACCTTGCAACGCCTGGTAGAGAATGAGCTGTCCAAGATGCTCATGCGCGGCGACATTCGCGCTGGCGACCATCTGCAGATCGACATCAAGGACGATGGATTGGTTTTCCACAAGCTCAACAGCGCCCAGCCGGCCACCGTGCCTGCATAGCAGCACATAGCCCCTGGCAGACTTGCCAGGGGCTATGTGCTGCTATCAAGAACGAACAACGATCTTGTCAGGCTACGAGCTGATCGTAAAGCCTTTCCAAGCTCAGATCCGGGCAGACTGTCTCCCGGCACTTGAGGGTCAATGTAGCTGCTGACACACCCAGTCGCATCGTCTCATCCAACGGCAGGTGATTCACCAGGCCGTACACCACTGCTGCGGTCAGAGAGTCACCAGCTCCCGTGTAGTCAACGACCTCGCAACGAATTGCCGGGACGTAGCCTCTTTCCACTGCCGATGCATAACAGACACCCTCTTCAGCGAGAGAAATCAGCGCCACACCAACACCCGCTATCACCAGCTCCTGAACGGCTGACATGGCGTCCTCACGCCCACGGATGGGACGCCGGCACAGAACCACTGCCTCAGCAAGGTCCGGTTTGATGAGGGCAATCTCCGGCAAGTGTGCTCTGATTCGCGGTGCCAGAACGGCGGAAGTAGGGTCCACCGCGATGCGCACCCCGAACTCCTGGGCGATTCGAATCACCGTCGCCAGGGTCGCCGGCGACAGGTTAGCGTCCAGAACCACCATCGCCGCTGTCTTGAAGAGGGCACGGTTTTTCCGAAGATAGGCTGGTGTGACGAGGTCAATAACGCCCATATCATCCACGGCGGCAACCTTGGCACCTGTCTGGTCCAGTACCGCAGCATAGCTCGCCGACCGATATTCGGGGCTAACTATGACCCGGCTGACATCCACGCCAGCCGCGGCCGTGCGCTCCAGGATCTGCGTTCCGAACACATCATCGCCCACCGCGGACAATAGGATGCTTGGCTGTCCCAGCCGCGCCAGGTTCTCAGCAACGTTGCGAGCCACCCCTCCGTAGCTCACGGTGACCATTCCTGGAACAGAGGTTCCCCGCTGGATCTCTCGCTTGGCGTGGCCCTTGAGGTCCATGCTTGCGGCCCCAATCACCAGGATATTGTCAGCAGCCATTTCACCGTTCTCCTAGCGGTTTCGCAGGTGCTCGGGCATTAGGAACAAACTGCGTTATCCACCCGTGACCGCACGAATGGCGGCGCCCACCAGGGTTTGGCTACCCATGCCGTAAGTGAACACCATGGCGAACTGCACCAACTCTTCCTTTTGCCCGTTGAGTTTGCTGGCATCGACGGCGCCAGGCAGGAGAACAAAACCAGCCACTATGGCAAAGGCAAGGGTCATGACGTCGGGTCGCCACATCATCTTCGTCTGGTATGCTCCCATAAAACTGCTGGCGATATTGCCCAGCGTCAGAGTCAGGTACAGGGCCAGCTGCCGACCGAGGGTCAGGCGGGCGCTTTGCTCCGCCACTCTGGCTTCGTACTCATCACGGGTGTTCCGGAAACCAAGCGGATTAAAGAACCAGCGCTCCATCGGTACCTAGCCTCCTCCATGCTGCGCTCCGCATCGGAATATGCGACAGCGCCAGTATAGCGCAGGAGTCCGCTGTCGCCAATCTACCAGTCACACTGCTTCTTTCAATTTCGCCGCCGCACCGCGATTCATTCCTTCTACAGTCATCAACTCCTCCACCGAGGCCTCCCTAATGGCAGCTACGGAGCCAAAGCGCTTCAGAAGCGCCTGACGGCGTTTGGGACCAATGCCGGGTACATCGTCTAGGACAGACTTGAGGCCTGTACGCGCTCTGAGGCGCCGATGATAGCCAATGGCGAAACGGTGCGCCTCGTCGCGGATGCGCTCCAGCAAATAGAGCCCCTCCGCATCATGCGGTATGAACACCGGCTTGGAACGGCCTGGAACGAACACCTCCTCACGCTGCTTGGCCAGGCCGATCGTGGGAATATGGCCGACTCCCATCTCCTCCATCACATGCCGCGCGGCATTGAGCTGGCCCTTGCCGCCATCAACCACGAGCAGGTCCGGAAGAATCTGCCAGATGTTCTCACCCCTGGGTTCCAGGGTGCCCGACTCCGCATCCTCGGTTCGCACGACTCGCCGGAAACGTCGGCGCAGAACCTCCTGCAACATGGCATAGTCATCAGCACCATCCACTGTCTTGATCTGGAAGCGGCGATAGTCGCTCTTCCGAGCCACCCCCTTCACAAATACGACCATGCTACCCGTAGCAGACCGGCCTTGGATATTCGAGATGTCATAGCATTCGATACGTGTGGGTGCCTGGGGTAGGTTCAGGTACTGCTGCAGATCTTCCAGGGCGCTGACCTGGCGAGCTTCATCGGCCTGCCACTGGGCTCGAAGATGATTGAGGGTCTCGGTAGCATTCTCGGTAGCCATCTTGATCAGCTCGCGGCCGGGGCCCCGCTGCGGCACCCGCACGGCCACCTTCGTCCCACGCTTTGTCCTCAGCCATTGCTCGATAACTAGTGACTCGTCAATATCATGCTGCAACAGAATGGTTGGGGGTACTTCGGCCGCTTCATCATAGAACTGCTTAACGAAGGAGCCCATGATCTCTTGGGGGTCTTCATCTTGAGTTCCGGTCAATACAAAGTACTCTCGGCCCACTAGCTTGCCCTGACGGATAAAGAACGTTTGCACACAAGCCTGCCCATCCTCCCGGGCAAATGCAATTACATCCTGGTCGGCTTTGCTCGTAGAAACGACCTTCTGACGCTGAATGACGGTCTCCAGGGCCTGCACCTGATCACGAATCACGGCGGCGCGCTCAAAATCCAGCGCGCCGGCCGCTTGTGTCATTTTTCCTCTCAGGTCAGCGACTATCCGTTCTTGCTTGCCTTCCAAGAAGAGGATGATTTGCTCGATCAGACTTCGGTACTCTTCCCTGGTTACGGCTCCGATGCATGGGCCGACGCAGCGGCCGATATGATAGTAGAGGCACGCACGCCTGTCCTTTCCCGTGACCTCACGCTTGCACGTGAGGTATGGGAACAGCTTGCGTAAAAGCTCCATGGTCTGATGGACAGCTTTGGAGGAAGTGTACGGTCCAAAGTATCGCGCCCCATCCTCCTGCATGCGCCGCACGTTGTAGATGCGAGGGAACTCTTCCTGAAGACTAATCTTGATGTATGGGTAACGCTTGTCGTCTTTCAGACGGACATTGTACTGGGGTCGATACTTCTTGATCAGGTTGCACTCAAGGATCAGAGCTTCCAGCTCCGAAGCCGTAACGATAAAATCCAGATCGGCCACATGCTCGACCATACGTTGAACCTTGGGCGGCTGGCTAACCGCGGAATGAAAATAGGAGCGCACGCGGTTGCGGAGGTTGATGGCTTTGCCAACGTAGATCACGCGCCCACTGGCATCTCGCATGTAGTAGACCCCGGGCTTGGCCGGCAGGCTGGTCAGTCGGTCGGCAAAAGGCGTAGGCTCCATCATGACCCCTGGAGCTTTAGGCCTCTGTCCGAGACGGATGAACAACGCGCCAGAACAACCCGGCACCAACAGCGATCAAGATTAAAGCCAGAACGGGAACCAATAGTGACAGCAGGGTCGTAATTGCGGCTACGATGTCTTCGAGGGTGCTCACAATTGGATTACCCACTCCCGCCGTCATGGCCGTAATGGCTGGGCGGGCGGCGGCCTTTGCCGAGTGCACAACGCCAGAGATGAGAAGTCCGCACGCCAACGCCAGGACGGGGTGGAGATCCGCGATGACGTTGCTGCTTGCAGCAAAAAGGATAGCCCCTGCAACAGGCCGTACGAAGGATTGGACCAGGTCATTCGCCGTGTCTACCGCCGGGATCTTGTCAACCAGACCCTCAACCAAGGTCAGGATGAGCAGCAATCCAATGATCCAACCACTCGTTAACGCATCATATGGGGCGTTCAGATGGATCAGGGAGGTAAACCGGGCAGCCAGTGCAACGATCAAGAAGGTAAGGTAGGCATTGAGCCCTGCTGAAGCAGAAAACCCAAAGCTGCTCGCAATACCAGTTAGTGCCTCAACCACACCCATCGTCAACTCCATCAGAAGATCGTATTACGTCTAATTATACCACTTCTGAACATGGCTCGCAATGACCAACTGGCCTATCCTGCAAGTCCCAGCTATCCAAGTCCTGGCCTTTTGTGCTATAATCCCGATGCTCCAGCCTACTCCCATCATTCTTCTCAGAAAGGTTCGTCGTGAATCTCCTGCTCGCCAGTGCACTGGGCCTTCTTTTGGCCATAGACGTACATGAATGCTTTCACGCGTGGGTCGCTGACCAGCTTGGTGACCCTACGGCGCGCTATATGGGTCGTGTATCGCTGAATCCCCTGGTCCACCTTGATCCCATGGGCACTATGATGATGGTCATGAGTGCGATTGCTGGCCGTGGCATCGGCTGGGGGAAACCTGTCCCGGTCAACCCGCGCAATCTGCGGTACGGTCCGCGCGTGGGGATGGGCCTGGTCTCTTTCGCCGGCCCGTTCGCCAACCTATTCACCGCAGCCGTGGTTGCCCTGCCAGTCCGTTTGTCACTGAACTTGCCCGGCACCGTGGACTTGCTGCTCCTTCAAGTTGCCTACATTAACATTGGGCTAGCCATCTTCAACCTCATACCCCTCCCCCCCCTGGATGGTTACGGTGTCGTGCAGGGCATACTGGCCAGCGTTCGGGGCGCGTGGAGTTATCGCCTTTCGCAACGGCTGCTGATCCTTGAGAGCCAGGGGCCATTCCTTCTGCTCATCCTCATCCTGGCCGATCAGACGTTGCGATTGGGCCTTCTGGCGCGCTGGATGAATCCTCTGACTGGCTTCTTCTTTAGGCTAATCTTGGGTATCTAGCCTTGCGTCCTGCTTATCGCCTTCGCCAGTTCCTGGCAGCTCTGGAACCCAGCAAAGAAGCCGCGGTCTCTGAGGACCTGCAGGCGTACCTGGACTCTCGGCAAGAGGAGTTGTTCCAGCGCATGGCCCATAGCGAGCGGCGGCATGCCCTGGCGGTGTTAAATCACTGTCGCAGTCACGGGCGTGTTCCACTGGAACTCGCACAAGCAGCGCTCTTGCACGATATCGGCAAGACACAAGCACCGATAGCCCTCTGGCAGCGTGTGGCCCTGGTGGTCCTGCGTCCTCTTTCTCCGGGGCTGCTGTACCGCCTTGCTCAGAGACAGGGGGGCCTGCATGTTCTCCTCTGTCACGCCCAGATTGGGGCAAAGATGGCAGAGACCGTTGGCCTGCACCCAGTGGCCTGCACATTGATTCGCGAGCATCACGCGCGGCCGGAAAGCGCTGTCTTGAGTGCCGAGGAGCGGACGTTGCTCGCCGCACTACAAGCCGCCGACGAAAGCAACTAGGTATTTCAAGGAGACGAGATGGCTTTTCGCACGACGCTCATTGGGCTGGGGGTGATTGGTAGTTCAATTGGGCTCGCTCTCAAGAAAACGGGTGTGGCCTTCGAACTTGTGGGGCATGACAAAGATACCGAAGCCGCTCGACGCGCCCAGAAGAGCGGTGCTGTGGACCGCACCGACTGGAACCTCATCGGCGCTTGCGAAGGTGCGGACTTGATTGTCATCAGCATTCCCCTCTCATCGATCAAGGATACCCTGTCTGCCATTCGCGGTGATCTCAAAGAGGGCTGCGTTATCACCGATACAGCCAGCCTCAAAGGCCCCGTCCTGACATGGGCCCGTGAGAGCCTGCCCCCTTCGGTGCATTTTGTTGGCGGTCACCCGATCTTGCGCAAGGACATGCCCAGGCCTGTCGAGCCGGCAGCGGATCTGTTTCAGGGTGCCTTGTACTGCCTCACCCCTCAGGCCGATGCCCCGCCAATGGCTCTGCAGACTGTCTCGGACCTGGCGGAAGCCGTCGGTGCCAGGCCCCACTTTGTGGATGCCTATGAGCATGACGGCCTTATCGCCGCCTTGGAGCAACTTCCCTTGCTAATGGGCATGACCCTGCAACAGACTCTGTCCTCCAGCAGCGCTACCCGTGAGTTGCAGCGTCTGGCTGGCCCCGAGTTTTCTGCCGCAACGCAGCCAGTCGGCGGCGACTCGCCAAGTCTCGCAGAATGGTGTTCCCTCAATGCCAGCAACCTGGCGCGCTGGTTGGATGCCTACATCGCCGATATGACACAGTTGCGTGACACTCTTGGCAGCACGGAGAGCCCCACTCTCCAAGAAGCCTTCAGCAGGATCCAGGAGCTGCACAACCAGTGGGTCCTCCCCGCAAAGGACGGGGACGACAGGGACTATGATGCTTTTGGTCCCGCACGTATGCTGTTGGGCGGCCTCTTTGCGCCGCGCAAGCCAAAGAGCTGAAAGGAAAACCGGTCAGTTGGCCATGGATCCAAGGCCTTCTCAAGGCAGCAGCAAAAGAACCTACAATGTACTCATGATTGCGCCGACCTCGTTTTTTGCCGACTATGGCTGCCACGTGCGCATCTTGGAAGAGGCGCTGATCCTGCAAGAGTTAGGTAACCGGGTAACCATCTGCACCTATCACAACGGCCGCGACATCGCCGGCTTGGATATCCGTCGCACCCCCGCCATTCCGTGGCGAACCGGGTATGAGGTGGGTTCATCGCGCCACAAGATGGCTTTTGATGCTTTGTTGGGGTTGACGGCGTTGGGCACCGCGATACAAGTCAGACCCGACATCGTCCACGGTCACTTGCATGAGGGTGCGTTGTTGGGCCTTCCTGTGAGCAAGTTGATTGGCGCCCCCCTGGTCTTTGACATGCAGGGCAGCATGACCGGCGAAATGGTCGATCACCGTTTTCTGGACCCAGAAGGCCTCTTCTACCGGCCAGCTCGTTGGCTGGAAAAGCAGATTGATCACCTGCCGGCGGCCATCATCACCAGCTCACATCACGCTGCCAACCTGCTGGAGATCCAATTCGGCTGCTCGACTGATCGTATCCACGTTGTCTCCGACTGTGTAAACCCCGGTGCCTTTGAGCTTTCGAGAGACCTCGGTGCGCTGAAGGCGCTTAGATCTCAGCTGGCGATTCCACCAGACCGGCAGATCGTGGTCTACTTGGGCCTCCTGGCCGAATGGCAGGGAATCAGCATCTTGCTTCAGGCGGCCCGTCGGGTGGTTGATCACCGCCCCAACACCCACTTCCTGATCATGGGCTATCCAGCGGTGGACGTCTACCGGGCCAAGGCAAGTATCCTTGGGTTGGACGGAAACGTCACGTTCACCGGCAAGATCCCCTACGAAGACGCTCCAACCTACCTCTCCCTGGGCGAGGTTGCTGTGGCGCCCAAAATCTCCGCCACCGAAGGCAGCGGCAAGCTGCTCAACTATATGTCCATCGGCCTCCCGACCGTGGCATTTGACATTACGGTGAGCCGCGAATACCTAAACGATCTGGGCATTTACGCTTCGCCTGGAGACCAGGATTCCCTAGCCCAAGCATTGGAAACCGTGCTTGAAAACCGCGACCTGGCGGTATCCCTCGGCCAAGGTCTGCGTCAAAGGGCCATCCAGCAGTTCTCCTGGAGGGCTGCGGGCGAAAGGTTAATGGACATCTACGATCAAGTCTGCCGAGCAGCGAGGTGAGAGTGACCAGGCGAAGCATCTATGTTCACCCCAGCGCGGATGTATCCTCTCTGGCCGTGGTGGCCGAAGGTACTCGAATCTGGCAACAGGCGCAGATACGCGAGCGGGCTCACATCGGGAGCGACTGCATCATTGGCAAAGGTGTCTACGTAGACACCGATGTGAACATCGGCGACCATGTCAAGGTGCAGAACTATGTCTCCATCTACCGGGGCGTCACCCTCGAGGACGGCGTGTTCGTTGGTCCCCACGCCTGCTTCACCAACGACAAGCTGCCTCGTGCCATCACTACCGCTGGCACCCTGAAAACCGATGCCGACTGGATCGTGAGTCCCACCCTGGTACGGTATGGAGCCTCGATTGGCGCCGGCGCGGTGATCCTCCCAGGCATCACGGTAGGCAGGTTTGCGATGGTCGGCGCTGGCTCAGTCGTAACGCGAGACGTGCCGGATCATGCTCTGGTCGTGGGCAATCCGGCCCGGCGGGTTGGCTGGGTGTGCGCCTGTGGACACCGGCTGCAGGAGCCTGCGCAAGACGCACCCACCATCCACATCTGCCCAAAATGCCAGTGCAGCTTTGATCTTCACACCGCCATCTAACCCCGGAGGCAACCCCGAACATGACGATCCAATTTGGCACCGACGGTTGGCGAGCAGTCATCAGTGATGAGTTCACTTTTGCCAACCTGCGGCTGGTTGCTCATGCCATTGCCGAGTACTTTGCCACTGGCGCACAAGAACAAGGTGCCAAGTGCGTCGTGGGCTACGACTCGCGCTTCCTGTCTGACCGGTATGCGCTAGAGGTCTCCCGAATTCTGGCAGATCACGGCCTGGCCGTGTACGTCAGTCGGGGAGACTGTCCTACTCCAGCCATGGCTTATGCCATCACCGATCTGAAGGCTGTGGGCGGAGTGATGATCACCGCCAGCCACAACC
>DDYO01000189.1 GCA_002348045.1 Anaerolineales bacterium UBA2232
GCTGTCAACAGCATCCTGGATCCGGCCATGGAACCCTCGCCGCACAGAGCGCAAAACGCGTTGCGTCGCCGCCGGAAACGGCCAAGAGGACCGGCACGCCATGAAAATCTTGAGCGTGCGACAGCCATGGGCGTGGCTGATCATCAGACCCGACCTGCAAGGGGAGGACCGCAGAGCGGCGTCGCTGGCCGGGTCGATGAAGATCATCGAAAACAGATCGTGGCCGACCACCTACAGGGGCCCATTGCTCATTCACGCGGCCAAGGCCATGACTGCGCCGGAATACCTGGCCGCAGTGGGCTACCTGGAGGCGTTGACGTACGCTGCTGTCATCGATCCCGTCACGTTGCCGCCCATGGATCAGCTGCAGCGCGGCGGTATCGTTGGGATGGCGAGGCTTGTGGACTGCATCGCGCCAGCAAGCCGAACAGCTGGGGACCACAGCCACTGGCACAACGAAGGCATGTACGGATGGCGACTTGCGGATGCATGCGCACTTCCGTTTGAGGCTTTGAAAGGGCGTCTGGGGCTGTTTGAACCACCTGTGCACTATGCGGCAGCTGGCTGGGAGCAATTGGTTTGCCAGAGTGAGAGGCCCCAATGAAAAACCGAATTCACGGGGTTCTGCTGCAATCGCCAACGTCCCATTCGCCTTTTGAGATCGCTGCCTGCCGAGCGGGTGCACTACTCACCGACATCCCGGCTTTGAATGTGCCGATGGAGGGTTTGAAGACCCATGTGCAGCATCTACTTGACGGGTACATGCCGGTCGGGTCGGTCGAGTATGTCCGCGAGTGCATGGAGCTCGCCGGCATGGCGGTGCCCAGTGCAGAAAGCTACCCGAAAGCACTGGCGCCGTTTCTGCACCGAAAGGTGTGGCGGTCCCGGGGGCTACCGACAAAGCGGGCATTCATCAAGCCAGCTGAGACCTGCAAGCTATTCACCGGGTTCGTCTATGACCCACAGCTCGCCCGTGAGGATTACACGCCGCACGATCAGGAGCAGCTGGACAGAGTGGGGAGACTGCCCGTCGATGTGCCTTTGCACGTCAGCGAGGAAGTGGTCTGGGTCAGTGAGTGGCGCTACTACATCCAGCGCGGCCAACTGATCGGGCAGGGACGTTACGACATCGACGGGGCCGACAAGGCGCCGCTGCCGAGCGTTGCGGTACTGCGCCAATGTGTCGACGCAATGGGGCGGGACAAGGTGATGGCCATCGACCTGGGCGTGCTCTCAACCGGGCAAACGGCACTGGTTGAGGCAACCGACGCCTGGTCTGTCGGCTTGTACGGTCGAGCCTTGGAACCGCGGCAGTACCTCGCATTCCTGGCTTCGAGATGGGAGCAGATCGCCGCTGGTCGCGCAGATCTGGTGGGAGCATGAAAAACCGTGCCGGTAATGAAAGCCACCTTGGTTGGGCTTGATCATTTGGTGAACCGTGTGATCCTGAATTGACCGCACATCAGTAGGAGCAGGCATGCCATCAAAACAAATTCAGCCCGGTTGTTGGGTTGCAAAGTTCACCAGCCGGGAACGTCCGGAGATTGGCCGCGTCAAGTACGTTCGGCCGTCGCCGCATGGGCGGAACGGAAATGAACTGATGGATGTTGTTCTGTACAACCTCAAGGGAGAGCGCCTTTGCAAAGGCGTCCCGCCCATCGGGGAGTCCGAGAGCTACGCCAGGAACGTGGATGTAGACGGCTGGGAGGTCATTGCGAAGCCTGATTTCGAAATGTTGGAGTTGGCAATGACGCGCGGGATGCAGGTTGCCATGCTGCGCATGCGGCCTACTGCCGTTTTTTGAGAGAACTCGTTCACGAGCAAGAAGACCCCGAAAGGGGGGAAGAATTAAAGATGGAAATCAAAACCATGCAGCAGAACGGGCTGGCCTTGAGTTCGTCTGAGGATCAGGACGATGGCAGTTTTGAGCGGATCGAACGATCCAACGCCCTGGAGCCAGGGCAGTACTGGCGATTGACCAAGTCCATCAAGGTCAAGAACCCGCACAGCTCTTTCTACTCCGACAACACATTGCATGAAGGCGAACTGCACCTGGTCACCAAACTGTTCGAGTTCGAAGGGGTGCTCCATTCGATCACGTTCCTGGAACACCCGCGCGAGGTCGGGGCTGGGAACTTTTCCTCATACACCCTGCTGACCAAGGATTTTCTCGATGCATTTGAGCCGGTCCAAATGGAGGAGGCCAAGGCCATACGGGCGAATGAACAGTCCGAGGTGATGGACGAACTGCGGGAGATTCAGGAAGAAATGCAGCAGGCCATACAGAACCCGCTGGCTCTCCCGCCTGTTCAGGAGGCAGCCAAGGAAGCCGTTGAAGAATTCGAGGAAAACGAAGCGGCCCGCGTGCAAACCGAAGTGCGGGACGCTGACCGTCGAGCGGCAGATCTGCGCCGCATTCATCGTCGCGCTGCAAGACGGTCAGAAGCCAAAGGAAACCCGGTTGCGGTCCGCAAGGCGACCATCTCCGACCGCCTGGACGTGATGATCGCCGAAGGTGTCACGTCCGACGGCGTGCGTGAACTCAAGCTGGAGGCCGGCCGTAGGTTGGCGATCGCCAAAGCGACCAGCACCTGGCTTGAAAAACGCACCAGGGCGATGTCGGATGTCATGAAGAAGTTGACCCCCTACGCGGCCGAATCCGCGCAATTGGCCTTGGCCAGCGCCAGCTCGGCGATTGATCGCGTAACCGAGATCGAGCGCGGCATCACATCGCTAAAGCTGTACACGGGCGATGGCGTGGACATCGTTCCGGTTCGCGAGGGGGCGGACGCATCGACCAGGGAGCCATTGACGCTGATGCAGCGCAAGCTCGCCATGGACGAAGAACTGGTGGTGCATGCCGACATCGAGGACGATTTTGACTGCGGCAGTCAGGAGATATTCTTCAAACGCCTGGCCACCGACGACAAGCTTCTTGACCAGATTTTGCCCACGCCGCGCTGCGTGGTTTCGATGCTGACGACGCGCCGGCGCATCCAATACAACGAAAAGATGGATCCCTTTGAGAGGGTGGTCCGTGAAATGGACAACAAGCGGGTTTTCCTTCTCGTGCGCAACGGGCAGAACGTGCACGCGATCTATTCCTGTGAGCCGTCGCACGAGGCCGCTGCCAGGCTCTTTCCCACCGAGGCGGAGATCCATGCCCCATTCAAGGGCTTGGACGGTTCGAGCATCGGATTGCAGGACGTGGCCTTCGGTAAGGCCTCGGGGCGGTTCGAGGATCAGGCACTGCACTATCGTCGCTTCTTGATCCTTCTGTGCGGGCTGGACCACCGTCTCAACATGTTCGGCGAGTTCTACCCGCCGGATCAACAGGCCTCATTCATGTCCAAAGCGTTCCAGGAGCGCTACTTCAGGTTCATCGAGGATGACGATGTGTCACGCCTGCTGGGGGGAGATCGTGAGGGCGTCTACAGCTGGATGAAGCGACACAACGCCAATCTGCGTTCAGGTTCTCGCGTGATCGTGCAAAGCGGGGCAGTGCTGGCAAAGGCGACGCCACACATTGCCCGCACCAAGAACACAGAAATTGACCAAATTGAGGTCAGGCGTGGAGTGCTGATCGCTGCGGAGAAGTCCGGGAGTCTGTACCTGCAGATCCCGACGGTCAAGGACAACTACCGGCGCGGCACGGCGGCCGCATGGGTAACGGGACCCGATGCATACAAGCATGACGGCATGCTCGACTGGTTCCTCTGTGTGGACCGGGTGCGTGCCGAGGACGTTCGACGCTACATCGCGGACCGAACTCAGCGCATTGGCTCGATTTCGTGGCTCCGGACGCTGCGCCGCGTGGAAGCCCAGCTGCAGGCCGATGAGTTGCAGCAGCAAGAGCTTCGTCGTTTTTTGCGCCAGTCCGCGCTGGACGCCGGCGTGCACACCGCAGAAGGGGTCGATGAGGCGGTTGACCAGGCTATTGCGACGTGGCGGGCAGACCACCGCGGCGCTCCTGCCCCAGACCTGACCGAGAAAACAGCGGTGTCGCAGTTGCTCTCGCTCGTGTTTCCGCGGCACCAGCTGGCCCAATCCATGCAGCCGATGGTGGAAGAACTGTGCAAGCGCGCCAAGCTGTACCCCCTCATGCTCACCCGCACGGGCAGCAATGAATTTGTGCTCTACAGCATCACGCCGATTGACGAACGCCGTAAGTGCAGCTCTGCAGTGAAGTGGGGCTGGGTCCAGCGCAATCTGCTAAAGATGGGCAAGACAAAGCTGGCGCTCGGCTCTGAATCCGTGGTCTGGCTGCAGAAGGAGTTCCTCGAAGCAACCGAAGAGATTGTGGTGCGATGGCCCGACCTTGACGAATGGACGCATGATCGCCCAGAGCCATGTCCCGTGCGGGTGCTCAAGAGGGCCGTCAATGAGTTCTACCGTGGTCAGCGTTTGGTCGAGCACTTTGCCGAGGCGAAAAAGAGCGGGGCTGGTATCGACCAGGAATTGCTTGAGCAGTGGCTCAAGACCGTCAGCACGGCGGCTCGAGACCTCGCCAACAGCCAGACGGCGCACCTTTGGGTACCGCTGGGAGCCTACCAGGCCAAACCAGGGGAGAAGCCGACATTCGTGTACGCGAAGTCAACGCTCGTCGGTGTCGTCAAGGCATACGGAACGAAACAGCAAAAGGAGTTGCTGCTCGCGACCAAGGGCTTTCGTTCGCAGTGGGCCAGGAACGAAATGGCGAAAACAGAGAGCGATCTGTGGAGATTCATGGTGTGCAATGAACTGCACACAGCAACCATCGAGTTGAGCGGGCGCCTTCGTCAGTACAGCGTTCCGGCATGGAGCCAGCAGCAGACGAAGGCCCCTGGTGGCTACAAGCGCAAGCAACGCGACAGGCGCTACCACGGGCCAGCGGAAACGAGGGCAGACCGGCGAAAGAAGGGTGGAGACCCCATGCATTGGGATGCAACAGTGACGCTGTCTTTCAATCGAGCCATCGACACCTTGATGGGCGTCAATCCGGGTCCTCGCAGGGCCTTCTACAAGACTGTGGAGCAGCGCGTGGACCGGATATGGGGCGGCAACAGGAGTCATGAACAGGTGCTGGCCGAACGCGATGCAGAGCGATCGCGGCGATATGAGCCTTCAACGCCTGTGGCGTTCGATCTGGCTCCTTGCTTGTGGAACGCCAGTCCTGGCAGATCCCTGGCGAACAAGTACTTCAACCCAAAGGCGGCAGCTTGAGAGTCTTCCTGTACATCGTCGGAGCCCTTGTCGCGGGGGTTCTGGCTGGCATTTGCGCTGGGGGCGCCTTGGTGTTGTTCGCTCCATGCCGCTGGTTTGGATCCTCCTTCGAGGGGGCATGCGGATACGGTGGCGTCTTTACTGGCTTGATGCTCGGCGTCGCCGTCGCTTTCATCACGGCCATCAGCATCCTGGTCTACCTGCTCCGCCGCGACCGGACTGAAGAGCCTGCGGCCGCATTTCCTCCACAAGCAAGGTGGTTGCTCGTGGCGTGGGGAATCATGCTTTTCTTCATGCAAAGCGGGGAGCTTGCAGTCTTCGGTGGTCAGTTCGGAGATCTAGTGCAGAGCGGCGCGGGGCTGGTCGGAATGGTCGTTTATTTCGGGCTGTCAGCAGCATTGGCCAGGGCGATTGGAAAGCATCCAGCAATAGCACTGACCTCGCTGGTGCCGTTTTTTGGGCCATTGCTCACTGCGGTGGCGCTGTTCTGGAAGCCGATCACAGGGCAGATCAAGCCCGAAGGCAACGCGTCGACAATGGGACCTTCGGATCCATCAGAGATAGGAGTCGGCCCAACATGAGAATCCCCGTCAGCGCTCAAAGCACGTATGCCCCCATTCGGTACGAGGCGACCAGGCCGTTTGCCGTTGCACTGGGCAAGATCTTCGTCGCCCACGCCAAACGGGGTGAGAAGGAGCGGGTGAGGTTTGTAGGGGACGAGCTCATGGATTTGGTGGCCACCGCCGTGAATCTGGTCGGTCCCCCTAGAGGGCCTGGCCCGGGCCAGGCTGAAATGCTGAATGTCCAGATATTTGGCCAGTACCAGGCGGCCGGCAAAGTCATCTTCGACGTCAGCAAGGCCCTCACGCGGGCATTGCTGATCACCGACGCGCGAGACATTCCCTGCGGCGAGGTAGATCTGCCAGTGCCATCTTGCTACTTCCATTTCGGGAGTGGGATTGGAGCCGATCTCGACGGGCAAGAAGTCGAGGGTGCATTCGTAACCAGGGCGGGCGATCGGTTGATGATCGACTTGGTGCCGCGTGGATTCGGCTCACCCTTTTTCACCATGGTGCCGAGCGGTGAGACATTGATCGGCGTCCCGATCGACATGAGCGATCCTCAGAAGCTGATCACCAATGCGCTGCACGATTCCATCGAGAACGTGATGCGCCGCAATTCAGAGGTGATGGAACGGGCCGCCGCGATGGAGCGTCAGATCGAAGCCGAATACGGTCAGATCGTCAAGGTGCCGTCGCCCGTTCACGACCTGGCCAAGAACGAACCACTCCTGCGCAAAGTGCTGTCGCTGGTCATCAATGCCGTGTTTTACCTTGAGGCAGAGCCTGAAGACTGTGTTGATGGGTGGGATTCGGATGCACCCCAAGATGTCGTACAGAAACTGCACCTGGCCGCCAAGCCTGGCGCCATCAGGACGCTGGAAAACACGCTCTTGAAGGCAGGGTATACGAAGGTGCGCATCGTCGGCCGAAGGTTTGCCGGATCGGTGGAGGCGGCGGCCATTGAACGTGCAACAGATAGCGGCCGGCAGCTGTCGCCTCACTTCAGGNNCGTGCCCAGGTGCACGGGCCACAAAGGTCGCTGCGCAAGAGGATCTTCGTGGCCCCTGTGTTGGTCAACGCAGGCCTTGGCGAGCCGCTGGGGCGCGTCTACGCGGTAGAGTAGGCCATCGAGGCATCACATCGGGGACACGGGCCACATGACACAGCTGTTCGCGGCCGTCGACGCGACGGGAAGCATCCGGTTCGCCGATGAAGTGCCAAGGGGTAGTGCCTGCGGGTGTTTTTGCCCCGTTTGCGCCAGTTCGTTGGTGGCCAAGCAGGGTGATCAACTGCAATGGCACTTCGCTCACGAGTCCCTGCAGGAGCGTCCGGAGTGTGCCGTTGGTGCCGTCAACCTGGTGCACCGCATCGCCGTGGAGTTCCTGCGGGAGAGCGGAGTGATTCAACTGCCGCCGTACGCCCAAGTCGTCCACGTCGGGCACCTACAGGAAAAAGTCTCGTGGAAGGCGCAATTCCTGCGAAGCGGCCTGCAATGGAGTGACAAGCCGTCCAGAGGTGCGCCGGTGGCTACTGGGCAGCTCGACAACGGCATCAAGGCCCAGCTGTACGTCCTGGTTGAACAGACGCAGCCCTTGTTCCCACCGGTGGTCGGTGATGCGGTGGCCCAGATCGTGGTCTGGTTCCCGATGCCGGCGGCAACGGACCTCAAAAAGCTTGTCTACGTGCGCCAGCACATCCAGCGGTGCGCCAATGTGATGTGGCGGCACCAGCCGGATGTGTTTGGTCTGGTGGGCAAGGCCAGGGAGCGTCTGCAAAAGCAGCTGAAAGACGATGAAGACAGGCGAAGTCGTGCCGCGGGCATGAAGTGGGCCGCTATCGCCAACCGCATGCAATCCGCGGTTATGGAGTCGCGGCCATCGTCTTCAAGTGTGCCGAGCACGAACCAGGCGGCAGCGCAGAGGCAGATCGCGGACAAAACCTACGACTGGGCTCCAGAGCGCAAGCCATTGACGTCCTTCATTTTCTACCGGCTACGTGACGGAACAGCGTGGATCGTCTACACCAGGAACGACGCAACGCTGGCGATCGTTCCACGCCCAGCGTTCGACGGCTGGGACGAATACCTTCCGCCATCGGTAGCGGTGGCCAGCCCTCAAGAGGTGATGTACCGTGCGCCGGCGTTGATGCCCGTTTTGACGTTCATGTCTGGACAGTCGAGCTGCACGCGCACCAGCTCCAACCCAGATGAGTTCGAAGGGCTCTGACGGGTTTGATCGGTGGTGCCCAAAAAGGGGGTCAGACGGGCAGTCCGAATCGGCGCCAGAGAGCGACGTCCTCCGCCAAGGCGCGGCGGTCTTCCGGGGTCTCAAGCCTGTGCAGGATCTGAGCGAACTCCTGTTCGGTTCGAAGGTATCCGTCCGCCCGGACGCGGATGATCAGGTTGAGAAGACCGTTGACGATGTGATGATCGATCACGTACGCGGTGACATCGTCAGGGGCCATCGCGTCAAGATCCGCTACCGTTGGCTGTCCGCGCACATAGCAGTGATGGAGGATGCGAGCCATGTCGCCGTCTGGTTGCCTGGAAGCAGGTGGTTTCGCGCCGCTTGAACTGGTCCGGCGCTGCTCCTCCTCGATCGCAGCCTCAAACAAGCGCAGCGCATCGCCGGCAGTGGCGTCGCCTTCACTGAAAGCATCCCGTAGCAGCTGCCGGCCGCGATCACGGTCGGCGCCTTCAAAAGCCAGGGCCATGTGCAGCACGCCAAGGTTCGTTCGCGCTTTGACAGAACCAGCTGTGCTGCCCATTTCGTAGTAGTGCGCTGCCCGGTTGGAATCGACCGGCAAGAACCTCTTCCCGTTGAGCTTTTCGTCGTAGGCCAGACCCATTTGGAAGGCGGCGTCTGCATGCCCAAGGTCCGCAGCTTTGCGAAAGTGTGAAAGCGCCTTGGACTCGCTCCACGGCACCCCAATGGCCTCTCGGTTGCAAGACCCAAGGGAGTAGTGCGCCATCCCGCGCAAGCGGTCATTGATACCAGGGGCGTCCACGACGGACCGCAGAAGACGAAGACCAGAGGCAACCATGGCAGGTTTGGACTTCATCTGCAGCTGCTTGACCGCCAGGTTGTACCGAGCGCTCATCAGTCCATGTTGGTCCAGCCATGCCAGAAGAGCCAGTCCCTCGGCTCGCCCGCGTGATTGAGGCACCTCGGACATCCAGACGGCGATCATCTCCGCCACCGCAAGATCCTCAGGGCCACCATCCTCGCATTGGTCCTGCAGACCCCTCCGCAGCGCTTTGAAATCCACTGTGGATGCGTTGATCTTCGCTGAGATCAAGGGCATCCACACGCTGTCAAGATCGTTCACATCAACATTTGCACCCGTCGGTGGGTTCTTGTTGAGGTCTCTCAGGAATGCATGAATGTCGAACATCGAAATGCGTGTGGATTGATTGGGGGAGGGCGTTGTGGCCGCCATCACACAGTTCCGGAAAGGGGCGGCTGGCCCCTCCCCGTGGTACAGCCTTACTTCTGGTGCTCTTTCAAGCGCAGGAAGACGCCGCTGTCGTTCATGTAACCCAGGCCCTCGGCGGAGTGGCAAGCCATGCATTGAGCGGTGACGGCTTTCAGGTGCTGGGTGGCGGCTGCGCCATCCTTTTCCTTGACCGACTTGGCAACAGCAGCCCAGGAGGCCGTGTCGAGGAAGTAGCGCTCCAAGCTGTCCGTACGGCCGGGGCGCTTGATCGCCGTCTGGTTCAGTCGGGCCGTGATCTTCTCGATCTGATAGGAGGCCAGGTCCCAATTGGAGCGGCTGACTGCACCCACCAGTTCTTCGTACCTGGTTCCGACCTCGATCATCGGGATGTCGTAGCCGCTGGTGACAAGTTCGATGCGGCGGAAACGCTCGGTGTCCGAGTCCGCGTCGAGCAGCCATTTGTTCGACGCCGGCTTCGACTGGACAACCGAGAACTTCGCGTCCTTGGGATGGCGCGGTTCGGGCTTGGCGGACTGGGCATGAGCCTGGAATGCCAGAGCAGTCGCTGCGAGGATGAACATGGAGCGTGACAGCTTTTGGATCGTCATTGGGGAGGTTTCCTCTTGGGTTGATGAAAAACTTGCAGTCGTGATCAGTAGAGGTGCTTGCCGGAGTAGTCCACCACCGTGGTGTCCACATACGTGGAGCCAGTGTGCGCACCGGGGGAGTAGGTTGCGGTGAAGCCGCCGAAGCTGATGGGCGCGGAGTAGAGCGCAGTGGCCAGCACTTCGGGGTCGGTGCTGCCTCTGGTCCTCGTCAGCGCCTGCGCCAGGGCTTTGCTCGTGATGTAGCCTTCCAGTGCGCCGTAGCCGAAAGGTTTGCCGCGGTTGTGCTTGTTCCAGGCTTCCTGGAACTCGCGAACGATGGGGAACTTCTGGGCCGTCGGCGGTGGCACGATCTGCGCGAACATCAAACCGTGAGCCTGTTTGCCCAGGTGCTGCGCGACCTCGCTGGAGCCCGAGTTGACCGCGAGGAACGAGGGGTGGAAGCTCAGGGCTTTGGCGCGCAGCACCAACCGCTCCAGGAGCAAGGGCGATCCGTGGTTGAGCACAGCCTGGACTTTGGCGGCGCGCATTTTCTCGACGTAGGCATCGAGCTGAGCATCGGTGATGTCGTCCTTGTACGGCATGGCCAGAACGAGCTTCGCACCGGTGCTCTCGGCCTCCAGCTTGACGTTGGCCAAGTGCTGGCGGCCGTTGTCGTTGTCCGCATGGAAGAACGCGAACGACGGCCAGGTCGCCATCACGGCATGGGATAGCAGTTTGCGAAATTCGCTGCGATGCGCTGCCCGGACGGGAAAGATGTACGGTTTATGGGGCTGGCGCAGCCCTGGGGCTCCAGCCATGGGGCCAAACAACACCACCTTCTTCTCCTGGGCGACCTTGGCCACCGCCATCGAAGGACCGCCTTCAATGGAGCCGAACAGGATCGTGGCGCCGTCGGCCAGCAGCTTGCGGGCGTTTTCCTCTGCGATGCCAGACTTGCCCTTATCGTCCAACGTCTTGAGCACCAGCTTTCGACCGCCGATGCCTCCGGCCTCGTTGGCGATCTTGAAGTAGAGCTGGATGCCCTGCATGGCACCGGTGCCATAGGCGTTCTTTCCATCTTGCAGGCTGATGGACTGGCCGATCACGATGTCCTGGGCGAACGAATGGGCGGGGATGGCCAACAGGGTGCACGTCGTGGCGATGGCAGCGATCAATTTGTAAAGGGGCTTCATCAAATGGACTCCGGTGAAAGGGTGGGACTCAAGACTTCACGGATGACGAACTCACGGAAGGCCTTGGCGGTTTCAGCGGGCGCACCGTTGGGAGGGTGGGCCGCAAGAAAGCTGTTGATGTCGGACCGTGTCAGCGCCAGCTGGCCGGCGCCGCCAAACAGATGGCCGACATCGGCGAATGCAGGCCAAACCTCGGTGAGGTATTGGCCGAGGTAGGCTTCGAACTGGGGCTTTGACTCATAGCCAGCAGCAACGAAGGACGCGATCAGATCGCGAGGCTGTCCAAAGTCGTCTGGCGCAGGAATCGACAGGTGCGCCGGAACCGCAGACACGTAGGCAGTGCAATCAACCTCGTACTGGACCTGTCCAAAGCGGATTCCAGAAGGAGCAGCACAGCGGATGTTGATCACGAGCGTGGCCAGGACCCCGACGTGCAGGAAAGCGTTGAGGACCTTCAAAAAGCTCTCGTCGGCCATGCGCGAGTCGAATTCCGAAGAAGCCTGGTGAAGATCACGCACTTCGCCGCGATCAGAAATGGAAGTCAGGACGTTCATAGAAGAAGTTGAATTCTTTGTTGCTCTCATTTCATGAAAGCACAAAACCCCCTTTTGTCAAGGCGGCAAGAGAATTCAAGGAGTTCAGGAAGAGGGGGCGGACTCGCAGTGGGCCGGGGTCACCAAAGCTGAACTGGGTTGCTGAGGCCACTTGAAAGCTTGGCGAATCCGTTCAATAGAGCCCTGTGCACAGGCTTCTGTTAGTGAACGCATTTCCTCGGTTGTCAGCAGAGTGAGGCCGAAACGCTCCTGCAGCATCAATTTGAAATTTGGCCGAAGTTGCAGTTCATCAACCAGAGAGCAGGAGTCGAAGTCCGAGAGAGCGATGACGTCGAGAATTTCCGCGCGTCCGTTGTTGAAGTCCTCTTGTGCCCTTGCACCTGGGCCCCAGTTCGGAGGCGAGGATGGCGGCGATGCCTTCCCTGCATCGCGACGCGTCTTGGATCGACGCTGCAGCTCTGCCTCCAGGGCTTCGTCGCTGAAGCCCTGGAGGCTGGCCACCACAAGGCATTCGCCGCGCATGCGGGTGATCGAGAGGCTCATGACTTCTTCTCCTCTTCTGAGCCCTTGCCGCAGTTGTCAGAGCAGACGTAGTGGACCTTCCCTGCAAGCCTGGTGGGGCTCAGTAGCGACCGCGGCTTGTGATTGCCACAGCGCAGGCAACTCATGGAACCATGGCC
>DDYO01000165.1:0-3217 GCA_002348045.1 Anaerolineales bacterium UBA2232
TCCGCCCGAACGCCAACACGTGCCTCTAGTACGGCTACGCGCGGATCAAAGCCATCGCATGCCGGTGACCGCCATGCGGCAGAGACCGTACCTTCTGGGTATGGCCGCTGCCGACGGCTATCGCTGCAGAACAGACCTACGCGTGACGGCTTCAGGCTGATCTCCGACACTCGAACCTAACGCCTGAAAGTTCGCGTGTTGCGCAACTGGTCATTGGCCGAGCAGGGTCTCAAGCGACCGCTTTGTTGCTCAGACCGGTCACTCTATTGATGCGAGCCGGGCAAGGTAGCAGGAGCAACTGATCACACCAAGGATGAATTGGTTCTCCCGACCCGCTGCGGTCGGTGTTGATGTAGGCAACGATCCCAGAAAACCGTCCGAGAAACCGGGGGAATCCCACCCCGGATACTTGGCGGCACGGCTTATCGGAACCATTGCGAAGAGCATCCGCAGTTGGCCCGCGGGTCCGAAACACGTAGCCAAGGTCTTCTCAAAGAATTAGATCGGCCAGAACCATAGAACGTCCAAAAGCATTCTCTGGTGTGGTGACCTCATGGCTGCACCGAGCAGTGCGAAGCTGCCACATGAGCCGCTCGGTGCGATGCCTCGTAGTGTGCAAGCGGCTCATTACCATTTAACGCAACGAGCAAATTTTCAGCAGCCTGCAACTCGATGGCTCGGCGAACCTTCTTCACCGCCGAACCAATGTGGGGTGTGAAAACCGTGGAGGGGTGTTGCAAGAGTTCCGGATGAATCTGGCGTGGACGGTCTGCCAGCAGCCAGTCTTCCATCTCGTACACATCGGCGGCGTAGGCACCCAGGCGCTCGTCCTTGAGCGCCCGTGCCACGGCAGCCTCGTCCACAACCGAGCCTCGCCCAATGTTGACCAGGATCTGCCCCCGCCGAACACCTTCAAGCATGGTGTCATTGACGAGGTGACGCGTTACGTCCAGCAGCGGAACGGCCAGAATGACATAGTCGGATTGCGACAGGGCCTCACCCAGGCTCACCATGGTCAGGCGTTCGTCATCACCATGCGGGTCCACGCCCAGCAGTTGAGCGCACCCGAAGCCACAGAGACGGTCCACAATGGCCCGCCCAACGGCGCCAAGTCCGACGACCGCCACTATCGAGCCGTGCAACCCCATTCCGTACAGCTGGGGACGCCATCCTGCGTAGCTCTTGCGAACACTGACGTCACCTGCCAGCACATGGCGCGCGGCGGCGATGGCCAGCCCAATGGCGAGTTCTGCCGTGGGTTCTGTGAGCAGGTCAGGAACGAAGCTCACGCTGACACCGGCTTGCGCACATGCCTTGAGGTCAAAGTTGTCATACCCCTTCAGGGCGCAAGCGATGGTCTTGAGCCTGGGAGCGTGCAACAGGGTTCGCTGATCTACCCGGTCAGGCATGAACGCCATCATGGCGTCGGCGTCCTTCAGGTGGAGGTAAAGCTCTTCCTCGCTCCAGGGCTCAGGCCCTTGATTCATCACTACATCACCGGCGGATCGAAGACGCGCCAGAACTGCTTCATGGATGGGCTGCGTCACCACAATTTTCGGCATCATTACCTTCCTCTCTCTTTCTATTTCAGATGTTTGCGAAGCGCCGACCCAATGCCGTCGACCACGAGCACGCATATGAGGATGGACAGCAAAATGGCGGAGACTTCGTCGTACTTGATCAGGCGCAGAGCCGCCATGAGTTCAAAGCCAATGCCGCCCGCACCCACGATGCCCATCACTGCCGATGCGCGAAAGTGATATTCCCATCGGTAGATGGTGATGTCCGCCAACTGGGGCAAAACCTGCGGTAACACAGCATGGGTGATGACCTGAAACCGGCTTGCGCCCGCGGCCTTAGCGGCCTCCAGAGGTTTCGGGTCCACGTGCTCTATGGCTTCGGCGTAGAACTTGGCCACCATGCCCGTGGAATGCAGGGCCAACGCCAGCACACCAGGCAATGCCCCAAAGCCCACGGCCGCGACGAACAGAATGCCCAGGATGATTTCAGGCACAGACCGAAATGCAGCCAAGATGGTTCTGACGATTCGCCCAACCACCGCATTCGGCGCGGTGTTGGGCGCCGCCACCAGGGCCAGCGGCAACGACGCCAGAACGGTCAGCGCCGTGCCTGCGATCGACATGGCTAAGGTGTCACGCAATGGAATGACCCAGTGCTCCCAGCGCTCGAAGTTGGGCGGCACCATCTCAGAGGCCAACTGCTGAATGGCAGGAGCCCCTTCGATGAAACGCTGCGCGTCAAAGAAACCGGTGACAAACAATGCCAGCGTGCAAACGAGCAGGACTACGCAGGCTGCGCCCAGCCGTCTGAGTCGCCGCTGTCCGTCAATGGCAATGATGGATTCCAAGGCTACCGATGTCATTTCATGCGTCCCAGATCAAGCTTGAGAATCTGTGCTGTGTCGCGAAGAATGTCGTAGGCCTTGTCATCGGTAGCGGCAAAGGCCTCGATACGGAATGATTTGAGAATCTCGGCGTCCTTCATCTGAAGAAAGGCGGCTCGGATGGCTTCCTTGAGCTCCGGCGTGAGATTACCTTGCATCGCAATGGGATAGTTCGGAATGGGTGCCGACAGTTCAAGTTGCACAATCTTGTTGGCATCCACCATGCCCTTTGCGATGAGGTTGTCCAGAATGGTTTTTGACAGAGCGCCGGCGGGAACCTGCCCTGCCTGAACAGCTCGGGCCACGGCATCGTGCGTGCCCAGGTGAACGGGGCGGTAGTCAGTCTCGCCGTTCAGTTGGTGGTTTTTAAGCAAGTGCGCGCGCGGTGCAAGGTGACTGGACGTCGAAGCCTGATCGCCAAAGCCAAAAGGCTTTCCACGAACGTCAGCCAGGGTCTTGACCGGGCCGCCTGCCGTGGCGATGAGAACCGACTGGTAGGTCGGCGAGCCGCGCTCCACGCCAACGGCAAATGGCTCAATGTTGGGCGCCTTGGACTTGGCAAGCACGTAAGAGAACGGTCCAAAGTAGGCGACCTCGATGCGGCCGAAGCGCATGGCTTCAATCATCGACGAGTAGTCCGTGGTCACCGTGACCTCGATTTCCTTCTTCAGGGTCTGCTCCAGATACCGCTTCAGAGGCTGTGCGTTCTGAATGATGGTGGCGGCGTTTTCGTCCGGCAACAGTGCAACGCGAAGCTTGGAAGGATTTTTGCCCTCGGCATGGGCGCCAAGTGGCAACAGGGCGGCCAAAGTG
>DDYO01000165.1:3238-7196 GCA_002348045.1 Anaerolineales bacterium UBA2232
CAGGTGACGACTTCGCGTACAGGGCAGACTGGGCTTCTTCCGTCAACTGCGCTGCTGTCCCGTCGAACACCACCTGGCCCTGGCGAAGGCCCACAATGCGGTCGGCGAACATGCGCGCGAGGTTGACTTGATGCAGACTCACGATGGCCGTGAGTCGGTCTTTCTTGCAGATGTCGTGAAGCAGGGTCAACACACTCTGCGCGGTCGCCGGGTCGAGGCTGGCCACCGGCTCATCGGCCAGCAGCAGGCGGGGCTTTTGCACCAAGGCACGCGCAATGCCAATGCGTTGTTGTTGCCCACCAGACAAGGTGTCTGCCCGTGCTAGGGCTTTCTCAAGCAGGCCTACGCGGTCAATGGCCGCCAGCGCCTCCAGCTTGTCAGCCTTGCTCCAAGGCCACAACGACGCCAGAGATCCGCGGGTGGCGAGCTTGCCCATCAACACATTGGCCAGCACGCTTTGCCGCCCGATCAGGTGGTGCTGCTGGAACACCATGCCGCAGTGGCGCCGATGCTCAAGAAGGTTGCGTTTTGAGACGGTGCCGCCCGGCAGATCGGCCACCGACACCTCTCCGTCTGTGGGGCTAACCAAGCCATTGATGCTGCGCAGCAGCGTTGACTTTCCCGCGCCCGACGCGCCCAGCAGCACAAGGAACCCGCCATGCTGTACCTCCAGCGAGGTGGGCGCAAGCGCTGTGTGACCATCGGCATAGGTCACCGTGATACCCCGCAAGCTCAGATGGCTCTCGCGAATTGCAGTTTTCATAGCTCGGTTTCATTTGTTGTGGTGCGCTAGACGCACACCAGGACTCAAGTGGTCAGAGGTATCTCTCGGGAAAGAGGAGGTTCTGGAAGAAACAGCTTCAGTGGAAGCACAGCTCAAGTCTGGGTGACCAAGGTGTCATGAATATGAAACTTTCATCCCTAAAAATGAGGGCACCCATAGATCACATCAATGTCTGGACTCAGCCTCCTCGCAGCCTTGAAGGCCTTTGACGCAACGGCCCGAGCCGGCAGCATGACCGCTGCCGCGAGAGTGCTCGCTATTCAACAACCGACTGTTTCTTCACACATACAGCGCCTGGAGGTCGACTTCGGCGTGGAGCTTTTTCATCGGCGCGGGCGGCGGCTTGAACTCACGTCCTTTGGACGCACTCTGTTGGACTACACCCGGCGTACCTTCAGTGGCGAGGAAGATGCGCACGCACTGCTCGCTGCTGCGAAAAATCAATACGTAGGGCGACTGGTCATCCATGCCATCGGGCCGCACAACGTGCTGCCCGTGTTGAAGCTGTTCATGAAACAGTTCCCCCAGGTCAACGTGGCTGTTGGCGTAGGCGACTCGCGAACCATCACTGAAAAGATTCTTGACTACCAGGGAGACGTGGGCATGGTGCTCAATCACGTCGCTCACCCAGATCTATTTGGCGCGGCTTACCGTACCCAGCGATTGGTGATATTCGGCAACACCCAACACTCACTCGCGCAACGGGCCACTCTCAAACTGCGTGATCTGCAGGGTCAGAGGTTCGTCATCCGAGAGGAAGGATCGACGACCAGACGCGTGTTTGAACAAGAACTAAAGGAGCGAGGCGTCGAGGTGCAGGTGGCTCTGGAGATGGGCAGCCGCGAGTCCGTTCGAGAGGCGGTGGCGGAGGGGCTGGGCCTAGGCGTCGTGGCGGAAACAGCCTACAGGCCAGATCCTCGCCTTGTTAAGTTAACTATTTCAGACACCAGCATGGCGACACAGGTGCACTTCATCTGTAGAAAGGAGCGGCATCAAGCTCCTCTGATCTCGACCTTCCTGGGTTTGGCGCATAGCGTAAGTCAGAAAATTGCCTAGGTATGGAACTTGGATTCCATGCAGCCGTGGGGCATGGGACCGAGGGGCAACTGTTCGCCTGTAGGCCGACTTAAGTTAAGGGTTGTAGGACGCCCGTAATCGCGCGGCGATCCCATCTTGACTGCGGGGCGCGGTCGTGTATCTGAATATGCGCTGTCAGGCTGACTGCCAGCGGTATGGCAGCAGCTCGCCGATCTGGGTGGCGGGCTGCATGGGCAGGCGTGCCATGACATCGCGCAGGTAGGCGTAGGGTCGTCCCGTTCATGGGGAGACGTGTGCTAGACCATGACTGCAGCTCCCTCGATACCGGTCATCGATGCTGCCGCGCTGCTGGGTGAGCCAATGACAGCTTTGTGCCAGGCACCGTGAACTCAGGTCACGGCCGCGACCGACAGCAACCGCTGCAAACCAGACAGCTCCGCGCCCTTTACCGGAAGCGGTTCAGACGGGCGCATTAACGACAAGGAGTCGTTAATCCGCGCACTACCTCGGGCTCAGCAGGCCGGAGATCAACCCAAACGTTCCTGAATCGGCAAGCGCTCGTGCACCGCCATGAAGTCGACCGATGTCTTCACACCTGAAGCAAAGAAGCCAGACCAATCGGTCGGACGTGGGGTCAACACCAGCCTCTCGCCATCGCGGCGGATGAACAGCTCACGGACAGAATCGGGAAACCGGTATCCGGGCGGCAGCACTACCGTCTGGGAGCCATTGCTCCAGCCGATGCGGGCTGTCAGCAAAGGGTTGGTAGAGTNNTTTACGAACAACTGCCCCCTTCGGCAGATCCTCATCGGCCACTGCCTGAAGCACCGATATCTGCGCAGGATATAGCGGCCCATCGTCGGGTTCGTAGCCCTGGGCCACACTCGTTGCGGACCCGCATCGTTGATCACCACCCCTCGCAGGCCCGAGTGACACGTAGCCACTATCGGAAGATGGGATGGTCATGACGATCCGATCAATAGCCAGTCCAGGGCATCAGGCTGCCCAANNCGCATGATCCACACGCACTGCGCATCGGTGCACCACCGCTTGGCCAGCAGGCCCTTGAGCGCAGCCTTCACCGTCGCCTCCTGGTTGCCTTCGTAGGTGGCAAGTTTTCTCTGGCAGTACGGCACCATCTGCGAGACCAGATCGTCACACATCTGGAAGGCCGCCATGACCTCGCCTGGCGACGTACCCGGGGCATAGAACTTCCCACCTTCCTCAACCAGGTTCATCTTGGGCTGGGCACCCGCAACAGCAGAAGGTACTGCCGTCACCGGAAAGTCTTCCGGCACTCCGGGATAGTTGGCACGGTCTATCGACATATCGTCTCCTTGCTGGCTGATGCACCATACAACCGGTAGCTGGTGCGGTGCAATCGAATTGCTTCAAAACGGCGCAGGCGACTCCACCAGCTCCACGGGTCCTGGCCCCGCATACAGCACTTCTCCCGAGTGCTTCACCGTCACCCGCCAGATATCACCCTCCCGCGTGATCGCATACGCCTCCGCCTCCAGCGGCAGCACGGTCTCCGTCGGGAACACACCACCGGCTCCGTCCGGTGGTGTGCACATCAAGGTCGGGTAACTCCAGGGCGAGTCGATCGGCATGGCGTGTCCTCAGTGGACCTTCACCCTCACACCAGCCGAACTTCAAAGTACGCTCCATCCCCTTCCCCCAGATCCCGGAACCCCGCCTGCTTGGCTGCCGCACTGGCCTTGCCCCAGGCCTTGAGCAAAGTGAGATCACCAGGCGACACCACCTCGGGCGGCGACTCTTCCAGGCTGTGCATGGTGTCCAGCGCGGCGGCCACCTGTTCGGGGCCACCGAGCTGCTTTTCCAGAGCCTTGGCGTACCGGGTTTCTGCGGCAATCCGCTCCTTGGCAGGGATCTCTTCGGGGTAGTCGCGCAGGGTGACGACATAGGTGGATTCGATGACTTGCATGGCGCTGCTTCTCCTGTGGTTGAATACTGGATAAATATACAGCTTTTGCCGCAAATGCGCATGTAGGATGAACCCAAGGAGGTCTCCCCATGGAGCACTCTTTTGTCCCCCACAGTCCTGGCTTCAATCCCTTGGTCGGGACCGCCTCCTGGTCGGACAAGACCTTGCTCGATTGCGGCAAGTTCTAT